>DATEXA010000110.1:0-15682 GCA_035257465.1 Pyrinomonadaceae bacterium | reverse complement strand
TTGTGGTGAATGATTTAGACGCTGAACCGGCGCACGAGACGCTCGAGTTAGTCAAACGGTTCGGAACTGAAGCGGTCGCGTGTGTTGGCAACGTGACCGAAACGCAGTTTGGCGAACGCTTTGTAGAAAGCGCGCTCAAGAATTACGGCGCGGTCGACATCATCATTAATAACGCCGGTTACACCTGGGACAACGTGATTCAAAAAATGAATGACGAACAGTGGCAATCAATTATCGAAGTGCATCTCACTGCGCCGTTTCGAATTTTGCGTGCTGCTGCTGAATTCATCCGCAATGCCGCAAAGAAAGAGGCCGCCGAAGGACGCGAAGTGTTTCGCAAAGTCGTCAACATCTCTTCCATTTCCGGTTTATGTGGCAATGCCGGCCAGGTTAATTATGCCGCGGCAAAAGCGGGAATCGTCGGCGCCACGAAAGCTTTGAGCAAGGAGTGGGGTCGCTATCGAGTGAACGTCAACTGTGTCGCGTTCGGTTTTATCAAGACACGGCTGAGTGAATCACCTGCGCATGGCGACGCAACTGTCGAAATCGAAGGTAAGAAAATCAAGATTGGAGTCAACGAGGATTTGATCGCGGCTGCAGAGAGCATGATTCCACTCGGCCGTTTTGGAACACCGGAGGAAGCTGCCGGCGCCGTCTATTTGTTTTGTCTACCTGAGTCGAACTACATCAGCGGTCAGACAGTAGTGTGCAGTGGCGGATTCATGATGTGAAGCAATTTTGTTTGGAGGATAAAACCATGACCTGGCATAGAAGATTGGTGAGTTTGTTTGCAATCGGTTTGATTGTGAGTGTGGCGAGCGTTGGAAGCGCGCAAGTTACAACTGGAACAATCAGCGGGACAGTAACCGATCCTAACGGCGCAGTTGTAACTGGCGCGGACGTGAAGGCGACGAACCTGGACACGGCGGCATCACGAACTACAGCTTCTGATGGCGACGGGCATTTTGCGTTCACTCTTCTCCCACCCGGTCGATATCGTCTCGACATTACTTCGCAGGGTTTTCAAAACTACCAGACCGAAGTGGTAGTCAACATCACTCAGACCACCAGCGTAGATGCCCGCCTCAACCTTGGTGCTACGGCAGCAACGGTCCTGGTGGAGGCTGAAGCGCCTGTTCTCCAGGCTGAAACTTCGCAAAACGGTCGCGTGATCGAGAGCGGAACGATTCGTCAAATGCCGCTTTCGACGAGAAATTTTCAACAGCTCCTTGTGCTGCAAGCAGGCGCTCAAGCTTCAGTTCCCAATAGCACGGACTTAGGCCGTGGTGATACGGCATTCAGTGTCAATGGCCAGCGGACGACGAGCAACAGTGTCAAGATTAACGGCGTCGATGCTAATTCGATCGGCACAAACTCAACGCCGAATTTGGCAGTTCCCAGTACGGAGAGCCTCCAGGAGTTCATCGTCCAAACGTCGCTCTACGACGCTTCGAATGGACGCAATTCCGGCGGCAATGTCGAAGCAGTTACCAAGTCAGGGGGGAATGAATTTCATGGCAATGTCTTCTACTTTCTGAGAAATAAGGCGCTCAATGCTAACGAACCATTTATTAAAGCCAGGGGTTTAGAACGCCCGGTCCTAACGCGCAATCAATTCGGTGGAACGTTGGGCGGCAGGATCGTTCGTGACAAAGTATTTTTCTTCGGTTCTTACCAGGGCACTCGCGAACGAAATGGGCTTTCGCTTTCGAATAGTTTGTCGTTTCCATCCGTTCCCGCGGGTTTGCGGGACGACAACCGAACTGCGGCTGCGCTAGCTGCCACGTTCGGATTACCGGTGGCGAGTATCAGCCCGGTGGCGGTTAACATCCTTAACGCTAAACTTGCGAATGGTCAGTTTGCCATCCCGTCCTCAGGCCTGGCAGCCTCCACTGGAACGGCAGCAAGAATACCCACTGCAGTAGTTCAGTCCGGAGTTTCGCGCTTCACCGAAGACCAATTCAACGCCAATCTTGATTTCAACTTCACTAATACGCACACATTGTCGAGCAAACTTTTCCATGCGCGGAATCCTTCGTTTCAGGCAATCTACAATTTTGCTGGAACAGGAAATCGACTGGAGGGTCAACCAGTAAATCAATTGATTGGATTCGGTGGTGACATACCGATTAACCAGACAATGTATTCGCTTACAGATAACTACGCGTTTAATTCGACCATCACAAACCAGGCGCGATTTGGTATCAACTCCATTGAAGCGACAAGTACGCCGGAGGAACCATTCACAGCGGCGCAGCTTGGTATTACGACACCTTTTGCGAGTCTCTATCCCGGTGCACCGACACTTCAGGTAGCAGGTGCTGATTCATCTTTCTTCTTTGGTTCATCACCACTTGGCGATCAGCATTCCAAGATTGATGCGTATACACTCCAGGACACCCTTTCAATCGTCTACGGAAAACATCGCATCCGGATGGGTGGCGAGTTTCGTCACTCAACATTGGACTTTTTCTTCAATGCCTTCACGCGCGGACAAATAATTTTTAGCAGCTTCAATAACTTCTTAATCGGTAATGGTGTCTCGATTCTTGGGTCAGGTGTTTTTGATCGTCACTATACGGTTAAGGATTTTGGCGCATTTGTTCAGGATGATTACAAATTCAATGACCGACTCACTTTGAATCTCGGCCTGCGGTATGACTTCTTTGGACCTCCTGTTGATTCAAAAGGGAGGTTAGTGAACTTTCTTCCAGATCAATTTCGAACTGGTGCTCCACCCAATGGGATAGTCCAGGCAGCTGGTGGACAATTGGCTGGCGTTCCCACTGTAGACGAGACACTTATTCCGTCCGACAAGAATAATTTTGGCCCACGACTAGGTTTTGCTTATCGCGCGGACAATGCTGGCAAGGTCATCATCCGAGGTGGCTACGGCATTTACTTCGATCGATTCTCTACGCGGTTCATCAACACGCAGCTCTTCAATTTTCCATATTTGGCATTGGGCGTTGGTTTGCCGGGGATCCTCAGGACGTTTGCGGATCCATTTATTCCATTGCCACTGCCGTCGTCGTTTCCGACCGCGGCGACGATTCCCTCGGTGCTCTCGCCACTCGCACCTCTTGTCGGGGTACCTGTCAGCGGAATCTTTGTTGACCCTAAATTAAGGACACCGTACCTTCAGCAATTCAACGCGGGCGTGCAGTGGGAGTTTGCAAAAAACACGGTGCTCGAAGTTGGTTATGTCGGAAACAAGGGAACGAAGTTGTTGCAGATCATAAATCTCAATCAGCCGATCTACGTCCCTACGACCAACAGCTTCGTGACGCGTCTTGCAGCGGGAAACGTTTTATCAACCAATAAGAATGTCACCGGCGGAGTGCACCAGATCCAAACATCGTCAAACTCGAGATACAACTCTTTGCAGGCGACGGTCACGCGACGGTTCCAGGAAGGATTACAGTTCACGGCTGCGTACACGTTTGGACACTCCCATGATTATTACAATGGGACACCGGTTAACGAGCTTGCGAGTCCATTCGGTGACCAGTTTGACTGGAGACAGAACTACAGCCGTTCAGATTTCAATCGCGAACATCGATTCGTTTTTAGCGGCGTTTACGATTTGCCAAAATCCAAGTCTGACTCCGACGTTGTACGTGCGCTGGTGAACAACTGGCAGATCGCAACGATTGCAGTTTTCCAGTCGGGCTTGCCGTTCTCGGTGGTTGATAACCCAGGTAATGCAGTCTTTAGTCGAGCCAACCGGAACCCGGCATTTTCTGGAACAATCTCGTGTAGTGGTGCTACGTCCAGTTGCTTGAACAACTATTTCAACCAGGGAGCATTTGTGATTTCGCGTCCGACCCCGGCGGGTAACACGAACGTGGGCCCTGTCACCAATCCGACGTTCGATCCAAATGCGCCTTTTGGGAATACTCCGAGGAACTTTCTGACTGGACCAGGACAAAAGAATGTTGATATCTCCGTCATCAGATTCATTCCGATCAACGAACGTGTTCGGGGCGAAGTGCGCGCAGAGTTCTTCAATGCGTTCAACTGGGTGAACTACGCCAATCCCGTCAATAACATTGCGATTGCATCATTTGGAAAGATAATCTCGGCGAGCACTGGTCCGCGTGTGGTGCAGTTTGCGTTCAAACTTAATTTCTAGGTAACACGCATTCTTGTCGCGTTTTACGCCGCTGGAGTACGGGAAACTTTGTCAGAAAAATCAAAATCTAAGAATTTGAAACGCACCAAACTTTTCAAGTTCCGCCGGTGAAACCTGAGGTCCGTGACTTCGATATCAGAATCAACAGTTGAGCTCTACTACGAGGAGCATGGCGACGGCGAACCGTTGATTCTGATTCCAGGTCTGGCGGCTGGAAGGTGGATCTGGTTCAAACAGGTTCTTCAACTGTCCGCGCAGTTCCGCGTAATCACTTTTGATCCTCGCGGGCTGGGGCTTTCGCCACTTTATTCCGATCAACTGACAATTCCACTGCTAGCTGATGATGTGGTTGTGTTACTTCACCGGCTTGGAATTAAACGAGCGCACATTTTAGGGGCTTCCTTCGGCGGGTTTGTCGCTCAGGAATTCGCGTTAGCGAATCCTGAAATGACTCGCACGCTGGTCCTGTCTTGCACCAGCTTTGGCGGGCCCCGTCATGTGGCGCCTCCGATGGAAACTTTGATGGCGATCGCGTCAACGAATGGTTTCAATACTGAAGAAAGAATTCGACGCATTCTGCTTCCGGCCTTCTCTTCTGACTTTGCACGAGACCATCCGGAAGGAGTCGACCAGATTGTGAAGTTGCGCCTGTCGGGTACTGTCACAGAAGAAGCGTATCGAGCTCAGCTGATGGCAGCAGCCGGGTTCAACGCCGAACCGAAGTTGGGCGACATCAAAGCACCGACTCTCGTTATTAGTGGCGACTCAGACGCGATCGTCCCAGTACAGAATTCGCGAAACCTTGCGGCTGAGATTCCCGGCGCGGAGTTACGCATAATAGAAGGCGGCAGTCATCTATTCTTCATTGAGCGTCCGGAGGAATTCAATCGGAGCGTGATTGAGTTTTTGAAAGAGCATTAGAGCAATGACGTACGCGCGCATCATCGGTACAGGCTCCTATGTACCTCAAAAAGTACTAACCAACAACGAGCTCAGCCTGATGATCGGTGAAGATATTGATGAGTTCGTTTCCAACGTCATCGGAATCAAGGAGCGCCACATTTGCGGGGTGGACGAAAGCACCGCGGATCTCGCTGAGGCTGCGAGTAAGAAGGCATTGGAATCCGCAGGAATCACGGCCGGAGATCTCGATCTCATCATTCTCGCAACCGACACACCCGAACATCTTTCGCCCGCGACATCCGTCGTTGTTCAGGACCGCATGGGCGCGAAGAATGCCGGCACGTTCGATGTGAATTGTGCCTGCGCTGGTTTTGTTACTGCTTTGGATACCGCATCGAAGTTCATCATTGCCGATCCGGCGTACAAGAACGTTCTCGTAATTGGTGCGTACGCGATGAGCAAATACATTGACTGGCATGACAAAAAGACGGCGACCATTTTCGCAGACGGCGCCGGTGCTATGGTCTTGCAAGCCAACGATATTAGTCCCGGCTTTCTCGGTTCGAAGTTACTCGCCGATGGCAGCTTTTCCGATTACATGGGTATCTACGCAGGCGGTACACGAACCCCAGTGACAGACGACGTTTTGCGTGAAGGTTTATGGACAAAGGTTCGCTTTGCGCGGAAGTATCCTCCTGAAGTGAATATTGACGGTTGGCCAAGGATCATTGGAGATGTTCTTGCGAAATGCGAACTCGCGGTCAACGACATTTCTCTATTTCTCTTCACTCAAGTCAACCTAAGCACGATAAAGGAAGTAATGAAGATTCTTGCTGTATCGATGGAGCGGACGCACACGGTCATGGGCAAGTGGGGCTACACAGGTTCGGCTTGTATTCCAATGGTCCTGGATGACGCGGTCCAGGAGCGCAAGTTAAAACCTGGTGACAATTTGATTATGTGTGCGTCGGGCGGCGGGTTGAATATGGCCTGCGTTGCGTTTCGCTGGTGACTCCCACATTCGATGAAGTTTCCAAACATTTATTCGTTATTCATCGATCGGGTCAGAAGGTTTCGTGCCGCTGATTCCCAGCCGCGCGACGTCTTCTATTTTCGAGATCATGAGAAATGGAAAGGGATTTCGTGGGATCGTTTTGACGAGAACGCCCATGACGTTGCTACCGCGCTGCTTTCTCTGGGACTCAAGCATGGCGGATCAGTCGCGATGCTTATGGGCAATGTCCCTGAATGGCCCATTAGCGATATAGGGACAATTGCAGCGGGTGGAGTTGGTGTTGGTTTATACCCAACGAGCTCACCCGAGCAATGCCAATACATCATCAATCAATCCGACGCTGAATTCGTTTTGGTTGACACCGCCGCACAGCTGAAAAAGGTTCTGAGCGTTCGTCAAGCGTTGCCGAAGGTCAAGACGATTGTGGTATTGGAGGAGTCAGCTGCAAGCGCTGAAGATCAGGTCATCAGTTACAAAGAACTAATTTCCCGTGGTCGAGAAAACCGAATTGCTTTGTCTCAGCTCCTCGGGGAGTGCGCAAACAACGCTAAAGCTGAAGACATCGCGATTATGGTTTACACGTCCGGGACGACTGGCCCGCCAAAAGGCGCACTCTTAAGTCACCGTTATATCATTAACAGTGTCGAATCGTTGCGGGCGACGATTCCAATTTCAGATACGGATGTGTCGTTTTCCTATCTGCCGTATTGCCACGTTGCCGAACGTATCTCAGGGTTATACAACCGGCTTTACGCAGGTGCTTCGGCGTACTTCGTTGATGATTTGTCGAAGTTGGGCCAGTACATGCTTGAAGTAAAACCGACGGTGTTCGCCAGTCTGCCTCGATTCTTCGAGAAGATTCACGCTCGCGTGGTCGCGGATCTGGAGCTGGCGCCAGAAAAGGAGCGCGAAGAATTCAACCGCGCTTTGCAAATTGGCCGGCGGATTTCTCGTCTTCATCAAGCGCGTAAACAAGTTCCTGATGATGTGCAACATGAATACGACGTCAATGCGGTTCCGGTGCTCAGTAAAGTCAAAGACTATTTTGGCGGGCACATTCGCTTAGCAACCTCTGGCGGCGCGCCGTTGCCTTTGGAAGTCGCCGAGTTTTTCGATGCGGCGGGACTGCCAATTTTGCAAGCCTACGGTCTAACGGAAAATATTTGCGTCGCATTCAACCGAGCAGATAACCACAAGTTTGGCACAGTTGGTCCACCTATGCCCGGCTGCGAAGTGAAGATTGCTGAGGATGGCGAGATTCTGGTGCGGAGCGAAATGATGTTCAGCGGCTATTACAAAGCGCCAGAGGCGACGAGGGTGATGTTCCGTGAAGGCTGGTTGCTTACGGGTGATATTGGCGAGCTCGACGTTGATGGCTTTTTGAGAATCACTGGCCGGAAGAAAGAATTAATTGTCATGTCCACGGGAAAGAAAGTGGCGCCGGCACTGATCGAGAACATGCTGAAGGAGCATCATCTGATCTCACATGCACTCGTTTATGGAGAAGGGAGGAGTTACCTGGTTGCTTTGATTACTTTAAACGCTAGCGAGGCTGCTGAGTTCGCGCGCGCGCATTCGATTGTTGGCGGCCTGACCGAACTGGCAGCTTCAGCGCCTATGCACACGCTGGTTCAGAAGATGATTGATGAGGTGAACTCACGCGTCTCGTCGACAGAGTCGATCAAGAAGTTCGCGATTTTGGATGGTGACTTTGAGATTGAAAAGGATGAAGTCACTCCGACTGGAAAACTGAAACGGGAAATAGTCACAAACCGTTATCGCGATCAAATCGAATCGCTTTACGGTCCGGTCAATAAAGCCGCCATTTAAGAAGATCACTCTTGATCATGAAAATCAAACCAGGCGATACAGCTTCACTTTCGAAGACAATTAGCGACAGTGACATTCGCGCTTTTGCAGATGTCTCCGGTGATCATAACCCTCTCCATCTCGATGAAGCCTTCGCGCAGCAGACACGTTTTGGACGACGAATCGCTCACGGCATGTTGAGCGCATCGCTGATTTCGGCGGTGATTGCCAACGAATTACCCGGACAGGGAAGTATCTACCTGGGACAGTCACTGCAGTTCGTCGCGCCTGTCTTTCTGGGCGATACGGTCGAAGCACGCGTTACGGTTACTGGAATACGTGAAGATAAACAAATCGTAAAGCTCGACACTGTCTGCACAAATCAACGGAATGAAGTCGTGATCAAAGGAGAAGCGACGGTCCTCATGAGCTGAGATCCCGAATGCCAGCGCTTCCTGAACCAAAACCTTCACCTGAGAAAGACCAAAGCCCGAAAGCTTACGCCTGGTACGCACTAGCTTTGCTTACGGTCGTCTATGTCCTCAACTTTCTCGATCGCTCATTGATCTACATCCTCTTTACACCCATCAAGAAAGAGATGGCATTTAGTGATCTGCAGCTTGCGCTTTTAGGAACCACGTCGTTCGTCATTTTTTATACGGCACTCGGAATCCCGTTTGGCCGTTTAGCCGATCGCGCTGTACGTAAGAATATGATCGCTGGTGGACTGGCTGTCTGGAGTCTTTTCTCCGGGTTGACTGGATTCGCTGACAGCTTTTGGACTCTTTTCTTCTGTCGTGTGATGGTTGGTGTGGGCGAAGCTACGCTTGGACCGGCAGCCTTATCGCTCTTGAGTGACTACTTTCCTCCGCGCATGCGCGCGACTGTGCAGGCGATATATTCCTCAGGCATTGCAGTTGGCGCCGGCTTCGCTTTCCTTTTTGGTGGTTGGATTGGGCAACATTTCGGCTGGCGCTGGGCTTTTTACCTACTCGGCTTTCCGGGTCTGATGGTCGCCGTGCTGGTCTTCCTTCTGAAGGAGGAACCACGTGGACGAACAGAGGCAGCGACTGCAAAATACACAAGCAAGGATTGGAAGATACTGCTTCAATCAGTGCCGCTCAGATTTCACTATCTCGGCTATGCTCTCTTTGGGTTGGCCGCTAACAACCTGTCGATTTGGGGTGCTACGTTTTTCGTTCGCGTTCACCAGTTTGATATCGCAACGATCGGCTTCTTCGGAGGTGCCTTGTCACTGGTCGCGGGAGTGCCCGGTACTATTCTAGGCGGCTGGGCAGCCGATCGATTTCGCGGTGTTGGTCGCGGGGGGCGCATGCTGTTCAGCGCCGTTGCCGCTCTAATCGCAATTCCCTTTTGGGTAATGCTGATCTTTTCCGACAGTGTCCCATTTCTGCTGATCGCAAATTTTGTATTGCTCGGACTTTCCTTGATGTGGCTTGGGCCAGCCGCCGCGGATGTGCACGACATCGCCGGGCCCCATCTGCGCGGACTCGGCATCGGGATTTATTTCTTCAGCGTAAATATCGCCGCCTACGCAATTGGTTCAAACCTCATCGGGAAGCTGAATGACTGGCTGGGTGCCTCTGTGACGCCGTTGCAGATGCGCTACTCGCTTCTCGTTTGTCCCGCTGCCTGTGCATTAGCTGCGTTGATATTGTGGCTCGGGAGTCGTAGCTTGGAGAAAGAGTCACGCCTGCCAAACTGATGCAGTTTGTTGCTGTTGGCCCACCGTCGAGTTGACACGGTAGGGGTCTGGGGTTCAAATCCCCACGCGCCTACCACTACTTTCAATAACTTAGCCCTCACCAAGAAGTTTTCCGTTACAACAAACAGGATCAGTTGAAACGTCGCGCACGTTCTTCATTTTGCTACCGCCAACCGCACTGTTTTGCCGGATGCGGCAGAACGCCGGGCGGCGTCGAGAATCTCCGTCACCACGAGGTTAGTTTCCAATGATGATGGCCCAGCGCTGGTCACTTTACCTGACAGCACCGCCTGCAGATAGAGTAAGGAATCGTCATAAGGCGAAAGCAGCGGCGGGGCTGCGACTTGTTCCTCCTCGCCAGCCCCCCGTCGAACGCGAAGGTTATTACTCTGCAATGTAATGGCATAACCGCTCTCTCCATACACCTCAAGATCCTTTCTACCGAAATGCCAATTCCATGACGCTTGAATAATAGCCTGCGCTTTTGGATACGTCAGAACAATCGTCGCTTCGTCATCAACGCGAGGATAAACATCAGGCTTAAAATGCTGTGTGACAGCGGTAACCGTGTCAGGTCGGCGGCCATCCATAAACCATGTCATGAGGTCAGCGCCGTAGCACCCAAAATCAAATAGCGCGCCGCCGCCGTTTAGTTTAGGGTCAGTAAGCCAGGCGAGAAACTCGGGCTGCACTCCAATTTCCTTTGGCCCACGATGCCCGTCGTGAATGACTACCTTGCGAATCTCGCCGATGCCTTTTTCATGGACCAGGTCATAGGCCGCTCGGTTACTACGGTACCAAGTGGTTTCGTAGTTTACCATTACATGAATGCTGGCTCTTTTCGCGGTCCGTTCAATGGCTCGCGCGTCTTCCATACTGACGGCTAAGGGTTTTTCCATCATTACGTGGACGCCGTGACGCGCACATGCCTCGACTACTTTTCGGTGGTCCAGGGTATTCGTATAGACGAGGACCGCCTGAGGTTGGGACTGTCGCAGCATCTGCTCGAGGTTTGAAAATAGTAAGCTCTGATCAAGGTGAAACTCGCTCTGATAGCGATTAAAGATTTGCTGGTCGGGCTCGAATATCCCAACGAGTTGAATGTCCTGGCGAGACAGTGACTGAGCAAAGAACCCCGACGCGTGGCCGTGAACCAACCCGACTACCGCGACACGAAGACGCGAGGATTGAGTACTTACCTTGGCTGTGGTCTGTGCCATCGGTTGCTGAATTAGGCTGAGCACCAACGTAAAGAGTATCGAACTGGAAAGGCGTCGCATAGTTGGCTCCTAACGGTCTAGAGAATTACTAAGATTGAGCGGACTGTAGATGGGCAAAATTCCAACAAGCCATTACCCCTTTCGGTCATGACGTGTTTCGTACTGTAGTGTTTTAAAGTCTGCGCAAATTTCTCACGCCAGAGCCGCATCCTGGGCACAGCGCGTTACCGCAAAAAATCAAATAAGACATTCATGGATGTACCTTCGGGCTAATGCTACGAACGAAAATTTCTCATCGGGGCCAATAGCCTGAATTTCTTGGGATTGAAAAAGAGAGGGAAGTATGAAGCGATCCGCAAGGTAACGCAAAACTGCTGTGAACTAATGCGCGGTTACGTGCGAACAAGTTCGTCGGGATGAAGCGACATGCCTAACGGCTTTCGCCGTCGCGCTATTATTCGCCATCGCGCTTATTAAATGAAAATTTTGGACACTAAGATCTTTCGATTGTCCGTCCACGGCCCAACTCCTCAATCAGCTTCATTGCTTTCTCCAGATGCTCTAGTGCAAACCCGGCAGCGCCGTTCACCAGTGCATGAGATCAGTTTTGTCTTGCTGTGCTTGCGAACGTGCATTGCCTGGCAAGTTTCAATTCAAGCCAAATCATGCGCAGCTTCTCCAGGTCCACTCGCTAAGCATTGGAAACCGATTTTCGCTTTAAAATTGCCGATGTCGCAGGTTCGAATTCCGCTCGGCTCACCACTTTTCCTCACAGTACTACTGCAAGTCGGAAAGGCTTGAAGCGATGTCCGTACAGCAGTAGAATCCCTTGCCAAAAAGCACAGGAGTTCAGCAGAAAGGATCTAGCCATGCGATTTTCGAGATTCTTCCTGACGCTGGTTGCGATCGGCGTGATGCTGATTGCTGTTCAGAGAACTACTTTGGCTCAATCGCAGCAACCAGCGCCCAACCACGTTCACTATATCGAACCGGCCCAACAGTCAAAGTCTCCAACCGGCGCGCTCGCCCCGCGGCTGCAGAAACTTGGCACCCATGTGTTTCCGGTCTCGACAAAGAACAAAGAGGCGCAGCTCTTCATGAATCAGGGCCTGAATCTATCGTACGCGTTCAATCATGCGGAAGCAGGCCGCGCATACAGAGAAGCCGCCCGTCTCGATCCTGATCTCGCGATCGCCTACTGGGGCGAGGCGCTGGCGCTCGGGCCGAACATCAACGCACCGATGGATCCTGCTAACGAGCCGAAAGCGCTCGAGGTGATTCAGAAAGCCGTGTCCCTTAAAGCCAAAGCATCACCACGCGAACAGGCGTTAATCGACGCCTTGACCCAGCGCTACTCCGGCCACGCTGAAGATCGCAAAGCACGTGATCGGGCGTACGCCGATTCAATGCGCGAGGTGCATCTGCGCTTTCCGGACGATCAGGACATCGCCATGCTCTACGTCGAAGCCGTGATGGACCTCCGCCCCTGGGGTTACTGGACACGAGACGGCACGCCTTATGAAAGAACCGCGGAGATCGTCGCGCTCACGGAACAAATCATCGCGCGCAATCCTCAGCATCCGGGCGCGCTGCATCTCTACATTCACCTGATGGAGGCGTACCAGGCGGAAAAAGCCGAACCTGCCGCCGACCGTCTGCAGACGTTGATGCCCGCCGCGGGACATATGGTGCACATGCCCGCGCACATCTATCAACGTGTAGGCCGCTATGCCGACGCCGAGCGCAGCAACGTACTGGCGATCGCGGCGGATGAAGATTACATCTCGCAATGCCGCGCCCAGGGCCTCTACCCGATGGCCTACTATCCGCACAACCTGCACTTCCTTTGGTTTGCGTCGACGGCTGAAGGCCGCAGCAAGGTGGCGATTGAAGCAGCGCGCAAGGCGGCTTCCCAGGTCAACGACGAAACTCTAAAAGCAGTTCCCTTGCTTGCCGGCTTTCGCGTCGTGCCTTACTACGCGCTCACACGTTTTGGAAAATGGGACGAGATGTTGCGCGAGCCAGAGCCGCCGGCGATCAGCGCGTATCTGACTGGCATGTGGCACTACGCGCGCGGCACGGCCTTTCTCGGCAAAGGACAAATCGATTCGGCCGATCAGGAGTTCACGAAGTTGGACGAGATAATGGCTGATAAGTCGCTCGATCAACCGCTATTTTCGCCGAACACCGGTCACATGGTGCTTTCAATTGCGAGAGAAGTTTTGTCCGGTGAGATTAGCGCGGCCAAAAAGAGTTATGACGCAGCAATCGCGCACCTCGAGCGCGCCGTGCGACTGGAAGACGCTCTGGTGTACACCGAGCCTGCTGAGTTCCACTATCCGCCGCGTCACGCGCTCGGCGCTGTGCTGCTGGAAGCAAACCGACCCGCCGAAGCCGAGACTGTTTACTGGGAGGATCTGAAGCGCAATCGCGAGAACGGCTGGGCGTTGTTTGGCTTGATGCAAGCCCTCAAGGCCCAGGGTAAGAATGAAGAGGCGTCGTTGGTGGAGTCGCGGTTCAAGAAGGCGTGGGCCCGAGCTGACGTTACGCTTACCTCATCTCGCTTCGGACAATAGTGGGTTTGTAGGCTGGAGACCAGTTGCGCCTGATCGTCGTTGAAATAGGTGTAGGTTGTAGGGCGTTTTGCCCCGCCAAAAAAACGAGGGGCGATTGATGCGTGAAGATGGCAACTTTTCGCGAAGTAGTTTGCTCAGATTTACTCATTGAGTTTAGGTTTTGTGACTGAAAGCCTCGGTAACCTTTTGTGTCGACTCGAAAGCCTTGCTACTGGAAAAATTACTAAATAGAATTCGACATTTTGTTGCCAGACGCATCACGTTTGTCCTATTCTCAGCGCGCTGATTCAGCTCTTCCAAATTGATTAGATCTCTCTAAGCAATCCAACTAAGTGTCCATGATTGTTGGCAAGGAGTGGATAATCGATGCCTCCGGATGTCGTGCTGATGACTTGCGCGATGTGAATCGATTGCGTGCTGTTTTTGCCCGAGTGATTGACGAACTCGGTCTCCAAGTTGTGGGGGAACAATTGTGGCGACAATTTCCGCCGCCAGGCGGGGTTACGGGGTTAGCTCTGCTTAGTGAATCTCATCTCACTTGTCATACCTACCCAGAGTTTTCTTCAGCTACATTCAATCTTTACTGTTGTCGCGTGCGGCCCGACTGGCTGTGGTCTGAGAGACTACAGGAAATGTTGGGCGCTCGTGATGTCAACATTCGCCTCGTCGAACGTAACGTAACTCACGATGAACTTCTTTTGGCCGTGTCACGAGCAACAAGCGAATCATGAGTGCTTTGACAGCAAACTGTCCCTCCTGTGGTGCACCCGTCAATTTTAAGAGTGGTTCCTCGATAGTAGTCATTTGCACTTATTGTCGATCTGCAGTAACTCGCACCGACCGCGAACTGCGTGATATTGGACGCGTTGCTGAAATAGTCGAAACCGGATCGCCGCTACAACTTGGACTTCAGGGCACTTGGCGCGGGGTTAATTTCGAGCTTACCGGACGCGCTCAAATGGGCCACGAAGCCGGAGGTGTTTGGGATGAGTGGTATGCAACATTTGCAAATGGTTCGACTGGATGGCTCGCTGAAGCTCAAGGTCGATTCTACCTCACGTTTCTTCAAAAAATTGACCGTAATGTAATTCCACCTCCTGAGCGACTCCAGCTCGGCATGTCGGTGAGTTCAATACCGGGCCCCACCCCTCCAATCGTTGCCGAAATTGGCTTCGCCGAAACATTGGGTGCATCTGGCGAGATTCCCTATGAACTCACTCCCGGACAGAGTTTTTACTTTGCCGACCTTTCCGGATCGGCGGGCATGTTCGCAACGATCGACTTCAGTGATGCACCACCCTCGGTTTATACCGGTCAACTCGTAACGCTCGCTGAGTTGGGCCTTGCCGATGCCCGTGCTCCTGAACGTGAGGCACGCATGGTCACTGCTGTCTCACTATCATGTCCAAACTGCGGTGGCCCACTTGCTCTACATGCACCGGATCGCACAGAGCGTGTGGGATGCCCAAACTGTAATAGTTTGATCGATGTGAATCAGGGAAAGCTCAGCTTTCTCAAATCGCTCGGTGCTGGAAAGTATCAGCCTGATATTCCGGTTGGGGCCGTTGCGGAATTCGAGGGCGCCAACTACCTCGTGCTTGGTTTTGTAGTCAGAAGCGTCGAGATCGAAGGCTTGCGCTACTTCTGGTCTGAGTACCTCCTTTATCACCCACACATTGGTTTCCGGTGGCTTGTGAACAGCGATCATCATTGGAGTTTTGTTCAAGCAGTTGCTCCAGGTGAGGTTTCAGACGGAGGGAATCGTGTTCAATTTCATGGCAAGAGTTTTCGAATCTTTCAGGATGCACCAGCGCGCGTGGAATACGTCATGGGTGAGTTCTACTGGAAGGTTGAAGTTGGAGAGGAAGTGTTGGCTGCTGATTATGTGAAGCCTCCTGAAATGCTCTCCCGAGAACTGACTAGAAATCCACCTCGGGAAGGGTCGAAGGTTGAAACAGGCGAAGTAAATTGGTCGCTCGGTAGGTATGTGCCGCGAAAGGAAATCGCAAAGAAGTTTAACGTCCGGCTTCAGGCTCCGTCGAATGTCGCTCCTAATCAACCGTTTCTCTATAAGAGCATTTATCCATACTGGGCCGTGCTGGTTGCGATCCTATTCATCTTCGGCTTATTTACGCTTGTAGTAAGCGGCTCAAACGATGTGATGACGAGGAACTTTAGTTTTGAGCCCTTGCAGAATGCTGAGGCCACACAAGTCGCTTTCAGCGATCCATTTGAACTCGTCGCGCGCCGAAATATTCGAGTGCAGGCTACATCAGCGGTCAGCAATTCATGGATTTA
>DATEXA010000109.1:0-2228 GCA_035257465.1 Pyrinomonadaceae bacterium | reverse complement strand
CGATCGGCAGCTTCTCCAGCGCGCGCTCAAGACGGCAAACATTCCGAAGGGCATGCAGCAGCGGGTCTTGGATGCGGCAGATACCTACCAATGGTATGCCGGTTTTGTGTACGCGGTCGAAACAACCGGTTCCGGCGTACGTGTACACGTTGAGGGACATGGCCCCAACTCTACCGTCAAAGCTATGCTGCCCTTTCGGTTTCCACCCAACAGCGCGGCCTTTGAGGCGGAACTTACACGGGCGCAGAGCGACGGTTGCACGGTGTTGATTTATTATCAGGTCCAAAAGGATTCGGCGGGTAACGACGAGCCAGTCATTGTAAGTCTTTCGGTTCAGGTAACGCAGGAAGTCTTTGACCTGCTTTCTAAGTGAGGCCGTCGTCACATTACTGAAAGGGTCTGTGCGGCCTAACTATGCGTTGAACCTGACGAGCCAGCTGGCCGCGGCGTGGCCAGCACGTCTCGAACTACAAGTACCCGCGAGCGCCGCGGCCAAGACGCCGGCTTGCAGGTTAACGCTTATCCGTTAGGCGCTGCTACCCGCCACCCGTGACCTATGAACAAGAGCCCAAGATGCAAGGCGAGAACTAGACCGTCCGAATTGCCATGAAAATCTTCAGCCTGTCCCATCTACTTGAGTTGGCAAAGGAACTTCCCGATCCTCAGCATTTCATTCATGGGGAGCGGCATCGCAGTTCTGTAATTCGCATCCCAATTCGCGATTGGGATGCCATTCGGGACGCGGATCACCCCGAACGCGAATTTGATGCGCACGAGAATGCTTACGTGGAGTTCGAGATCGTCCACTGGAAGAACACCAAAGGTGTCAGTGCGCCGCGTTGGGTGTTACGAGGCTTAGTCGCTATGTGAGTTATGAGTGTCTTCCATAGCCTCGAAACGCCTAACCACCCGATCCAGCGAACGGCGGCCTGTCCTTATGCCTAAGTCTTATACCATGCGAAAGTCACTTCTAGCTCGGGCCGTCGCTGATCTTGTGTCTCGTTAGATGTTGCTGTTTTTCGTTAGCCAAGGGCGATCTTTGCCGGTAGCTAATTTTGAAGCGATGAACGCGTGGTTAGGGTAAGCAGAATTGATTTCGTGTCACTTGTCAGCCGGCATCTTTCGTAGGCGATGAGGTAGAGCGTCTCATACGTTCTGAGTTCTCCTCCGTCGAGCCCCTGAAACCGAGAGGGTCCGAACCTTTTGGCGTTTGGCGAAAATCCCCGGCAAACCGCACGCGTTGTTCCACTGCTACTTCTTGCGAGCGGTCGTCCAGCTAAAGACTCAACGCGACGCTAATTCGGGCAACGTTTGCCGCACGAGGAATACTCAATTTGAGCAAGGCTCTCTCAGTGTCTTTCTCCGTGAGACGATGTGTGCGCACGACCGAGGAAATGGCGTTGGCGATTTCTGCGTCGCGGACTATCTGGCGGAATTCAATGAGGTGCATCGAAGTTAGGTACTCTACACCAGTTCTGGGTTTATCGCGGCTATTTCCTTCAAGCATTTGCGGGTGCATCGAATCAAACCGGTTCCGGTTTGCACGGTGCAAATACCGCCGATATGTCCCTTCAGGTGGAGCGAAGTTGAAAAGCAAATGCGACGGATACAAGATGTGATTGACGAAGACAAAACGCCTGGCGGCGAGCAATATCTCGATCCGCCAGGCGCTGAGATTTACGAGCCTGATCACGAGTGACCAAGCAGGTTCAACATCTTAGTCGCGGTCCTGGACGATGACTTTGTCAACGAGCATGTCGTCGCCGTCTTTGATGTAGTGAACGCGAACCTTCGAATCTTTTCTTACTTTCGAGGCTTCAATCACTTTCCCATCTGACGTCACATAGGTGACGGTCTTGCCGAACTTGTAGCGAACGGGCTGGTCAGCTTCCGTTTTCAGGAAAAGCTGATGTCCCGGAGTGAATTCCCTAACAACGCCCGTGCTTTCGGTTGTTGTTGTGGTGGTTTCAGTCACTCCATTGGTTCCCGTCGTAGCGGTGGTGGAGGTGGAAGATGTTTGCGCAAAAGCCGCTGAACCCATCAGGGCTGTGGCGAACACGATACTAACGATTGATTTAATCATAGGACTAAACTTTCTATTTTACTCAGTTGCTGCAGTGATCGCAGCTAAAGGCCATCTGGTTCGTGCTTCCGAAGGAATTCGGCGGACCAGGTAGGTAATGGATGCGGCAGTTCCAATGAATACGCCTCGCGTGCCTGTCTAGCCA
>DATEXA010000108.1:0-2979 GCA_035257465.1 Pyrinomonadaceae bacterium | reverse complement strand
GCACGAAGGCATCCATTCGGTTTGGGCTACGCCCCAACTCGAGTTTTATGTTTCTGGACAACCACTTGATACCGGAGGGCGTAGCCTGGAAGTTTAAAAAAAGGCACTGTGACGGCGGGGCAAAGCCACGCCTCACATCAGGCGGCCTAGCCGATTCCGTAGCGCACTGTTGGATCAAAACCATGAGCTAAACCCAGGATCTCAGCCTTCCAGATCGCTAACATCCAGCCGGTTCTCATCACGCAGCAATGAAAATCGTTTCATCGTCTCTTCGATGCCAACTTCAAGGGACGTCGATGGCAAGTCCTTAATAACTCTCCGAATTGCCGCATCGTTCATCGAAGGCGCAACCGGTATCTCTGCGCCACCACACGTAACCAGGTCAGTGCCTGCTCGACGGTTGATGATCTCCGCAACTTGCGAGACAGCGACTGCGTCGCCATGAAGGTTGAAAACCGATGCACCCTGCGGCAATTGATCTGCACAAGCTATGAACGCAGCTGCTGTGTCTGCGACATACTGAAAATCTGTCGATCCACCAAAGCGAATGTGAAAAGGTCGATCAAGCACAGCTGCTTTCATCGCCTTGGTCGGATCACTTGTAAGACCCGTGTCACGATTCACACCATAGACAGTCAAAGGACGAAGACCCACGCTCGAGATGCCATGGTCGAGAAAATAGACTCGTGCGTTTCCTTCGTTCGCCCGTTTGAATACACCATAGTGGGTTGATGGTTCGCAGTCCGCACTCTCATCCAGCGGCACATCGTCGTCATTCATCCCGTAGACTGCAGCCGAGCTTGCGTAAACAACACCGCCTGCGCCGACAGTTTTGACTGCTTCAAACACATTCAGCGTTCCAACCACATTGACCATCGCACCAGCCACTGGATCAGCCTTGCACGTTGGCACTTGCAGTCCTGCAAGATGAATTACCCGTTGTGCTCCTGAATGCTTCAGCGCCGACAAGACATTTTGATAGTCAGTGATCTCGCCGATTACAAAACGAACTTGTTGAAGGGAGTCGTCGGAAATGATTGCGCTCAACCGCCTGGAATCGTCGCTGCGATCAAAGACGACAGGAACATCGCCACGTTCAACCAACGCCTTGACTACCCATGAACCAATACAGCCCTGGGCCCCGGTGATGAAGTAGGTTTCCGCCATTTAATTCAGCCTGTAAAACTCAGTCGCGTTGGTCGCAAAAATTCGTTCGCGGTCCGGTGCCGGCAAGTCATGCAGAATTTCCTGAAACGACTGCAACACGCGTTGATAAGAAGACGCCAACAAACACACTGGATAATCACTTCCAAACATCATTCGCTTCGGACCAAACAAGTCAAGAGCACTTTCGACATATGGCCTAAGATCATCTGTTTGCCAGGAACTCCGGCTAGCCTCAGTAACAAGGCCCGACAATTTGCAGTGTACGTTCTTGTAATCTGCGACTGGCTTCAACGCCTTACACCACGTTTTGATCTCTGCACTCGCAATCGGTGGTTTGGCCATGTGATCGATTACCAGCGCCAGCTCAGGACAGCGGTCCGCGACTTCGGGGACATGTTTCAAATGTCGCGTGTGGACAAGTAGGTCGTAGGAAAGTCTGTGAGCAGACAGTCGATTCAAACCTCGTAGTACCTCCGGCTGCACCAACCAGTCGTCCTTCGGTTCGCTTTCAACAAGATGTCTGACACCTTTGAATTTCGGGTGGGCGGTCAATTCCACCAATTGCTCATCAACTCGCGGGCTAATTAGATCCACCCAGCCAACGACGCCAGCAATAAATTGATTGGCACCGGCAAGAGCCAACATCCAGTGCGACTCATCGACGCTATTACTGGCTTGAACTAACACAGTCCTGCTAACGCCATTCTCTTGAAGTATCGGCTCGAGCTGCGACGGCAGATAATCTTGATAAAGCACCTCCACCGATGGACTCATCCATGGATAGTCGAAACGACCGACCTGCCAGAAGTGTTGGTGGGAATCGACGAGGCCTGTGTTCATCCTGTGATCTCGTTTTTGGTCTTGGGTCTTCGGTCTTGGGCCTTTTATATCTTTCGCTTCAACATTAAAGACCAAAGACCAAAGACTACTGCATTCAGTACTTCGTCTCTCTTGGTTTCTCTGCCCTCTTCAATTCATGATTC
The DNA here is from genome assembly GCA_035257465.1 of Pyrinomonadaceae bacterium. Taxonomy (GTDB): domain Bacteria; phylum Acidobacteriota; class Blastocatellia; order Pyrinomonadales; family Pyrinomonadaceae; genus PSRF01. Next base: position 829 of record DATEXA010000108.1, on the reverse strand, counting down.
TGACGCGGCTCGCCATCGCATTCGAGTTGGAATGTCGTTACTAACTCTGGCGCTTTCGTCGGCAAGCCAAGCAAGCGAACTCGGTAATCATCCTGTTCATACTTCACAGGCGTGTTACTGCCGTGCATCTTCACGGAGGAAACCTTGTTCAGGAAATTCGCTAACACCACCGTTTCTCCCGGCCAGTAATGCACATGCGCATACAAGGTGTTTCCCTTGCGCGTAAAGCTGACGTAGTTTCCCCGGCGAGGCTGGCAGTTGTCGGACTGATAGATCGTCTCACCATGTTTACTCATCCAGTCACCGACGGTGGATAGGATTTGAACCGACTCCGGCGGAATTGAACCATCTTCAGTTGGGCCAATGTTGAGCAGGTAATTGCCGCCATCACGCGCACAAGTGATCAGGTTTCGAATCACGGTCGTAGGAGATTTCCAATTTCGATCGGCGATGTGATAACCCCAACTGTCATTCAGAGTCATGCACGACTCCCATGGTCGATTTGCTGATGCTTCGATCCTCTGCTCGGGGGTATCGAAGTCTTCTGGAATCTTCGAGCGATTGTTGATGATGATGTCGGGTTGTAGTTTTCTCACCATCGTATTCATTTCAACAGATTCCCAACCCTTTGCGTCCAGCGGCCAGGCAACGTCGTACCAAAGAACGTCGACCTTACCGTAGTTCGTCATCAACTCCTGGACCTGTCCATGAATGTAATCGACGAACCGGCGCCGCGCAGACTCGTCTTTCAAAGAACGCGCACCATCGGGATGATGCCAATCCATCAAGGAGTAATAAAAACCAAACCGAAGTCCCTCGGCTCGCGCGG
>DATEXA010000107.1:0-12353 GCA_035257465.1 Pyrinomonadaceae bacterium | reverse complement strand
AACGACTGTAGCGGGCTCTACCCACTCGCCGGCTGTACCAGCGCTCGCGGAAACATGAAGGCCGTAATCCAGGCGATCCTGCTGGATCCTGAAGCACGCGGAGACGTTAAGACCGATCCTAACTATGGAAAACTGCGCGAGCCGGCTCAGTACATTAACGGTTTCCTCAGGGCCTTAAACGCAAAATCGTTTGATAAGACTTCCACTAGCGACGGCGTTCTGGGGAATAGATCTTCTACCGACTTTACCGGAACTTTGGACCAGCCAATCTTCCTACCGCCTACGGTCTTTAGTTACTACCAACCAGGATATGAAGTCCCTGGCACGAAGATTTCGGGTCCGGCGTTCGGCATTCTTTCAACTTCAACCACGCTTCGTCGTGCTAACGACATCAATACGCTTGTCTATTCGGGCGTGACGTCCAATGTCACTCCAACTGCAGCTAGCCCGGATCGGCCTCGAGGTACCTCGATTGATACTTCGAACCTGGAGGCGCTAGCGGCAAATCCTGGTGATATCGCCGACGCTCTCAATGCACTTCTTTTACATGGAACGATGTCGGCTCAGATGCGGACTTCGATTATCACGGCGATGAACGCGATAAACGACGCCACCATTGCGACTCGCAATCAAAAGCGAGCGCGTGTGGCCGTATACCTGGTGGCAACTTCTTCGCAATTCGACATTCAGAGATAACGACAATGGCAAAATCACGCAGAGACTTCTTACGAACAAGCGCGTGCGCGCTAGGCGGCCTGGCGATGGCGTCCAGCCTCGATACCTTTAAAGCCATCCATGCAATGACGCCTCAGGCAGCTTCAGATTACCGAGCTCTAGTCTGCGTCTTTCTTAATGGTGGAAACGACGGCAACAACATGTTCGTCGATCTAAACCAATATGCGTCGTACGCTTCATCAAGGGGAGTTGATCTGACGCTTCCTCAAGCGAGCTTTTTACCAGTAGCTCCCGCGAGCGGCGGTTCTTTTGGCTTTCACCCGAACATGCCTGAGATGCAGTCGTTATTCAATGCCGGCAGAGCGGCAGTCCTGTGTAACAACGGACCGCTGGTTGAGCCACTAACGAAAACGACCTATCAGAACGGTAGCGGCAAAAAGCCTCTGCAACTGTTTTCTCACTCGGACCAGGTAGGACTCTTTCAGACAGCAATCGCGAACACAGTTAGCCAGACTGGCTGGGGCGGTAAACTAGCAGACAAGACGTCCGGCTTGAATGGTGGTGCAACTTTTCCGAGTAATGTTTCTATTGCTGGCGTCAATCTCTTCCTTACCGGCGTTGATACGAGACAGTTGGCAGTGGCAGATTCAAATACCTCGCTGGCGAATGTGTTGATCCTAAATAACGCGCCTGGTGCCACGACTGCAGAGATCAACTCCAGACTGGCATCTTTCAACGAACTTCGCACTCTCGATAACAACTTCAAGCTTATCAAGGCTTCGAGCGACACCCGATCGAGTTCGCTACAGACGGATGCGGCGCTCAGCAGTGTGAGTCCAACACTGTTGACAGCCTTCCCTAATACCGGGATCGGTCGTCAACTCAAGCAGGTTGCACTTCTGATCAAGGCTTGTACGGATCCGATGGCTGGAATCAACATGAAGCGGCAAATCTTCTTTACTCAGATTGGGGGCTTCGATACTCACTCCGGAGAACTCGCGGGCCAAATTTCACTCCTTAGTCAGGTGAGCGCTGCGATCAATGCGTTCTTTGCCGCAACTGTTGAACTTGGTGTTCAAGACAAAGTCACCACTTTCACCATGTCTGATTTCGGAAGAACGCTTCAGCCTTCAGGTACGGGTACTGCAGTGGGCAGCGATCATGGATGGGGCAACCACCAGCTCATAGTTGGTGGCAGTGTGTTGGGTCACACCCTCTACGGCTCCTATCCTACACTCGCTCTCGGTGGACCAAACGACACAGACAGTGGAACGTCTCCGCGAGGTCGTTGGATTCCAACCACATCAGTTGAACAATACGCGGCCACACTGGCGACATGGTATGGTTTGTCGCAAGCTGACTTGGCGGCAGTGTTTCCGCTCATAGGACGGTTCCCAAGCTCGAATTTAGGTTTCATGGCTCCATAGTTGAGGATGGATACCATCGTTTGACTATTAATAGCCTAGCGAGCTTTCGCTAGGCTATTTTTCAAAATGTCCGGTTCTAACGAATGACTCACAAAGTGCGGCGCCTGAAGTTTGAGAGAACCCGACTGTTGGTCCTGCCAGCACTGTTGGCAGCAGCTCTCGGCTTTTTCCTGTCAAACCAAAAGACTACTGTACCGGTCCACGCATTCTCAGCTGGTCCTCCTCCCGGCTACACAGGTGCCCCACGCGAGGAACCGGAAGCTTGTGCTGAGTGCCACGTTCCAGCCGACGCCGGCACGGGACACATTTCGATTAGCGCGCCCAGCACATATGTGCCGGGGCAAACCTACCCGATCACCGTCACCCATTCGAATGTCGATCAAACAAGAATTCGCTGGGGTTTCGAGTTGACTGTGCTCGATACTTCAGACGAGAAGGCAGGTGACCTCCAAACCCTCGATGGATTCACGCAAGTATTGAACAACGCAGGTCCAGGTGGCGCTCGTCAGTACATCGAGCACACTTCCGCGGGCACGTTTGTTGGCCAACACAATGGCGCCAGCTGGACTTTCAATTGGACTGCGCCCTCAACCGACATCGGACCAGTCACCTTTTATGCAGCAGGCAACCAGGCAAATAACGATGGCAATACTTCGGGTGACTACATCTATAAAACTTTTGTCGCTGCCGCGCCCGTATCAACAACTCCGGACTTCGTCATTGGTGTCACTCCATCCTCTCGCACTGCGGTTCCGACAGGCGTTGCGCAATACACCGTAACGGTGACACCTCTCGCTGGGTTTACTGGCTCGGTTATCCTTGGCGCAACTGGCTTACCGACTGGTGCGTCGTCAATGTTCACTCCTGGACCTGTTGTGATTACAGATGCGACCTCAAAGACCTCTACGTTGGCTTTGACTACGGCCGCGAATACGCCGCTTGGTAGTCAGCAGTTCACGATCAATGCTCAGTCGGGTGCAACGATGCATTCGACGCAGGCGACGCTTCAGGTCGTTAGTCCAACCAGCATTGATCTGGCAGTGTCGAAGACAGCTTCCCCGAACCCCGGACAAGTTGGAGTTGGATTGTCTTATCGAATTGTTGTAACGAACTCTGGACCTGCAAACGCAACGAACGTAACAATGACGGATAGTCTTCCGGCTGGTGTTACTTTCGGATCAGCGACCTCAACTCAAGGTAATTGCGTTGGGAACGGTCCAGTCAATTGTTCATTCGGAACTCTCACGGCATTCTCGAACGCAATCGTCACTATCGTCGTTACTCCATCGACACAGGGTCAGCTTGTTAACACCGCGAGTGTTACAGCCACGGAGACTGATTTCGATTCCACCAACAACTCAGCAACTGCAACCACGCCAATTCAGCCGGCGGCAATTTCACCGACCATGTTGGATCCGAACCTCACAGTGACGTTAGTGATCACCGGATTGAATCAGCCGACAAGCATGGCTTTCATTGGTGCGAACGATTTTTTTGTACTCGAGAAGACCACGGGCAAAGTGCAACGCATCGTTAATGGGGTTTTGCAAAGTACAGTGCTGGACCTGGCAGTTAACAGTTCCTCCGAACGTGGACTCTTAGGGATCGCTCTACATCCGCAGTTTGCACAGAACGGCTTTGTCTACCTCTACTGGACTGAGAGCGCGTCGGGCGTTGATAGTGCCAATCCGGACGATGTTCCTCTACTCGGGAATCGTGTCGATAGGTATACATGGAATGGCAACGCGCTCGCTTTCGATCGCAATCTCATTAAGCTCCGAGCGCTACAGCAGGATGCTGGACAACCTTCGCGTGCAAATCACAACGGTGGTGTTTTGCGATTCGGTCCAGATGGCAAGCTCTTCATACTGATGGGCGACAACGGTCGTCGAGGGTTGCTGCAAAACATTACGAGTGGCGGCCCAGTACCTGACGATCAGTTCGGAGGGCCAGAACCAGACAATGCACACTTGACGGGCTTCATCCTGCGATTGAATGACGACGGTTCAACTCCATCCGACAATCCATTCTTTACCGCGAATACGGGTCTCAGTGGTGAAGCCGCAACCAACGTGAAGAAACTCTTTGCTTACGGTGTGCGAAACGGTTTTGGTATGGCTGTCGATCCTCTGAGCGGAAACCTGTGGACACAGGAGAATGGTGACGATGCGTTTGATGAAATGAATCGAGTCGTTCCCGGGTTCAATGGCGGCTGGATTCAGGTAATCGGTCCAGTGTCACGAATCGATCAGTTCAAATCAATCGAAAGCACCTACGGTCCTGGCAACCTACAACAGCTCCGTTGGCCGCCCAGTAATATCGCTGACACTCCACAACAGGCGCTCGCGCGAATGTTCATGTTGCCTGGTGCGCAATACGTCGATCCGGAATTCAGCTGGAAGTATGCGATCGCACCTGCCGGGATCGGGTTCATAAAGGGCCGAGGGTTGGGTCCGCAGTTTGAAGGCGACCTTCTCGTTGGCGCCTCGCGTACCACGCTTTTGAATGGTTTTCTGTTTCGTTTTCGATTCACGGCCAACAGACAGCACTTCTCGTTTAGCGATCCGCGGCTTGAGGATCGAGTAGCTGACAACGTAGATAAGTTTGACCAGACTGAGAGTGAGAGTTTAGTGATTGGCCGCGACTTTGGTGTCGCAACCGATATCGAAACTGGCCCAAACGGAAATGTCTTTGTGGTTTCGCTTTCGAACGGTGCAGTTTACGAAATCAAATCCAAACCGAGCTTGCTATTCACGGCAACACTGAACGGCTCACAGGAAACTCCCTCAACAAACTCAACTGCGACCGGGACCGCTACGCTCTTATTGAGTCCTGATGAAACTACAGCACGGGTTTCTCTAAACTTCTCGGGCCTTTCAAGCGCACAAACTGCCGCGCACATTCACGGGCCTGCGGCTGTGGGAGTGCCGGGTGCGATTCTGTTCCCACTGCCGAATGGCCAGGTCAACGACTTCGCAATTGCGCTTTCGCCGGGTCAGGCGACTGACTTGAAGAACGGTCTCTGGTACGTCAACGTGCACACGAACAACTTCATCAACGGTGAGATTCGCGGACAGTTTTCGAACTCACCCATAGCGAGCAGCATTCAGACAAGCGCTACCAAGTATGTCGTGAACGAAGGCGAGGGAAGTGTCTCGCTAATTGTCACAAGACTCGGCAACACAGCAGGTATCACAACGGTTGACTACGCGACGAGTGATACCGCCGGTACGACCCCGTGTGGAAGTATGACGGGTGCAGCTTCGTCACGCTGTGACTATCTCGCGACCTTAGGGACTCTGACTTTTTCGCCGGGAGAAACCTCCAAGACCATTTCGATCCCAATTACCGATGATGCATTTGTTGAGGGCCCCGAAAACTTCAACTTGACGTTAACGAACTGTGTGGGCGCGACCCTTGGTTCGCCTTTCAATAGCCAAATAACAATCAATGACAACGACAACACCCCCGGCGTTAACCCGACAGACATAACGGACTTCTTTGTTCGCCAGCACTACATCGATTTTCTGAATCGCGAGCCTGACCCGCCTGGTTTTGCTTTCTGGACTAACGAAATCAACAGTTGTGGTTCAAACACACAGTGCACCGAAGTGAAGCGTATTAACGTCTCTGCGGCATTCTTCCTGTCGATCGAGTTTCAGGAAACAGGTTACCTGGCTTACCGGGTGCACAAGTCGAGCTTCGGAAACCTGGCGGGCTCGCCGGTGCCAATTACGTTTGCCGATTTTATTAAAGAGACTCAACAACTCGGAAAGGGTGTGCAGGTCGGAATCGGAAACTGGCAGTCGCAACTTGAAGCTAACAAGCAGGCATATGCTCTCTCGTTTGTGCAACGATCTGATTTTCTGACAGCCTTTCCAAACTCGATGAGTGCTGAGCAATTCGTGTATAAGCTCGATACAAACGCGGGACTTGTTTTGTCGCCGGCGGAGAAAACAGATCTGGTGTCGTTGTTGGCAACCGCGCCTACTGATGTGGCAAAGCGCGCTCAGGTGCTGCGCTCGGTTGCTGATGATTCAGACCTAAAGAGTGCGGAACTCAACCGGGCGTTTGTATTGATGCAGTACTTCGGATACTTACGACGCAATCCAAACGATCTGCCTGACGTCGACTTCACTGGTTACAACTTCTGGCTCAACAAACTCAATTCGTTTAGCGGTAACTACATCGATGCCGAGATGGTGAGGGCGTTTATCTCCTCGTTGGAATACAGGCAACGATTCGGCCCGTAACAGAGGCCGTGCTACTCTGTCGCGACCACACGGGAGGGAACGAGGAATTCCTGGATGAACCAGTTTAAGCGCATCAGTTGGCAACTTTACTTTCCGCTCTTTATCTTCTGCTGGTTAACACTCACACCTGAACAACTATTGGCCCAAACAACATTCGGTGGAAACGCCCAGCATACGGGAATCTTCACACCGGCAGTTCAACCGTTGAACGTCTTGAAGTGGCAGACGGACATCGATCTCAACAATACAGGCGCACTCGCTCACTACGGATCTCCTGTGATTTCGGTTAACAATACAGTTTTAGTTCCTGTGAAAACCTCCAACGATGGTTTTCGTGTTGATGCGTTCGACGGTGCGACCGGAACCTTCAAATACACTGTAGGAACTGACTACATCATGCCGAGTCACAACTGGCTTTTGCCTTACAACATGTGCATTGTTGGGACACGTCTCTATTTTGCAGGCGCAGGAGGCACGATGTGGCATATCGATAACATCGATTCGAATTCGCCCACCACTCCTGTTCGCGAAGTGTTCTACACGACTCTTTCTGCCTACAACGCAAATTCCACTGCTTTCAACAATACAATTTTCGTAAACACTCCCATCACTGCTGACTCAGGAGGCAACATCTTTTTTGGTTTTCGTGTGCAGGGAGCGGCTCCGGCGCCTTTGAGTTCAACGCAGAGTGGGCTTGCCAGGATTAATCCGGCCGGTACCGGTTCGTTTGTTTTCGTTAGCACCGCAGCTAACGACCCTCTCATAGATCGAGACAGCCATAACGCCGGACCCGCACTTAGCTACGACGAAACCTCGATCTACTTTCCTGTTAAGTCATCGAGCAATGCCTTCTACTGCTATCTCGTAGAACTGAATTCGACGACTCTAACAACCAAACACACGGTGTTTCTAAAGGACCCTCGCAATGGAAGCGGCGCGCGCATTACTGATGACTCAACATCGACACCTGTAGTGCCTCCGGACGGTGATGTTTACTTTGGAGTCTTCGGCAATTCCGGAAACGGGTCCCGTGGATTCCTGCTTCGCTTCAGTTCTGACTTGTCGATTACAAAAATACCTGGAGCCTTTGGGTGGGATTACACTCCGGGCATCGTGCCTTCGACTATGGTTCCCTCTTACAAGGGCAGTTCATCTTATCTGTTGTTCTCCAAGTACAACGACTATGCGTTTCAGGATGGTAGCGGAGTGAATCGGGTTGCGATCCTCGATCCAAACAGCACGCAGATTGATCCACATTCAACTGCGAACGGATTGGTTGAGATGCGTGAAGTCCTGACCATCATCGCCCCAACTCCTGATGATGCCGGGCCCACTTTTCCATTCGCAGTTCAGGAGTTTTGCATTAATGCTCCGGCAGTAAACCCGGCAACCAACAGCGTCTTTTTTGATAGCGAGGACGGGCACATCTATCGTTGGAATCTAGCAACTAACTCGCTCGATCAAGCGGTTGCACTTTCGCCTGGTCTTACGCAGCCGTACGTTCCCACGGTGATTGGTCCAGACGGAACTCTGTATACGCTCAATGGCGGTAGCTTCTTTGCAGTTGGTACGAAGGCTGGAATCGCTGTCGCGCTCACTTCCTCATCACCGGACTTACGCCGCACAGTAGTTGGCGAACCGGTAACTTTCACTGCAACCGTGACCGGGAGCGCACCCAACCCAACAGGCACTGTGACCTTTACTGATCTTAGCTACAACGGCCTATCGTCAGTAACGACCACGCTCGCCAGCAATGTTCCAATCGATGCCAACGGTCAGGCAGTAATTACAACGTCAACACTCGTTGCGAGTGCCACTAATTTTGGGAACCACTTCATTACAGCCACTTACAACGGCGATGCTAGTCACACGACGTCGTCTGTGACGATGGTTCAAAAGATCCACCCGAGTGGTACCAACGTTAGTGTCACTGCATCGGTACCTCAATCGGTGCCCGGTCAAAATGTGACGTTTACAGCAACTGTGACCGGAACGACTGGAGGTCTCGGAACTCCGACCGGTATGCTCACTTTCCTTGAAGGTGAAACGGTACTTTCACAGGTCCCCTTGAACAGCAGCGGGGTTGCGACTTTTACAACATCGAGTCTGTCGCTTGGTTTCCACCGCATTGAGGCAGTCTATGCATCCGATACACTTTTTAGCGCGAGCGCTGGTCAGGTTGGGCAAATCGTTGGTCCCGCGCTTAGTTTCGCAACCACGAGCGCGAGCGCATCTGAAGGAGCTGGAGGAATAGTAATTAATGTTGTGCGAACGGGTGATACGTCAGGCACAGCGACTGTGGATTATGCGACCAGCGATATCGCGTCAACGACTGCGTGCAATGTCGTGAATAACCTCGCGAGTGCGCGCTGCGATTACTTGACCACGACGGGCACATTGACATTCGCCCCAGGAGAAACTTCAAAACCGATCTCGGTGCCGATTGTGGACGACTCCTTTGCTGAAGGCGCGGCAGGCGAGACGTTCAAAATCTCGCTGCTGAATGTTACGGGAGCAGCACTTGGTTCCCCGGCGATCGCGACGCTCACGATCATCGATAACGACGGCGCTAATGGTCCTAATCCGCTTGATAGCACGAGCTTCTTCGTCAGACAGCACTACCTCGATTTTCTGAATCGCGAACCTGATACCGCAGGCTTCGATTTCTGGAAGCACGAAATCGATATGTGTGGTTCGGATCCACAATGCGTAGAAGTAAAACGTAACAACGTCTCGGCAGCGTTTTTTGTGTCGATTGAGTTTCAGGAGACCGGTTATCTCGTGTATCGCATTTACAAGAGTGCCTTCAACAATCTTCCAGGCGCTCCGGTTGCGGTTGTCTTTTCGGACTTTATTCGCGATACACAAAAGATCGGCAAGGGCTTCGAAGTAAACGTAGGCGACTGGCAGGCACAACTCGAGGCGAACAAGCAAGCGTTCTCACTGGCGTTTGTCCAGCGACCCGAGTTTCGTGCCGCCTTTCCTGACTCAATGTCTGGTCAAGAGTTTGTCGACAAGCTAAACCAGAACGCTGGAAATGTGTTGTCGGTGCCGGAGAGCGCCAACCTTGTAGGAATTCTCGGAGCAACGCCAGCTGACTTTGTGAAACGTGCGCAGGTGCTACGTGGAGTTGCTGAGGATAGCGACCTGAGGAATGCCGAGTTCAATAAAGCATTTGTTTTGATGCAGTACTTTGGGTATCTCCGTCGCAATAGGAATGAAGCACCAGATGCAGATTTCAGTGGCTACGAATTTTGGCTGGACAAGTTGAATCAATTCAACGGCAACTATATCAACGCTGAAATGGTGAAGGCGTTTATTTCCTCCGATGAATACCGGCATCGCTTCGGACCATGAAGCCGCGTCCGATATGCTTTAGCTTGTCGCGCAAACGTTAGGACTTTCTAAACTACTGCCGACAAGCTAAAGCTTATCGGACATTTCTCGTCACGAGTTTCTTGGGACTAACGTATAATGACGGCCCATGAAACCCTTCTTGCTTTTCTTTACGTTCCTCGTTGTATTCAACAACCTTGCAGTGGCCCAGGATTCAACCTCGCCCGGAATTGCACGTCTCCGCGGTCCCGACGATTATCAATCTCGAACACTGAAATCGATCTCGTTGATGAAGTCGGAAGTGTCGGACCTTCGAGACATGCAGGGAAGTGTCGTCATGTCACCGGCAGAGGTTAAGTTCGTTGACTTACGTCTCGGTAGACCACCACTGGCGTACCTGACGTTCGATGTTCGACTTCGTAATGATAGTGGGTCATCCCGATGGTTCCTGCTGCCGAGCAACATTGGATCTGGTCACGAACCCATTGGTCGCAAGGGTGGCGTCGACGCTTTGGAGGCTTTCCTTCTACGCAGTAACGGGCGTGTGACTCTAGGTCGCTTTCTTGGTACTGGTGGATTTCATGCGCTGTTGTTGCCGGCGCATGCCGACATTCGCCTGAGACGCTTTCCGATTTCTTACTGGGGCGAGCTACCTGACAGTGTTCCGATTGAAATTGTAATTGCAAAGGGTCTTACGATCGGCAGCGAGCCGGCGGAGAGTTGGTTTGAAAGTAACCCGTTAAGTAGTCGGGATGCAGATATTCTGAAAGGTGCAGACCAATCGCAGAGGCTTGGGAAAACGAAACACACGAAGGACAACAAAGAGATTTCGCCGGCGATAGATGAAGAACGAAGAGTTGAATTACAGGTGTCTATTAAGCCTCGCTAAGTCAGTATCTACCCACCCACGCTATCACGGGTGATACTGACTTCCTGAAACGGTCACTTCCTTCAAGAGTGTGTTATTTGGATCAATTAAAACACTCGTCGGCTGTTCATCCATTCGAAACGTTTCGGTAGCTTTTTTTGTTTGAGGTCGCAGCTTGAAGCTGCGCGTGCCATTTTCCGTAGCCACAGCCAGTGGAATTTCATCGAGGAAAACTGCACCAGGTTGTTTCTGTGTAATCACGACGCTCAGTCGCTTTGAATTAGCTTGCCAACTCCATTGAACATCGTATTGAGGATGACCACTGTCGTAAACCCACCTTGTAAAGAATGTCTGAAGATCTTTTCCGGAAGCCTTCTCTAGCGCGAGACGCAGATCGTCACTACTAGCGATGGAGTTCTTATGCTGTTGATAGTAGCTTCTGATTCCTTGAAAGAACGCCTCGTCACCTAGCCTGGATCGAAGCATATGCAGGACCCAGGCGCCCTTTTGATAGTTGTTGCCATTGAGTAGTTTGAAAAGATCCTGTGTGTCTCGATCGTGAATGGGTATGCGATTTTTCTGTTCGTAACCGAATGCAGTATCGGCAGCGCCTTTTAGATATCGCTGAAATGCTTCCTCACCTTCGTGCTTTTCAATAAAGAGGCCTGAGAAATAAGTTGCGAACCCTTCGCTGAGCCATAAGTCAGCCCACGTTGACTCGGTGACTGAATCTCCAAACCACTGATGCGCGATTTCGTGAGCGACTACGTCTTCAATGCCGGTGCGAATATTAAACACTTTGCTGACTGCTTGATTTGGATTTGGATTGAAGAAAGAGCTGGGGAAAACGATCGCGCTTGAGTTCTCCATCCCGCCAAACTGCGTCGCTCCAATAATCAATGCGAGCTTTTCGTAAGGGTACGGGCCGACTTTTTCGTTGAACATCTGCAAGGCTGACTCGGCTGAGCTAAAGCCCTTTGGTGCATAAGCAGCATCTGACTGGGGAACGTAGAACGACAAAGGAGACACGGGCGACTGTGGTGCATCAATGCGCGCGAATTCTCCGACACCTATGATCATGCAATACGGAGGAATCGGAGCACTTTCCGAATAAGTCCACGTTTTTCTGCCAGAGTCATTCGTTTCAACTTTGGTGAGACGTCCATTTGCAACGACGATATCGCGACTCGGCGCCGAGACGTTAAATGTAATAGTCGCTTTTGCCGATGGATGATCGAAGCAGGGAATCCAGTGATGAACGCGGTCGGGCCAGTTGTCGCCGACAACTGTGGGCTTTCCATCCTTATCCTTCGACAGAATCAAACCATCTTTTGGTTTACCATGATACGTAACCGAGATCTGCAGGTTAGTTTTGGGCGCGAATGTCGTAGGCAGGGTGATCTGAAGCTTTCCATTCTGATGGAGGAAGGGAACCGGCTTACCGCTCAAGGTCACGGTGTCAGTCTTAAGTTCGCCGAAATCGAGATCAATAAGTCGCACCGGTTTCAGCGCGACGATATCAATGTCGGTTTGTGCCTGTGTGATCTCGGTCAGGGAATCGTTGAGCGTGATCGAAACGTTGTAGTTGGTAGGACGCCAGGCATCGATCAGACGTTCGCGACGAAGCGCAAAAGTCGTGAGCGAGGAGAAGATGACGACAACGATCGCTCCGACCGTGACTGTTCTTAAACTTCTCTGATTAGGTTTTTGCATCATCATAAGTGACCGGAACTGTTGTCTTTCTCTGCGTCACCTCTGCGCACTCTGCGCCTCGGCGGTAATGTTGATTACATA
>DATEXA010000106.1:0-2121 GCA_035257465.1 Pyrinomonadaceae bacterium | reverse complement strand
GGACGTGGTCGACATTTCGTCGATGAGTCCCCCGCCAGCGATTCCCCGACCAATATCGGGAAACTCAACGCCAATCGCCGTTTCCTTAGATCTCAAGAACCAAATTCAACCAGGAGCGGCTTCAAATAGGTCGTTGGTAGGAGCGGTGTGCCGAAAGCCTTGCTGCAAAAGAGCGTCGTTGGGTTGTCTCTCCTCTTAATTAGTAGCTTCTCAGCGTTTGCACAAACATCCCCTCAGGAACTCGTAATGCAGGTGAAGCATGCTGTCGTCGTTGTCACTACTTACGACGAATACCAACAGCCTTTACAGCAGGGAAGTGGATTCTTTATCGCGAGTGATCGGATTGTTACGAACCATCACACCATTACCTCCGCCAGGGAAATTCGCATCAAGTCTTTCACCGGCGAAACTGCTTTAGTAAAGGATATCTTCGCCACTGATCCACGGTCCGATCTGGCAATCCTGCAGATCAATTCACATTGCCACGACACAACGAGTCTTCAAGTGGCAGACATCTCTGCTAACGAAGGTGATGGTCTGTTGTCAGTCGGTAATCAAGTGAGTGCAGGTTGGAAGGTAAGTGCAGGTAAGGTAGGTGCAACTTGGAACTTCGAACACCTTGAGTCACGCATGCAAGTCACCGCTGGGCTCGTAGTCGGGAGTAGTGGCGAGGTCCTTGTGAAGCTGCGTGGTTACATGGTCGGGATCGTCGTGAGACACGGGACGCGACGAAACTCCAAGATCCTCGTTGAACAAATCCCACCAACCGCAGTTGGTGGATTATTCAGACCCAACCTAGACAAAAGGGCGCCACTTTAGCCATCAAATCCCACCAACCGCGGTTAGTGGATTCGTTCATATCCAGTCCGCGATCGCAGTTGCACTCCCTGAAATCTCATCAAATAGATCGGTTCCTTGTAGGCTAGGTATAAACCATCCACCGACTGGAGTCGGTGGGATTCGATGAGGTTTGGTGGTCTCGATTTTAGGTTGAGTACGCTCAAAGCCTGATGGCTTTTTACGTTCCCTTTCATCGATCTCCCTGAAATGCGGTGCCCGGCTCCGCGTTCGTACAAGGCCTTTATTTTTATAGCGTGCCGTCAGATGACCGCACACCTGCGATCCGCTTTTGTTGAATCGGATGCAAATCGGTATTCTGTCATCCGGCAGAAAGGGAAGATCGATGGACGAAGAGACTTGCACTCATATCGAAGCAATTAGTGATATCAAACAACCGCACAAAAGAGTTTGCGAAGAGTGCGTGAAGATCGGAGCTCAGTGGGTACATCTCCGAACCTGTCAGGAATGCAATGCAACACTCTGTTGTGACAGTTCACCTAATCAACACGCTTCCAAGCACGCTCATTCAAGTGGTCATCCAGTGATTGCATCTGCAGAACGGGGTGAACGTTGGTTGTATTGCTATCCTGACGATGCCTTTGCCGAGTATTGAAAACAGGAACCACAATGGCACTCACACTACTTCCGAAAACTAATTTCTCAAGCCCGTTTGCTTCCATGACTGGAAATCACGTGGCTTTGCGGGTTCCCGATCTGAATGAAGCGAGGCGTTGGTGGGTTGAGAAACTTGATTTCAGACCAGTGCACGAGTGGACCTTTGGCGAGCTTCAACTTGCTTACGTTGCTCCGCCAACTGACGACACTTTCTTCGTTGAACTAATTGGTGGGGGAACACCTATACCTGAGCGTCCCTACACAGACCTCGAGAACAGTCTGGAGCTCGCTGGTTATCATCATCTTTGTTTTATGGTCGAGAGTGTCGATGAGACTCTTGCCGAGGTTAAGAGGCGTGCTGTGAAGATTGTGAAGGAAGCATTTGATCTTCCAGAGATAAGTCGCCGCCTCGCGTTCTTTTGCGATCCTTGGGGCAATCTTATCGAGCTTGCTGAAGTAGTTCATTGATTGAGAAAGATCAAGAATAAAGAAAGGGACGACTATGACCCCTGAACTCGAGACCTTGAAAACCAAGCTACGAGCGACTTGGACCGCCGGCGACTTTCACGAGATTGCCAAAGCTTATACACGTGGCGCGGAGCAGTTTGTCGAACGGTTGAATTTACAACCCGGGACTAAGTTTCTCGATGTAGCCTGTGGCTCCGG
>DATEXA010000105.1:0-2714 GCA_035257465.1 Pyrinomonadaceae bacterium | reverse complement strand
GTCACGACCGCCGCAACGATATTTACAAGAGGTCCCGCCAAAAAGGTTGTCATTCTTGGCGCTGGAATGGCAGGCCTCGTCGCCGGTTATGAACTGTCGCAACTAGGCCATGACGTAACAATCCTCGAAGCGCAAATGCGTCCGGGTGGTCGTGTTCATACACTGCGCGAACCTTTTTCAGACGGACTGTACGCCGAGGCCGGGGCTGCGCGCATACCCGACAATCATGATTTGACACTTAAGTACGTCAAACTCTTCGAAGTTCCTCTTGACCCTATGTATCCGAATCGACTCTCGACGTTAAGGTTCGATGGAGGTGGACGGCGAGAAGTTCCTCCGGAGGGATTTACCGAAGCGCTCGGTCAAAACTTTGGTGACGAAATGGGCGGCAGTCCTTCGCGTTGGCACAAGATAAGAGGCGGCAGCGATATGTTGCCGAAAGCGTTCGCTCAACGCCTTGCAAGTAAGATTCAGTACGGTTCTCCGGTGGTGAAGATCGAACAAGATGCGAAGTCGGCTCGAGTAACTTTTCTGCATGGTGGAACTCCACAAACGATCTCTGCGGATCGTATTCTTTGCACCATTCCGTTTTCGGTGTTGCGCGATATTGAACTGAAGGGCTTAAGTGAACCAAAGGTTGATGTCATCAACCGTGTGCGTTACGCCGCCGTCTCGCGGGTTTATGTGCAAAGTCGAAATCGTTTCTGGGAAAGCAAAGGGCTCAGCGGCTTTGCCTTTACCAAAGGTGCGGTTGAGATCTGGCAGCCGACATGGAATCAACCGGGGCCACGCGGAATACTGATGACTTATGCCAGGCCGGGTGAGGCGGAGCGAATTTCAATTCTGAAAGAGAGCGAACGAGTACCTGCAACACTCACGCAGCTCGACGAAATGTTTCCAGGTCTGCGCGAAAATTTTGAGGGCGGAACATCGAAGTGCTGGATGGAGGATCAGTGGGCACGAGGTGCCTGGTGTTTTGTTGGCTCCAGAGAGTTCAACGAAGCGACATCGGTTGAGGGGAGCCGCATTCATTTTGCAGGTGAACACCTTTCACAGTGGTCCTCCTGGATGCAGGGAGCACTGTCATCAGGACTTCGAGCGGTGAAGGAGATCGACGAAGCGGTTTAGACGATGTGCGATATGCTTTAGCTTGTCGCGAAAGTATTTAGGCTATGCAGATCTCATCCGACAAGCTAAAGCACATCGGATAGAATTCATTCCTCTAGTGTAGTTCCAGCTTTCACTTCCAACTTCTCGACATCAAACGCATAAGCAATCTGCTGATCCGTCAGAACAAATAATCTCTTTCCATCCAGGCTAAACCGCAGAAACGCTATCGAGCTTCCCAAAACGAGTCGCGCATCTCGCTCGCCCGTTCCAAGGTTGTACATCGTCAGTTCGCCCGGATAGTTCTCAACCGCAATCTGACCTCGAGTCGGATTGATTGCGGTAGTGCTGCCAAAGAATCTGTTCTGAATCTCACCATCGTTTATGGTGATCACGAGAATGCGATTGTTGGAATCGTGAAGCAACAGCCAATTCCCCTCTGAATATGCAGCACTAATGTCGAACGATCCTTTTCCCGTTTCGAGAAGAACGTTGCCGATCGTTTTGGTTGCAAACGCATCAACAACCTCGAGCAGATAGTCGTCGTCCTTGTTTCCCATCTTCTGGGCACGCGCCGCAAGACTCGGATCGTCCTTGAGGCGATCCTTTCCCGCAGCGCTTCCGAGTGTCCAATAAAAGATCAAGCGTCCCGAGAACTGATCGAAATAGTAATGTGGAGCAGTACCGGCAAAGTCGCGAGTCCAAACTACAGTGTCCTTCACCACGTCACGCAACGTCATTCGTACATTGCTGTTAAGTGAAGTCTCACCCGCCCTGCTAATCGCGGGCGGCGGTTCAGTCTCTGCCTTCTTTTCGTTTTTGTCGGTTTTGTCGTCCGCCTTCTTCAGGTCCTTCAGCGGTTCGCGCAACAAGACAAATCGTCCGTAGAGCCGGGCGCCAGTCTCGGGCACTTCACGGATTATGTTAACGGAGCCGTCGGCCGGGTTGAGGTAGACAAGGGAATGATTCACGGTGTCGAGCTTCGGAAACTCCCCGATGCTTGTTCCGTTATTGCTCACGATTGCGCCCTTGAAACCGCGCACAAAGACTTTGCGTTCGCCTGAGTTTAGGTTCCACAATCCGCCACGCGTCTTTGAAGAGATCGCGAGCCATTGAAAATTGTCTGCTACCTCCGAAACGCTAAGACTTCCAATTGCAGCGGCAGGAATCGCAATAGTCTTGCGATCGTCAAGCTCAATATGCTTCTTCTCTTGATCGAAATGATAGTTGGCGAGGATAAGTTCACCCGCACCACCTTCATAGACCATGTAGTTCTTCCAAACAGTAGCGTCGATCTTGTTCATCCCGCTGATAATTTCGTTACGTGAAACGTCGAATATTCCCAGCTTTGCGTTACCCAGTGGTTTGATGACAACGAAGTTGGGATCGCCGGCTAAGTCCAGTTCCTCGCCGCCGAAAGTGAATTTCGCTTGTCGCTTTCCATCGGGAAAGGAAAAGACTCCCGACTCTTCGAGTTTGTTTGAGGCCATCCCGAGGATCCGGTTCGAGTCGAGGAAGACAAAGCTACGCTGAGTAACTTTCTTGAGATCGCCACCAAGCCCCACAGGCTTCAATGTTGCCAGGTCGAGCGCAACCGTTGTGTTCTC
>DATEXA010000104.1:0-23161 GCA_035257465.1 Pyrinomonadaceae bacterium | reverse complement strand
GCAGGCGAGGACGCCTGCGCTCCCAGTACGTGCAAATTTGATTATTCCTCCGTCACCTGTGGATGGTGCGAATCTGATTGCGGCGAGTGACCTGGTAATCAGTGCCGGGGGTACGATCAATCGAGAAGCGGCGGCGTTGGGTGTTCCAGTTGCGAGTGTTTATGCCGGCAACTGGGCTGCTGTTGACGAACAGTTGGTGAAGGAAGGCCGATTGAAACGACTCTCGAAACCTCAGGACATCGAATCGGTGATAATTGCGAAGAAGCAGAACATGAACCCGCGTCGGTCACGCGCAGTAATCGACGAAGTAGTCAGTTTAATTCTCGAGTGAAACTTGAATGCCTTCCGCAGATTACGCAGATTCATTTAGAGCGGCAGGACCAGTAATTCTCTACGCAAAGAAATCTGCGTAATCTGCTGATGGTTCTCCAATGAACAATGCGGGTTGAGAAACCACGACGATTAATGGACGCCAGTGCAGTGCGAGTCCCGGGCCGCGCACCTCGCTGGATTGTGCCGACTGTGAAAGTGTTCCTGGTCAGCGCTGATGCAATTGCTGCAACGCTCTCGTTCATCATTGCCTTCATGTTTCGTGAGAGCGTCAATGCTTTTGATGGTCACTGGCGTTGGAGCAATCAGTTTGCACCGTACGGGACGTTGCTGATTCTGATCGTCGCCATTCGTTTGCTCAGTCTTCGCTACGTCAATCTGTACCGAATTCGCGGCGAGTTCTCCTTTGTCGATGATGGATTGCGTGTCTTCAAAGCAACAGCTATCGGTTCGCTCTTGATTGTGGCAGCCGCGTTTCTACATCGCGGTGGCTTTACTTTTCGCTCCTTCTCCTATGCGCGCGGCGTTTTTATTGCGGATTTTTTCTTTGCGCTGATCAGCATTGGTGCCATTCGTTTTGCAATGCGAGCCGCGCAAACATTCGTGCGTAAACATGAAATCAATTTGATTTCCACGCTCGTGGTTGGTCGTGGCCCTGAGTCTTCGCTATTTATAAAGGAGATGCGAGAACGGCCCGCCCTCGGTTATCGAGTAATAGGGGTGGTCGACATCAAGCCTTTCGATGGACGCGACCGGGAGACATACGAAGGTGTGCCCGTGGTCAGTAATCTCGAAGGGCTGCCCGATGCGATTCGCGACTCTGGAGCGAATGAAGTAATCATCGCTGACCCTGATGTTAATGGTGACGCCCTTTTCGACGTGATGATTCGATGTGGACGACGGCGTGGAGTTGAATTTCGCATCGCGCCCAGCTTGTTTAATTGTCTGCCGCGTAAAACTGAAATCGATCAGATCGGCGTAATGCCAATGATCAGATTGTTTCGCGAACCGCTCTCAAGTGGCTCACGTTTGCTCAAGCGTACCTTCGACATTCTGATTTCATTTCTGGCCATCACGTTACTGTTTCCCTTTTGGTTGCTGATTGCAGTGCTAATCAAGCTCGATTCACAAGGGCCAATTTTCTACACGCAGGAACGAGTAGGAATGGACGGCAGGCTGTTTTTGGTTTTCAAGTTTCGGACGATGAACGAAGGAGCCGACTCGGAAACACACCGGCAATATCAGAAGGCGTTTATCGCTGGTCGTGCTGAAGCGAACCTGGGTGACGGAGGACTGCCGACTTATAAGTTGCTGGCAGATCCGCGAATTACTCGCGTCGGAAAATTGCTGAGGCGAACCAGCCTCGACGAAGTGCCGCAATTGCTGAATGTCTTGATGGGAGACATGAGCATTGTAGGTCCGCGACCACCGATTCCTTACGAGGTTGAGGCTTATGAGTTGTGGCACCGAAAGCGATTGGATATGAAACCTGGTTTGACTGGTCTATGGCAGGTCTCTGGTCGCAATCGGTTGCCGTTTGAAGAAATGGTGAGGCTCGATCTCTTCTACATTGAAAACTGGTCGCTGCTACTGGATTTGAAGATCATTCTGCGAACGGGACTGGTTATGATCGGCGGCGAAGGGTTTTGAATTTCGGATTGCGGATTTTGTCTTGCTGAAGTCCCCAGTTGATCTTGGACTGTGCGATCCCAATCCGAAAGCCGAAAGCCGAAATTCAATTCTCCAGTCCTGCCAAAGAGATCGCCAGCAACATTATCTTCTTGACCCCCTTGTAGAGCGGTTCGATCTCACAGTTCTCAGTCAACGCGTGTGAATCGCTACACGGTCCAGCCCCGGTCGAGATAGACGTGATCCCCTGGAGCAACGCTGCGCTCGAATTGTTTGAACCGGTGTTTGAAATCGGTGGATCAAAACCCATTGCTCGATGAACAGCTTCAGCGATCTTTACCAACTTCGATTCGCGGTTACCAGGCAAGATGGCAGCGGGCGACGTCGAAATAATATCTGTCTTCACTGTCATTCCCGCTCGTTTAGCTTCCTCATCCAGAATTGCTGCGATCTTTTTGTCGAGATCTGCGATGACTGCGTTGTCAGTGGAACGCAAGTCGACTGTGAACCAGGCGTCTGCGGCCTTCGCATTCGGAACCTCAGATCCACCCAACATACCAATGTTCAAGTTTGACGAAGGATTGCTGGGAACTTTCAACTCATAGATTCGTGTAATTGCGCGCGCCAACGGCAGTGAAGCGGAATAGGGCGGCGTGCGTGAGCGGGTGTGTCCACCTGGTCCGATGAAGTGATGTCGATACCAGTTGATACCGATGCCCGCGTAAGTAAAGCCTTCGTAGCCGCCATCGAGAGCGACGTAGTAGTCGACCTTACCCTTGTTCTCTTTCGTGTAAGACTTAGCACCAGTCATTCCGGCTTCTTCATCAGTGGTGAACAGAAAGATCAAGTCGCCCCTCGTCTTGATCCTGGCAGTATCCAGTGCGCGGATCGTTGCGAGTAGGGCTTCGATGTTTCTTGTATCGTCCCCAATGCCAGGCGCATACACACGTCCATCTCTGATCGTTGCTTTAATTTTGAGTCCCGGTTGGAACACTGTGTCCATGTGCGCATCAAACACCGTAACGGGTCCGCCACCTGTTCCTTTGCGAGTTGCGATCAGGTTGCCGGCGGCGTCGTAGCGAACGTCTACTTTGTATTTGCGGAGAAGTGATTCGAGATACCGCGCGCGCTCCTGTTCCTTTTTTGAAGGCGCGTTGATCTCGGTGATAGTTACCCACTCGCGAAGAATTCCATCGTGATTTCTATCGATGTATTCGTTTGCTGCTTTGACGCGCGCGTCGTCCTGAATCGCCTTTACTTGATCGGCGTAGGATGGAGTTTGACTAACAGCGAGTGTGGGCAAGGCGAACAAGAGTGTACAAAGCCAAAAAGTCACTACTGATCTGCGCATGGAGATTTCCTGAGGTTAGAATATAGTAAAAGCGTTGGCATTCTAATGGGTTCGGCCTGAAGAACAAAAGATCCACCAATGTGCGATAAGCTTTAGCTTGTCGCAAGGTACTCAAGTTATCAAACTCCTTCCGACGAGCTAAAGCAATCGGACAGCAAGCTAAAGCATATCGGACCAGTCTTTAACAACATGCCCCTTCAGCGCGATTCCGAACCCCTCCCCACAATCGTCATTTGGCTTGAACGCGGCATCATCGGCTGCGTGTTCTTGATAGCACTCTTCGCACCGAACTCCATCGCCGTAACTCAAATCGGATGGGCCCTCGGGACCTTCCTCTGGATTATTCGACTCTTTGTTTATCCAAGACCTCAGCTCTTTCGTACACCAATCGATTATGCGTTGCTCGGCTTTTTTGTTCTTACCGGTATTTCTGCGTTCTTCTCTTACACTGCTTTCACCTCGATCGGAAAATTGCGTGCAGCGAGTCTGTTTATGATTGTCTACCTGGTTGCCGAGAACGTGCGGTCCCTCCGACTCGTTCAGTTGCTGGCTTTTTGTCTAATCGGTTCCTGCATGGCAAACGTATTGTTCACTGCAGAGCGCCTGGTGTTCGGAAAAGGTGTGAAGCTCGAAGGAGTCAGTGCCGCCAGTCCCCTCACAAAAGCTGTCTACAAAACGAGAACGACCACCCAACCAACACCAATTCGCAATGGCGATATCATCTGGGCTGTTGATGGAAATCGCGTCGATAGTCCCGAGCAAATTGCGAACGCCCTGGCGGCTGGTCCACCGATCGCGAAGGTTTCGATCTATCACATTGAATGGACGCCAACGCTCGATGTTCCACGGGCGCAACTGTTGCCGGGAACAAACGCGCTCGAACAGTTGGGAGTTGCCAACTGGTCGCGTGGTCGAGATTGGCGAGCAACCGGTTTCTACGGTCACTGGGTTACCTATGCTGAAGTAATCCAGTTGATTGCTTCACTTGCTTTGGGACTTCTCCTGGGACTCAAAAACAAGCGAAGTCGCGCGGGAGTATTACTGGCGATCGCGTTGATCGGATTGGTGTTTGCGCTGGGAATGAGTGTCACGCGAGCTTCGTGGGCCGGCTTCGCGGTATCAGTTGCCTTGATGTTGATGCTGAGCGTTTCGCGTCGCACTCTGATCGTTGTTGGTGCTTGTGCCTTGCCGCTGGTTCTCACTTCCGTCGTTTTGCTGAAACAGAAACGAAGTGTTGGCTTCTTGGATACAAACGACCAATCGACGACGTGGCGTGGGACGGTTTGGAAAGAAGGGTTCCACTTACTGGTGAGCAAGCCGCGTCATTTGATTGTTGGTGTTGGGATGGATTCGATCAAAGCCTACTGGCGCGAGTGGGGGCTTTTTGACAACGGCCGTTTGCCGATGGGCCACATGCATTCAAATCTATTACAGCTGTCTTTGGAGCGCGGAGTGCCGACGTTGATAGTCTGGTTGATTCTAATTGGTACATACATACGGATGCTTTTCAGAATCGTTCGCAAGTCAGCAACGGTCAGTTGCCGGTCGACGATTGACAATTTTCCGCGTGGTCTTGCGCTTGGTGCGTTAGGAGGGGTCGTTGGTTTCTTTACCAGCGGACTTGTGCATTACAACTGGGGTGACTCGGAAGTGGTGATGGTTGTGTATTTCATTATGGGATTGAGTTTGGTTGTTGAGAGGATTCTTCGGGAGCCTGTTTCGTCGCAGTCTTAGTTCTTGTCAGCCTGCAATTGTTCTACGTCTGCGAGGTCTTGCAGTCGATTGGTGCTTAGCTTGTTCTTGATTAGATGTCTGCGTGAAATTACATGGACCGGTACATCAGCAAATCTACTTTCAAACCTATCAGTCCACGCTTCTGCGAAGTCAACCCCATCGATAGATGTCAATAGATCAATTCTCAAGGGTTCAATTCCGATCTGAAAAACGGTGTCGGGGCTAGTGAGATCCTCTGGTGACAAATCATTGAGAGGCGCTCCGAATGATGTTAAGGCAGCAATTACTTTGTCAGCATTTTCTGAATCTGGTCTAATCCAAACATCCAGATCTTTTGTGGCACGCACATGCCCGTACACGGCTAACGCGTGTGCGCCAACCACTAAATATTCAACGCTTGCGGCGTTGAATTCTAGTAACAGTTCTCTGAAGTCTCGGCTCATCAGTTTCGTGGTTGTTCCAAGCCAGACAGAGTTTGGTCAAAGTCCACACTGCTTCGATTCGATCCTCGGGGGTGGAGTCCTTCCAGCTGTTGTCTTCAGGTTCAACTCCGTTGCGAATGATCCTTACTGTCATTCCTTGTTTTCGCGAATCATTGATCATGCTTCCAATAATACAGCAGTAACTGTGATTCGGGGCCATCAAGGCTTACGCTCCACGCCGACCGCCACAATCCGCTTAATGATTGTGGGATCATCCGGCAGCAATCCCGACTTTGGTAAACGCGGCGTCAACGTGATCCAGTTTGGATCCATTGCAAACACTTTCCTGAACAACGGCAACGACTCATCAATTCGTCCCATGTTCACCAGCGCAACGGCGTGCCAGTAGATCATCTCTGCGTTGTTTGGCACCAACTGCTCGGCCGCTCCGTATTCACGCAGGGCACCTTCGTTGTCTTTCTTTTCAACCGCGAGGTCGCCGGCGTTCATGTGATTGAAGGCCCGCTGTAGTGTTACCAGCCGTCGGAGTTCTTTCAATGGTTGAGGACTGTCGTCAACGCGCAGATCAAAAATCCGATCCTTCCACGCCTGGCCAGTTGGCTTGCCCGTGACAACGATCAATGCTGCTGATTGTCGGCCGCGAATATCGCCACCTGCGAGTTGCGCGGCATCAAGCGCAGCCAACATGCGATCGGCAAGATCTCCCCGGGTAGTCTCAAAGGCGTGTGCCATTGCCGGCCAAATCTTGTCGTTGAGCATGAGGTTCGCTTGCACTGCAAAGTTCTGACCAACGATATGGCCGGCGGCTTGAATATCGTTCTTGCCTGTCCACGAATCAACTCGACCTTGTGCATCGATCATTCCCACTTGTCTGACTTCTCGTGCTTCGTCTTTCGCAAGTAGTTCCTTTAACGCATCGGGTGCGCTCTTACCGCTGCGCATTAAGTCGAGTCCATTCTTTCCGTAACTCGGATCAACGAACGATTGCGTTGCCACTGCGCCAACACCCGCTTCCGCCCACGGCACGATCGACCCGACTGAAAACCAGTGCGATTGAACAGCTACGCCTAATTCACCGGTAGCTGGATCACGACATACGATCGAGAACGTGTGTACCGGACGGAGTGGTTTGTTTTCACCGCGTGGAGACTGACCTTTGATTTGGAAAGTAGACAGGTTGAAGGTGACTACTAAAAGCAGCGCGATCAGGTGGCGCATAAGTTTTCAAACCTCCTGTAACTCTACGAGACGAATGGGTAAAAAGGAGTGTTACGAAAAATCCAAAAAGCGACTACCACAAAAAAGATGAGATATATGTAAGCGGCAGGCATGGCGTTCGGCCTTGGCGTCCTTCCCTGTAACGCAAAAGCAGTGTGCCTTAGTAGTGCATAGAACAAAAACGGAAGCGCGATCACAAAGAGAGGATTCAGCATGAATGCTGCCTGGATGTGTCCATGAAGAAGTTGATGCAGCGCGCGCGTGCTGCCGCACCCCGGGCAAGTAAGACCAGTCAACAATCGGAACGGGCAAACTGGAAAGAAGCCTGTCTTACCAGGTTCGAATGAGAACACGTAAACCGCACCGACAACTAATAAGCCCCAAATTGCGATTACGGTGGAACGACGATTCCAAAAGTCACTGGACATGAGGAACCAAGGCTAACACGAGGAGAGTCAGGTTTGCGCCGCGAGCGGAACTGAAGGGCTGGTGTTTAAAACCAACCCTTCTTTCCCTGGATGTAAGTTCGCACAAACTCTTCGTCTGACTTGGTGAGGTAGATGATGCCTTCGACGATGCCGATGATGTTCGTTAGACCACAGGTAAGTATACCGAGCACCAACTGGATGATTCCTTCATTTGTATATCCCAGGATGAACTTATGAACGCCGAGCCATCCAAGAAGAATCGCGCAGATCCCGGCAGTTAGTTTCTTGTCGGCACCAAGGGCTTTCCAATCTGTCATCGCACCTGCGTTAACGGATTGCATTGGCTGGTAGCCTCCACCGGCAACCGGGGTAAGAGGTGCCTGACAGTTGGAACAGAACTGCGCGATGTCATCATTCGTAGCGCCGCATTTAGTGCAATATCTAGTCATCATATCGTCGATTCTACCGCATCAGCCCGCGAGGTTAGTGTGCAAGCCGTGCGTTGAAGAAACCTTTCTGGAAAACTTAGGCTACTTATTGCCAAGGATACTAATTCCACCTATGACTACGAAAAAGATCAGATAGCAGGCCCACAAAGCGACGCCAAGACCGATCGCAATGTAACTAAACATCTTTGCTTTCTTTGAAGAGTTGAGCGCTCCTGGCATATCACCGGCCGCTACTTTTCCATTCACTTGCGCGGCAAAGATCACACCGGCGATTCCGACTGGCAGGCAACAAAACAGTGAGATGATCGCTGGGATTAGATAGTTTGGTACGCTTGCTGGAATACCGGCAGGTGGGGGAGTCCATTCTTGTGCCATTCCGTTTTTTCTCCTGATCGAGGACTTAGTTCGAAAGACCGTTTAAGTTCGGATTAAGCCGCGTAACCGCCACCTCCAGTGCTGGGTGGTTGTGGAGGCATTGGATCTTTGCGCTTTTCGAAGATGGGTATGGCCACTAGTCCGCCAACCGTTGCAAGAATGATTAAACATATACCGGCGAGAATGGCGCCCACCACTATGAGCGCCGCGCCGGGCAGGGGCATATGGACTCCGGTTCTTGCTAATTGTTCTTCGATAGCTGCGCTACCCAAGTAAAGTGCAATAGGAAGGGCAATGACCAAATAGATTAATGCTCCGATCACACCCGCCAATGCACCCACAATAGCGCCATCTCCCACGCTGACGCGCGTAGGCGAGCCTTTCACATACATAAGGCCAGCTACGGCGCCGCCAGCAATACCCCAGACGCAACAGCACGTACTGACAATTGGAATCTGGGAAACAATCGCGGATAGCAATCCCACGATCACGCCCCCAATCAGAGCAGGCTTAAGTTTGTTGGACATGAGACTGGTACTCTTCCCCTGTAAAAATTAAGCGTCTGAAGTTTTAGATCTTAGTTAGCAGGAATGGCTCGGTTCAATCTGAATAACTAACAAACAGGGGCAGGATTGTCAATAAAATTGCCGATATTTGTTCAGTTTAGAACCTGGATGCGATCGCCTTGGCAGGACCTTTGGATCTTGAATCATACCAGCCTTAATGTCCTTGAGGTTGAAAGCGTGTGGTGACAAGCCGTCCGTCAGTACCCTCACGAGATATTTCGACTTTGCTTTCGTTCTGCGCGAGGACGCAGAGAATTAAATCAGTCGGAAGCCGAATCTGAAGGGGAACCTAACAGCCGGGTCGGCTCAACAAAGACCACGCGCATTTGCTATAGTGACTGTTTCTCTAGGGACTGGATTTTGTATCAGTGCAGCCAGGAAGTTTTAGTTAGAAGCTATGTACGAATTCGCAGTAACACCGGCAGTCACGGGCATCCGCCGTCGCGGGGTCGAAATCGCAGAGGTCGAACCAGCCAGCCTCGGCGCAGAAATGGATATCGAACCCGGTGATCGCATCATCAAGGTCAACGGACGCGTCGTCCGCGATTATCTCGACTTCCGTTTTCACACGGCCGGTGAGACCGAGTTGATGCTGGAGATTCGCAAATTGAATGGCGAAGACTGGGAAGTCGAAGTGGAACGTGCCGAGGACGAGGATTTTGGTATTACGTTCGAAGCGATCGTTCCTCGACAGTGCGCCAACGAATGCATCTTCTGTTTCTGTAATGGCAATCCAGCGGATGCCAGGCCTTCACTATTCATCAAAGATGAAGATGTGCGTTTGTCGTTCCTCTATGGAAACTACACAACGCTGACTTCGATCACTGACGATGAAATGAATCGGATAATCGAACAGGCGTTGTCGCCTCAATATGTTTCTGTGCACGCAACCGATCTCGATGTTCGCGCGTTTCTGCTGGGCATCGACAGGTCACGCGCGGACATCAGCCAAAAGTTGAAACGCATGTTGGACGCAGGTATTGAAGTACACGCGCAGGTTGTGTTGTGTCCGAAGATCAATGACGGCGAGGTGCTTCTCAAAACAATAGAGGATTTGGCTGCGGAGTATCCCAGAATAACAAGCGTGGCCATCGTTCCACTTGGTCTCACTCGTTACAATACCGATCCGCGACTCACTGCTGTCACTCCCGAGTTCTGTAGCAATGTCATCGACCAACTCAAACCAGTGCAGAAGAAATTACAAGAGCGTCTGGGAACAAACTTCGCTCTGCTTGGCGATGAGATCTACATAAAAGCCGGACGCGCCATTCCGTCGAGAACTCATTACGGAAGTTATCCGCAGATCGAAGATGGAATCGGAATGGTGCGCGCATTTCATGAAGAATTTGCAAAGCTCGAGAAGCGGTTGGCACGGAAAGGACTTACTTGGGTCAACAAGCGTCCGGGTACAATCTTCACAGGAACATTATTCGCGCCTGTACTCACGAAGGCAGTAGAAAAGCTAAATTCAAAACTGCGTACCAATCTTTCGGTTATCCCCGTCAACAACAACTACTTTGGCGGAGACGTGTCTGTAGCAGGTCTGGTTACTGGCAGCGATTTGATTGCGAGTAAAGATCAGATAAAAGGCGAGTTTGTTCTGATTCCAAGACAGATGTTGAAGAGTGACGAAGCCATCATGTTAGATGGTACGACGCAAGAACAGGTGGAGACTGCTATAGGGGTACCTGTACACGCGGTCAATCTTAGTGAACTCGAGTGTTTCTTAAACCGCAACTAGTCACATGACCGAAGACCGGCACACAGTCTCTAAGTCAATACTTGATGTCGGCTGCGGTCAGAACAAGTTTGAAGGCGCGATAGGTCTCGACTCGAATCCACGTAGTCACGCCGACGTCATACATGATCTCGGCTCTTTTCCTTACCCTTTCGAAACAGATCAATTCGACGAAATCATTTGCCGTCATGTTATTGAACACGTGCCGGACGTAATGGCTTTTGTTACTGAGTTGCATCGCATTTCGAAACCAGGCGGACGGTTGAAGATCGTAACGCCGCATTATTCAAATCCCGACTGGGCTACGGATCCAACACATCGTAATCACTTCAACAGTTATTCATTCACTTGCTTCATTCCATCGCATACGCCTTTTCCGTTTTATACAGAAGCTGAACTACGCCCGATTGAAACTCACGTGAGTCTGGCTAATCTCTGGCGAGCATTAGGCATCGAGTTTCTGGTGAATCTCGACCAGAGGTGGCCGGCTTTGAGATTCACCAGAAAGTTCTGGGAGTTTTACTTGTCCACAATCCTCCGTGGAAAAGAGTTGAGGTTCGAGATGGAAGTCGTGAAATAAAAAAACACCCTGCCCGTCAGACTTTGCTCCAAACACTCCACCGTTTACTGTAAAGTCCCAACTCGGTACAATTATTCATATAGAAATCCAAAAAATCGAAGCCTTCCTCGGCTTCAGGGCTTAACGAGCGTTAGTAATTGAATGGCTTTATTGGACGGCGTCTTGCTGGCTCAGCAATTGCCTAAAGTCAATGCACACTCGCCCGCTTTAACTCATGCGGGTCGTTCCAAATCTTAAAAGTAAAAAGTAGTTGGCTCAGTCTTTCATCAGATTGCTTTGAGGAAACCTAGGATTCCTGTGAAGCAAGGGATCAAACCATTTTGGAGGATGACGTGATGAGAAATGCTTTGCAGAAGTACTCTTTAGTACTACTGACGCTTGCCGTGTGCGGTGTTATCGCATTCGGTCAAGGAAGTGCCGGGTCTCTTTCGGGGTCAGTGGTTGATCCGAAAGGGGCGGTAGTGGCCGGCGCGACCGTAACTGTTAAAAACGTTGCAACCAGTCAGGAGAATACTATCCAAACTAGCAGCGAGGGCACGTTTAGTGTTCCATCGTTGGTAACCGGAACTTACACAGCCACCATTACTGCGGCGGGTTTCAAGCAAGCAATTGTTACCGACATTAAGATCGACGTTGGCAAAGTTTCGAGTATTAGCATTGAACTCGAAATTGGATCTGCGAGCGAGACCGTCACTGTCGTTGGAGGTGGCGAATTGCTACAAACGCAATCAGCCACGGTCGGAACAACCCTGACAGGTCGACAAATCACCGACCTGCCCACGGCGTCACGCGATGCCTTGGATTTAGTATTGGCCATGCCGGGCACTACTACTGTTGGAAGACCACGTCAGTCCTCCGTAAACGGTTTGCCGAAGGGCGCTCTCAACATCTCGATTGACGGCATCAACGTGCAAGACAACCTGCTCAAATCAAGTGACGGGTTCTTCACGTATGTTCGTCCTCGCACGGATGCTATTAGCGAAGTAACTGTTTCGACTTCAACACCTGGCGCCGAGAGTTCGTCGGAAGGTGCTGTTCAAATTAAGTTCGTTACCCAGGGCGGATCGAACGAATATCACGGTGGTGTTTACTGGTATCACCGCAACCCGGCCCTCAATGCCAACTATTGGTTTAATAATCGCGACCAGCCGCCCGATCCGGTAACTCATAAGGCCCCGCAAGCGCGAATTCTTCTGAATCAACCAGGTGGAAAGATTGGCGGACCAATTAGAATCCCTGGACTATTCAACGGAACGGATAAGGCATTCTTCTTCGTTAATTATGAAGAGTACAGATTGCCCGAAAAGACCTCGCGCACCAAAAATATTCTATCGCCTGAAGCGCAAAACGGATTTTACCGTTTCTTTTCAAGCAGCTTTGCGCCAACGAATTCAGACACGACCTGCTCCGGAACGGGCGCAACCAGAATCTGTTCCACCAACGTTTACGCTGCCGCGCAACGAGCGGGTCTTGCGTTCGCCAACGCAGATCCGACCGTGGCAGGTTTGTTGACCAGCATTCGCAGTTCTGTTTCTGGCCAGGTCATCAAGGACACGGGCGATCCCAATATTCAGCAAGTCTCTTTTGTTAATCCTGGCGGCCAGATTCGCAAATTTCCAACTGTGCGATTCGACTTCAACGTAACCAAGAATCATCACATTGAGAACATTTGGAACTACCAGTCGTTCAGGTCCAAGGTTGACTTCCTCAACAGTGTGGACCCGGCGTTCCCGAACTTTCCGAATTTTGGTAGTCAGGATTCCAATCGCTTCTCGAACTCAACGGCATGGCGCTGGACCATCAACCAAAATGTCGTCAACGAAATGCGTTATGGGGTTTTGGGCGGCACAAGCTTGTTCAATGCTCAAGTTAATGCTGGTCAATTCGAAAACCAGGGTGGAAATAGTCTTGGTATCAATGGCTTTGCTTCCGGCGGTTTGACGCTTTCAAATGCCACCGTAACAAATGCACCAAGTCGACGTCATACGCCAGTGCGGCAGTTCACCGATAACCTCACTTACGTTAAGGGTAATCATTCGTTGAACTTTGGCGGAAACTTCACCAGGATTACTTATTGGAACCAATCGATAACCGCTGTTCCAGCTATGGCTTTCGCCACCAGCGCAACCCTCGATCCGGCAGGCACAAATGCATTTAGTTCCCTTGCAGCAACTCAGCAAGCAGGAGCCTCACAGCTTTACTACGTTCTGGCTGGACGCTTAAGTGCGGTAAATGCAAACGTGCGGTTAAACGAAGACACCCTCAAGTATTCCTATTTGGGTGATCTTGAGAGCAGGGCTGGACAAAAAGAATGGGGCATCTATGGACAGGATAGTTGGCGAGTCCGTCCCAACTTAACTCTTAACTTTGGCCTGCGATGGGAAGTTCAGCTTCCTTTCGAAGGGTTGAATGATACGTTTGCGCAGGTGTCGCCTGATGCGCTGTACGGTGAATCAGGCCCGGGCAATCTTTTCAAACCTGGAACTCTCACCGGGGTTCCATCAAGCTATGCGTTATTCGGCAAAGGCTACAAGGCTTACAGTGCTGACTACGGTAACTTTGCTCCGACATTAGGTCTTGCTTGGACTCCACACTTTGAAGGTGGTTTCATGAAGACCCTGTTGGGTAATTCCGGTCAAACGGTAATTCGTGCCGGCTTCTCGAAGGCTTTCAATCGCGAAGGCATCGGCGTCTTTACAGCAGTTACCGGTGGCAATCCTGGTGGCACTCTCACAGCTAATCGAAACCTGACACTGGGCAACTTGCCCGTCGGCAGCTATCTGCGACAGGGACCATTCGCTCCTCCAGCGTTCCCAAGTTCCCCGGTTTACCCGAATACCGGGTTGATTACAGATGGTGTGAATCAGTTCTTGCCTAATCTCAAGGTTGGGTACATCAACTCCTGGACTGTGAGTCTGCAACGTGAGCTCACGTCTAACACCGTTCTCGAAGTTCGTTACATTGGTAACCGCGGCAAGGACCTTTGGCACCAGTACGATCTCAATGAACTCAACATCGTTGAGAACGGCGTCTACGCTGAGTGGCAACTTGCTCAGCAGAACCTGCTCGCCAACATAGCAGCCGGTCGCTGTCAAACAGGACTTAACCCGACAACAAACGCCGGCTGTCAGGCAAACTTTGCATACTTTGGACCAGGCACCGGCACTTCGCCGCTTCCGATAACGCTCGGTTACTTCACTGGTCTGACTGGTGCTGCAGCTGGTGTTGCCGCTAACTACAGTACAGCCAACACTGCTACTAACCAGACCTCCCTGTTCCGTAGCAACACCTACTACAACACGATGAATCCGCTGAACCCGTCGGCGCTAACCTTCGGCAACAATCTGTCAAGTACTTCTTTTGACAATCGTAGAATCGGAGCGTCGGCGATCTTCCCGTACAACCACTTCCTGGTTAACCCAGGCAAACGAGGCGGCTCGTACCTTGTCGATAACAGCGGTCTTAGCTACTACGACGCGGCGACGGTTGAACTTCGCCGTCGTTTCTCCAAAGGACTGTTAGTCCAGGCCAACTACACATTTGGCAAAGCGATTAGCAATACCTACGCCAGCAGTTCTTCGGTGTACGATCAACCCAACACGCTGCGTAATTTCAACCTACGTAAAGGTCTTGCGCCTTTTGATATCACGCAGAGTTTGAAGATGAACTTTATTTACGAATTGCCAGTAGGTCGCGGACAGCAATTCCTTAGCGGCGCAAGCGGTCTTGTTAATGGATTGCTGGGTGGATGGGGCTTCAACGGCAACATCCGAATCCAAAGTGGCAACCCGTTTTCGTTGGGGAATGTTCAGCTGGCTGGAATGGATCAAAAACAACTACAAAAAGCCGTCGGTGTTTACAGAGATCCCGATGGTTTCATCTACGTTCTCCCGAAAGATATCCGGGACAACACAGTTAAGGCCTTCAATTTGGGCATTGTCACCCGGCAGACTACTGGTCAGCCGAGCACAGTTTCGGTCGAGTATATCAATGGTGCTCCCAGTGGGCAGTTCATCGCACCACCAGGGTACGGGAACTGTGCTTCCCGGATCGGCTATATTCCAAGCCTCAACACGGCAAACGCGCCAAATGCGGGAAACGTTGGCGGAGGTTGCGGCTTTGCGAACCTGGTGCTTAAAGGACCAGCGTTCTTCCGTTCCGACTTGAGTATCGTCAAGAGAATCAAGTTCACGGAAAACACCAACCTTGAGTTGCGCGGTGAGTTCTTGAACGCTTTCAATAACATCAACTTCCTGGTTGGATCC
Organism: Pyrinomonadaceae bacterium; assembly: GCA_035257465.1. GTDB lineage: Bacteria > Acidobacteriota > Blastocatellia > Pyrinomonadales > Pyrinomonadaceae > PSRF01. The sequence goes on along the minus strand of DATEXA010000104.1, from coordinate 8,055 downwards.
GCCGGTAACGACTTGAACACACTGGGAAGTTTCACGTCGTCAAACTTCGGTCGTATGACAAATGCCTACCAGGATTTGTCAACAACCAATGATCCCGGCGGCCGATTAGTACAACTCGTGGTCAGGTTCAACTTCTAAGATCCTGATTACTTTTACGAACAGCAATGAGGGGAGCGGTTCTTCCGCTCTCCTCATGCTTCTTTAACTTCCCGGGTAATGCCGTGACTCGACTGAACCGGCGTAACTTCCTGGCCCTCTCATCCAGTTCGCTTATTTCGTTAGCGACAATCAAATCACTGCGTTCTGCTTCCTCATCGTCTCGTGCCGCAAGTATCCAAAGCTATGGACCGTTACCGAAGGCTCAATCCTGCTGGCTCGATGTTTGTGCACCATTCGTAATTCAAGATCCGGAAATCGGATTCAATTCCGAGATCGTCCTTACCTCCGACAACTTCATCGGTGCTGACGGTTACTCAGACGGATCTGATGAAACCGAGTATGAAATCTATTTGTATGATTCTGAAGGCCGCGCCTTTGGTGACAGAGGCGTCGCAAAACACCTTTTCATTCCAGCAATGCAAACGACCGTGCTGTCTGTTGCTGACCTCGTTGGCCAAAGCACCAGTTTCTGGGGCGGACTAAGAATCCGAGTGAGGCCAAGGACTCGTACCCCAACACACGCCAGCGATCTTTTTAGCTCAGCTTTCGTTCGTTGGAAAACTGTCGATTCGTTTGCGAATGTGCACGCTAATCCCGACCCATTGCAATGGCAACGCGCCGAAAGTTTTTTCTACTCAATGCCCTTCCCACCGCTGAGAGACTACGAGTGTCTTTACAGCCTCTTCAATCCATACGCAGAACGGAGCGTCGGAACTCTCACGCTCTACGATCAGTTTGGCGTAAAGCTCAGAGAACAGCCTTACGATCTATCGGCTCGTTCATCTTTGCTTTTGGATCTGTCTAAAGGCGAATACATAAGCGGTCTAAGAGAAACGTTTTCGAAGGGAACGCGGTCCGGCAGTAAACCAAACGTTCGAGGTGCAGACCATGGTGGAACGATAGCTGTTACGAACGAAAAAGGATCCGTTAAGAACTTTGGCTATCTTTTGATCAAGCAAGCTCAGAGCGCCCGCTTCAGTGTTGAGCATCCCATCCACCAACAATCTTACGACCCGCTTCCTTCAAGCGTGCCATTCGATTCAGTAGGACGCCTCAAAGCGAAGAACGTTCTTTACACACCACTTGTCTTTCATTCAAAAAAGATCGGCGGAATCACACTGGAGTCATTGTTTCATCTGAGTTCTGGTGCGCCAATGGAAGAGTTTTTGTGGCTGAGCCCCTTCATTACGGACAGCAATGGCGCGGTCGTCTGGCAAATGGGAAAAGGCACTGCGATACCAAAGTCAATATCAGAAAAACAGATAGAGCACGATGTTATAAAACTAGGTGGACAGCAGAGTTGTATTCTCAAAGTGGGGGAACTCAATCTGGTAAAGGGATTTTCAGGAGGACTCTCGCTCGCCATTTCACCGCTCTCCAATCACACCCTCATGAAAGTTGAACTACGCGCTACTGAATGGAACTCTGCGACGTTTACACACTTCAGACCAGGGCTTGCCTCAGCACGCTCTTATCAGAAGCACGTTCATCGTGCGGGACTTGCAACCGATTACATCGGATCAGGTGCTCGTCTCGAGAGTCGCGATGGAAAAATAGTTCGTAATGAGATCATTGCCGTAATCAATATCGATGACAAAAATCTTACTGGAAAGCCAATGCTGGAAATATTTTCGTCCGGTGGTTTACTTACAAAAGTACCCTTAGGAGAGGTACCAGGATTCAGTTGCCGTCATTACTTGCTTTCCGATTTGCTATCTGGAAAGATTCCGCCGAACGACCTGAGCCTTCGACTTGTTGATGAAACTGCGACCCTTTTGATGTCGGTGATTCATCTTGATTATGACCGCCGTCACATCGCAGCGGATCATGGATCTGACAGGTTTTCGACTTTTGGTGAGTACACTTGCAATTCCGCGGGTTGATGGTTCCGAGCCGTAAAGTCAAAATCTTCACTTCACAATTTTATATCGTTAAGGAGCCTATATGAGGACAGTGATTTGTGCGTGCTTTGTGCTTCTGACGTTTGCCGCCGCGATACGAGCTCAGAGCACTAAGCCCTGGATCGAATGGACCAGGAAGGATGTTGAGAAAACATTGAACGACCCGGCTTGGGGGTCAAACGCAAACGGAGGGGGGGCAGCGCCAACCCGAAAGTACATCAGCGATCACGGCAACTACAGCAGCACGACGCGAGGATTCAAATATCTCCGCCGCCAGTAAAGCGGAATCGGGCGAGGTCAAACCTTCAACTTCAGTCAAATATCATGTGCGGTTTCTCTCGGCTAAACCAGTACGAGCGGCATTTGCTCGCATGCGTCTACTCGCCCAGCCCCAACCGAATGAAGCGTTAACCGCACAGCTTCAGGGTTTCATCGATCGTAGCTTTGCTGAGTGGATAGTAATATCAGTCGGAATTGAAGTAGCTGATGAAAAGATGGCAGTACCTTTAATCCGCGTTTTCTCAAGTGCCACCAGCGAGATGCTCCAAAAGAATGTCTATCTGGAACGGAAAGATGGGAAGAAACTCTTCCTGCTCGAGTACAGGCCGCCGGCTGATGATGGTATGGGAGCGAAGTTTGTGTTTCAGAGAATAGTCGATGGACAGCCCTTTCTGAGTGAAAACGATAGCGTGCGGTTTGTAGCCCAGTTTAATGAAAAGATGAAGTTGAATACCAAATACAAGCTGTCGGAAATGCTGTACGACGGTAAACTGGAGTATTAACCTTTCCGAAGAGGTATCGCATGAGGAAACCGCTTAATTGTTTGCTGTTGACGATTGCTTTGCTTTTCTCAACGCTGGTTGTTTCAGCGATGGTGTCATTTCAGAAAGAAGATCAATGGACAAAGTGGACCAAGAAAGAAGCTGAAAAAATGTTGTCGGATTCACCGTGGTCGCAAATTCAAACGGACACCGATACTTCAGAAATGTTTTTCAGTCCAACTTCGGATCCAAATAAACCAGGAAGTCGTTCTACTTCAAACGATGAGGCACGTCTTTCTCAAGGCGCGACTAACCAAGCCGTCAATGTGAAATACTTTGTTCGATTTTTTTCTGCCCGGCCGGTGAGGCGTGCACTTGTTCGTTTGATGGAATTGCAAAACAATCCGCCTGCCGAGGTTGTGCAAAAGATGCACGACTTCGCCGAAGTTAAGGCGACCGATTCCATCATCGTTACACTGACCGTTCAGTCCAGCGATCAACGGGCTGAGCGCGCTCTCATGCAATCGATTAATAGCGCAGTTACAGCGACTCTGAAGAACGACACCTACCTCGAGCGAAATGGCAAGCGACTCTTCCTCGAAGAGTACATACCACCAGGCAAGGATGGTTTTGGCGCCAGATTTATCTTTCTGAGGTTGATGGATGAAAGGCCCTTCATTGGAGATAACACAGGCGAGGTTCGTTTTTTCGCGAAATATCCGGACGGACCCAAAATCGATAGGCGGTTCAAAGTCTCTGAGATGCTGTGCAACGGAGAACTCGAGTATTAGTCGACCGACTTAATCCCAGACCTTCTCACTTCTAAAGTGGGCTTAACGATCGCAGTTTTCAGAAGCTATAAAGCCACGTAACCGAAGCCTAACCTTACGCAAAAATACAGGCTCCCCATCCAAGTATTTGTAGAATATCCAAATTCTCAAACTAACCAACCGGCTGGTCTAGTAAAAAAGGCGCATAAATCCAAAGGCATTTCAGAATTTTAGCGGAACATCTATTGCTCTAGCGTTTTTGGCGGTCTTCTTCGCTTTCAAAAACATCGACAGTGAATTTCAGTAAACAACATTTGGGCTAGTTCGTAAAACGGATTCCTTCTCCGTCGAACTAGTTGCGCCTCAAATATAAGAGGGGGTCAATAAATGAGATGCTGCAGGTTACAAAGCAAGACATCTCCAGCTCCCATTCTCCCTTGCCTTATTCTCAAACGTTGAGCAGGTGTCTCAAAGAGACTGTTCGATCCAGGCATTGTCGTTGTTTCAGCCAAGGTCACTGAAATAGATAGATAGAGCCTTAATTACGAAGTTTAGATTGCTGCAGGAATACCAAGCAGAAGTCCTAATCTGATCCGATCCTAATTCACGGAATAGCAGGTGTTCTGAGTCGATCGACTCAACGGCCCTCACCGGTTTGCAAGGACCGTTAACTTTAGAGCCCAAATAAGGAGCGCAAAATATGCGAAGAATTAGTAGTTTGAAGGGTACTGCCAAGGTTCCAGCTGCGACAGTGAAGCCGGCATTTTTAACTATACTTTTGACTTGTGTCTTAACCCTTACTGTCGTGGGGCAAGTCACAAATGGCAGTCTTAACGGCACTATTAGCGATCCCAGCGGAGCAAGTGTGGCCGGTGCGACCCTCACGCTTGTTAACACCGCAACCGGCGCCGAGCGCACAACTATATCAAGCAGTACAGGAGCATATGATTTTCAGGCTCTACAGCCAGGCACCTACAAGATGACTGTTGACGCACAAGGCTTCAAGAAAGCAGTCGACACTGATATTACAATCTCAGTTGCCTCCGCTACTCAGGTAAACATACCGTTGGAGATTGGTCTCGCGGGTGAAACAGTTACGGTTATGGCATCCCAGGAGGTCGTCAATACTACTAGCCCAAGCCTTACCAATATTGTCAATACCAGGCAGGTCGTTGATCTTCCGCTTGGTGATCGAAACCCGGTCAATCTTGCTGGATTGCAAGCCGGTATTGCGGTGGTCGGAACTGACGTGAGGGGCTCGTCAGTTAGCGGGCTTCGTCAAACCGCTGTCAACCTCACTCAGGACGGCATCAACGCGATGGACAACTTCGTTAAGACGAGTTCGTTTTTTGCCATTACTACTCCCTCGCTGAACTCTACAGCTGAATTCAGCATCACGACGGGCACGGTGGGCTCGGATTCCGGGCGCGGAGGCGCCCAGGTTAATCTGGTCACCAAGGGTGGTACAAACGATTTCCACGGGGGCGCCTTCCTTCAGATAATCAATAGCTGGACCGACGCAAATACGTGGTTCAACAATTTCAACGGCACGCCGAAGCCGATCCTGCGTCAGCATTACGATGGTTTTGACATTGGCGGACCGGTGTTCGCTCCCCATTTTGGCGAAGGTGGGCCAACATATTGGAACGGAAAGGACAAGGCGTTCTTCTTCTTCTCTTACGAGAGGTTTGTCCAGAATGACTCGCGTTCGCGTAACCGTAGTGTCCTGACGCAGACCGCCCGGCAAGGCATATTCAAGTATACGTCCGGCGGTGCCGTTCAGACGGTCAACCTTCTTGCGCAGCCCCAAGTCCCCTTCCATACGCTGAACCCGGTCTTGACGGCCCATCTGGATCAGATACCCCTTCCCAACAATGATTCAGGTTGCACCGGCGGCGATGGTTTTAATATCAGTTGCTTCACGTTCAATGCCCAACAGCTCACAACAAACGATAAGTACGTAGCCAGGTATGACCATCAACTCGTAAACAACACGCGACTTGGTTCGCATAAGCTTGAATTTGTTTACAGTAGGGTGGTTACGAGAACGTTCCCCGATGTAACGACAAACTCCCTCGAAGCGCCATTTCCGGGGGGCGTAAATGGGTTTCAGGCTTCAACACGAAATCTGGTCACACCGGCACTCGTCTCAACGTTCGGAAGTCGCTGGACAAATGTTCTACGGTATGGTCGCCAATGGGCTCCCGTAGATTTCAACCGCGACAAGTCGCAGAACGTTCCGTTCATATCGCTGCCGGGTGTGCTCACGAACTATGACAACACATTCCTGCCCCAGCCTCGAAACACGATCGTTAATCAGGTCACGGACACCGTTACGTGGGTCCAGGGCAATCACCTGTGGAAGTTTGGTGCGGATTGGCAGAATGTCTTGGGCATCAGCCGAAACGACGCAGGTATCGTCCAGTTGAACCAGATTGGGCCAGTTGTGCGGGTCTCCACTGATCCAGCAAACACGGCTAACACCACCAATTTAACAATAGCTGCAAATTTGCCCGGAGCTTCCTCTGCAAATTTGACTGCTGCTAACACAGTCTATGGCGCGATCACCGGCCTTTTAGGTATCTCAAGCCAGACCTTAAATGTCCAAACTCCGACCTCAGGTTTTGTGCCTGGGTATACGCGCTTAAGACAGGTCCAGGAAAAAGATCTGGCGCTCTTCATGTCGGATCAGTTCCGGCTTAAGAGTAACTTTACGCTGAGTTATGGCGTGCGTTGGGACTATATGGGTGTTCCCACCGTTCCGAATGGACTGGCCATTCAACCTACAAATTTCGATGCTATCTGGGGTGTTTCAGGTAAGGGAAATCTCTTTAACCCCACGGCGCCTGCAGGCAGTCAAACAGCCGGGGTTGCCTCACTGGACTTCGTCAGCGGCCAAACGGGCAAGGGTCTTTACAAGAACGACTGGAATAACTTCGCGCCTTTTGTTGGTTTTGCCTACTCGCCTGCCTTTAAGTCGGGATTACTCCACACCTTGTTTGGTGAGGAAGGTACGAGCTCTTTCCGAACCGGTTACTCGATCAGCTATTTGCATGACGGCGTCACAACCTTCACAAACCTTCTGGGAACCGGGAACACTAATCCCGGATTGATACAGTCAGCGAATACCTCGCCTCTGAGCGGCGTCACGCCAAATACGAATCAAATTCTCGGTCAGCTTGGACCAGGCGGCGTGCCTTTGAACTTCCCCGCCTTTAAAATGCCGATCACAGATCGAGAGAACTTCCTTGCAAATAATGTGAGCGGTCTCTGGACGACTGATCCAAACCTGCGCGCCCCCTACGTGCACCAGTGGAACTTCGGATACGAGCGCGAGATCATGAAGAACACGGCGTTTGAAATCCGGTACGTTGGCAACAAAGCGCCCAATACATGGCGTGCTTACAACATTAACGAAATCAACATCTTCGAGAATGGGTTCCTCGGCGACTTTTTGAACGCACAGAAAAATCTTGCTCTTAACGTTGCTTCTGGGCTTTGCGGCGGTACGGGCCAACCGGCGTGCGGTTTTAATAGTGCTGGTCTGGCCGGCCAAGTAGCCCTTCCCATCTTCACCAAGTTCTTTACGGGTCTTCCAGCCGGCAGCGGTTTTACGAACGCGACGTTTGTTCAAAACTTGAGGGATAACAACGTCGGCTCACTTGCTAATACGTTAGCGTTCAGTTCAGTTTACAAGGCTAACCGCGAGAGTACTACGATTGGATTGCCCGGAAACTTCTTCGTGGCCAATCCAAATGCAGCTTTTGTGAATATCCTCGCCAACGATTCGTACTCTAACTACAATGCTATGGAAGTCGAGATTCGCCGACGTTTCTCAAGCGGAATGCAGTTTCAGGCGAACTACACCTGGAGCAAGGCAATGGGTAACGCTACGGATGCCCAGGGAAACAACCAGAGCGATCTGGTCTCTCGCCTGACACTGCGCAATCCAAAGGCCGATTATCGCCGTTCTACGTCGGACCAAACCCAGCGTTTTGTCGCTAACGGCCTTTATGATCTGCCGTTCGGAAATGGCCGTCATTTCTTAAGCGGTGTAAATGATGCCGTTGACAGGTTGGTGGGAGGTTGGACTATCGGAACTATTGCCACTTGGGCGACTGGTGTTCCATGGTTCGTCGGTTCAGGCCGAACGACGTTCAATTGTGTAAAAGACACAGCCGGCAACTGCTCAACAGCTAATAACGGTGCTCAGCTCACCGGAATAACCTACGAGGAGTTTAAGAAGAATATTGGCCTGTTCAAGACACCGAGCGGAGTGTTTTTTGTTAACCCGAATCTCCTCAGCCTAACCATTCCGACAACCGGTGCGTCAGCTGGCAAGACTACCACTGCGATACTTAAGCCAGGTTTGATGGCGGCTCCGGCGCCTGGCACATTCGGCAATTTCCCGGTAAACGGCCTCAGCGGTCCGAGTTACTTCAACTTGGACATGAGTTTCACCAA
>DATEXA010000103.1:0-2724 GCA_035257465.1 Pyrinomonadaceae bacterium | reverse complement strand
TCGCCTGGCTTGAGCTTGGTGTCGCCGCCGTTAATGACGCGAACGTACTCAACGACGCGGCCATCATTCACCTTCCGATAAGGCGCCTCAATGAATCCGAACTCGTTGATTCGCGCGAAGCATGACAGGCTGGAGATCAATCCGATGTTCGGACCTTCAGGTGTCTCAATCGGACAGATACGTCCATAGTGAGTCGGGTGAACGTCACGAACCTCGAACCCTGCGCGCTCACGCGAGAGACCACCCGGTCCCAGCGCTGAGAGCCTGCGCTTGTGAGTAATTTCCGAAAGCGGGTTTGTCTGATCCATGAACTGCGAGAGCTGACTGGAACCGAAGAACTCGCGCACGGCTGCAGTGACAGGCTTCGCGTTAATCAGATCGCGAGGCATTGTCGTCTGCATCTCCTGATGGATCGACATCTTTTCCTTGATGGCGCGTTCCATTCGCTCGAGTCCGATTCGGAACTGATTTTCCAGCAACTCGCCAACTGCGCGAACACGACGATTACCGAGATGATCGATGTCATCAGCCTGGTACTCAGACGGATTCTTTCGCATCTTCAAGACATAACTCACGACCTCGTAGAAGTCGCGGGCCGAGAGCAAAGGGTCGTCTATGCGGTCGCGTTCGGGTTTGCCCATCTTGATGTTGAACTTCAAACGCCCAACGCGTGAGAAGTCAAACTTGCGCGGATCGAAGAACATCGCCTCGAGCAACCGATAAGCAGTTTGCACTGTCGGCGGGTCGCCCGGACGCATCTTTCTGTAGATCTCGAGCAATGCATCTACTGGCTTTGTGATGACGTCCTTCTTGAGTGTCAGCGACAGAACGGGTCCAACGTCATCGCGCTCAGGAAAGAACACCGAGAACGTCGTTATCCCGGCCTCTATAATCTCCTGAAGTTTTGCAGGGGTGATCTCGTTATTTGCTTCGAGGACGATCTCTCCGCTCTCGGTGTTGACAACATCGGTAAGCGCGAACGCTCCTTCAATCTGTGAAGATTCAATTTCGACCTCACCGATGTTCGCTTTACGTAGTGCTTCCAGTGCTGTACCGGTAACTTTCTTGCCGCTGCGCACGATTGGATCAGGTCCGCGACCCTTAATGTCGAAATCGACCTTCATCCCAACCAAATTCGTATGCCCTTGTTCTACAACCTGAAGCATCAAGCGGCCGTCCTCAATGCGAATCTCGTCAGTTATGTAGATCGCTCCCAGCATGTCTTCGTCAGTAAACGAAGCATTCTTAACTGCCTCTTCAAGCTGACCGTCAGTCCGAAGCGATTTGAGATCAACCTTCTGGTTGAACCAGAGTCCGAGTGCACGGAGAAAGATTGAAGCAAGGAACTTGCGTTTTCCGACTCGCACGTAAAGCAAATTCTTTTGATCGTATTCAAACTCTACCCATGAACCACGGTATGGAATGATCTTGGCAACGTAGAGCGCACCTCGTTTGAAGAACACACCAGGTGAACGATGGAGCTGCGACACGATGACGCGTTCCGTACCGTTGATAATGAAAGTACCGTTGTCAGTCATCAGCGGTATTTCACCAAAGAAGACTTCCTCCTCTTTGATGTCGCGGATGGAGAGAACTTCTGTGTCTGGATCCTTGTCGTAGACCGTCAGGCGTATTTTCACCTTGAGCGGCACGCTGTAGCTCATCCCGCGTTCCTGGCATTCCTGCTGATCGTGTTTATGTTTGAGTCCGACTGGCTCGCCGCAGTTTTCGCAGAGTTGGGGCTTAACAAAGTTAAAGGTGCCGCACTTGTGACAAAGCGTTTCACCGGCCGCAAGTGGATTGACCTTAATTGTTGAGCCGCAGGTTTTACAGTTCGATCTAAGGTAATTAAGACCTTCGAGCCGTCCGCATTTGCACTGCCAGTTTCCAATCTGGTACTCGACGAAATCGAGCGTCGCTGTTCCGCGGAAGTCCGAAATAGGAAAGACGGACTTAAATACCGCTTGCAGTCCAGTGGCTTCGCGCTCCTCAGGCAGCAGATCCATCTGAAGAAAGCGATTGTAGGACTCGCGCTGAATCTCAATCAGATTCGGGATCGCGACGGCAGTCGCAATCTTTGAAAAATCAACTCTTTCGGGCGCCTGACTAGTACGTCTTCCCAATCCAGTGTTAGTTGTTTGTAGCAGATTTGCAGACATGTGAGATTCCTTATTGAATTGCCAATTTCCAATTGCCGATTGCCAATTTCAAATCGCCACCGAACCGAAACTTAATTCGGCAATTGGCAATTGGAGATTGGCAATATCCCAGAGACGCCAAATAGCGGTCAGGGCGTAAAATGCCCTGACCGCTTTCCTGCGAAAAAGCGGCTAATTTCTTCCATCAAATTTTTTGGGAGTAACGCCAGCGCCTCAATACTCCCTTAACTTAACCAGTAGAATTACGAGAGTCAAGTACGAATCGGATTTACAAAAATAGCGCATGACAGGTGGAGAGCAGCAACGCCCAACCACCTGCCGCTTTACTAAACGAAACTACTTAACTTCGACGGTTGCACCCGCGTCAGAAAGCTTCTGTTTGATGGTTTCAGCTTCTTCTTTGGAGACACCCTCTTTTACTGCTTTCGGTGCTGCCTCGACCAGGTCTTTTGCTTCCTTCAAGCCAAGCGCAGTGACCTCACGGACAACTTTGATCACATTGATCTTGTTACCGCCCGCCGCCTGCAGGATAACGTCAAACTCAGTCTTTTCTTCGGCCGGTGCT
>DATEXA010000102.1:0-5317 GCA_035257465.1 Pyrinomonadaceae bacterium | reverse complement strand
GTAACTGCGTAATCTGTTGATTGATGAAGTTATTACCGAGCGTCCCATCCTGCCTGTTTACCAAGACCTCGCCGGCACCCGAAGAAACCGTGACCACCTCCTGTACACTTCCAACTTCCAGCTGGATGGTGAGTGTGGTCGCTTTCGCAACTTGTGCGCCTACATTAGTCAGGACAGCTTTCTTGAATCCTGTGGCCTCAGCCTCAACCCGGTACTGACCGGGCGGAATCAGCGTGAAAGCGAAACTACCGCCTTCAGTGCTACTCTGCGTTCGAGTGAAATTCTTCTGATCGTTCGAGAGTGTAACAGTGGCGCCCGCGACCAAATTTCCCTGCGGATCAACAACGGTTCCACTGACTGAGGAGGTGCTGCTCTGGGCCATGATGTTTGAACAGCAGGTTATGAAGAGAAGAACGCCACACCAAAATGAGATCATGCCGCTTGCTTTAAAGCTCTTTCTTTTCATTGGGGTCCTCCGAGAACGTGTTATGCAGATTCTTGACACAGGCGGGAAGGTCGACAAACCTTGGCTGGCCCTTGTCAGAAAGGTTAGACCTGTCTTTGCTGGATAGAATTCGATCACTTTACCTCGTCAGAAACAATGACTGACTTGATAATGAACTGACTCTATTCTCTTGAATTCTTGGGCTAGAGGGTGACGAACCAAAAGTTCGTCGCTTCAACCAATTTCTTGCAGATACCATTCCGCGAACCGATCAACGGTAGAGATCCTTCAAAGTGCTTGTTTTTCGCGAAAGGCGTGCGTACGTAACTTGGTTGAGGGCAAGAGTATATCCAAAATTCTAAGTTCGTCTATAAAAATTCGGACAAGCATCTCATCGGGGTAGGTAACGAACTGTCGCCCAGTCGCATAAAAAAAGAAGACGCGAGTGGGGTTGAATCCCACTCGCGTCGTTAAGTCCGAAGAGTTGCTGACTAAAAAACGTAACGTAGCGCAAACTGCATGACTCGGCCCGCTTTGGTTTCGCCAAGGGGCGGTTGGGTCGCGGTCATGTTGCCAAAACCTACCGGAGCTTGACCCCCAAGAATAAATGGATCAGTCGTTAGACCGGTGCCGTTGAATCCAGTCAACTTTTGCGTGTTGGTTACATTGAAAACTTCCCAACGGAATGTAAGAGCCTGACCTTCCCATGGCATCCTGAAGGTCTTATGGAGACCAGCGTCAAGTGAGAAGTAACCTGGAGCGCGCAGGATATTTCGATCTCCAGCTTCACCTGGCATTGGATCGCGATAACTCAAGAAGGCTGCCTGGGGATCTGAGAACAGGTTTGGTTCCCCGTTAGAGTCACCGGGGTGGGTCTGTACTCGTTGAACTGCAACCATTCCAGAGGACACCTGCCAGTTGGTCGCCCAACGTTGAAACGCAAAAGGCCTTCCAGCCGGAAGTCCGGAGTTCCAGCGGAAAATTCCGGTGAGATCCCAGCCACCAATAATTCCATTGGTGAACTTGCCAGTATCAGACAGTAGCTTTCGGCCCCTACCAAATGGCAAGCCGACCAACCAATTCGCAGTGACATTGTGGCGAATATCGAAATCCGAATCTGCGTAATTCCATTCCGGATTCAGCGGATTGAAGATCAACGATGATGCTGCGAAGTTGCCGGCGTTCTGTAGGCCCGAGGCATCGTCGAGCGAGTGCGACAACGTGTAGTTGAAGTCAAAGACGATGTCGTTCGACAAACGTTGACGCACACTGATTTGTGCAGAGTTGTAGTTCGAGTACGCAAACGTGGACCAGGTATTGAGTGCCGCGTACTGCGGATTGACGAACGTGTTGTTGAAGATCGAAAACGGCTTGTCGTCCCAACGTGCACTCGACTGCAGGAACGTATAGTCAGTGACGTTCGTTCCGCCAACCGAAGGCAGCGCAATTCGACGATAAGCGCTTTGAGTTGCAGACAATTGTCGGTTCACGCCCAACACGCTGAACGTTCCCGCGATACCCGGAAGCACGTTCTCAAAGAACGGTATCGGTAATACTCCGGCGACCGGAGCACCAGAGTATCGCAGTGCAATCAACTGGCGCATCGCATCGTAGAACGTCATGCCCGATTTCACGTCGCGAATGTTGTTGAAGTGCATGATGTCGCGCTGCCCGAGAATATTTCGAGCGAAGCGACCGACATAACTCACTTCAAACGACAATCCTCGATTGAGTTCCCGAGCATAAGATGCGGTGTAGCTGTAGTTGATGGGTGTTGTAATCGTATCGTCGAGTGATGTCTCGATTCTCTCAGCGCCATTTGGTGCTGCACTCAGCGGGAAGCTGATTGTGTTGCTGAAATTACCAGCGATTCCTGGAAGCGTGCGTACGTCCTGTTCACCGCCTGTGAAGAGCGGGGCAAGTTTGGTACTCACGTTATAGGTGTTAACAGGAACAGTCAGTGCTGACGCGAAGCCAAGCTGATTGTTTAGATCGAAGTTAACTGCAAGTTGACTGCCGATTCGATCGTAAGTGGTGCGAAAGCCACCTCGAATTACGGCCTTACCATCGCGCCCTATCAATTTACCCCAGAAGTTGTCTGACAATGTTGGGGACCAGGCAACTGAAATGGTGGGAGCGAAGTTGTTCCAGTCCTGGTGATAGAAACCGGGACGACCATTCGCCTTGCCTGACAGATCGAGTGAGATGGGATCATTGAATGGAACTCCTGCATCCGCACTCTTTCTGCGCTGATCAAAATAGCCGCCAAGACTCACCGTCGGCTGCACCTGAAATCCATTCGTCTCGTACACAGGAGTCGACGTGCCCCAACGTATTCCATAGGTAAACGTCAAGTTGTGTCTCATGCGCCACTGATCTTGCCAGTACACTTCATATTCTTCAGTGGCGAATGTTCGATCAGCTGAACTGCCCGCAGGAAGAAGCTTACCGCTCTGATCGTAGAGGAAGTTACCGGTGTATTGCGAAAAGCGACCAATCACCGAAGCCAGAATGTTTCTGAGCGGGGTCAGTGAACTGCTCCCGACGTCCGAAAAGATCGCCGGGCCGGAGGCATCAGCTCCGGCTGAAGTGAGCACAGCCGCCGAAGCGTTATAGCCAGACGGGTTCGTCGTAAGCACGTCGAACGAATTTTGAAAGGACTCTCGTGTGTTCTTGATGAGTCGCCCGTTGCCGCCAAACTGCAGTGTGTGGTTCCCTTTCACCCACGTTAAGTCGTCGACGAAGTTGTGGACCGGCGTCACACGAGTGAGAGCCGGAGTAACAACCGGATTAAAGATGAAACGAAACTGGATGTTGTTGCTAGTCTGATCACCTTGCCTCGTAAATGCGGCTCGAGTCAGACCGTATGTGAACCTGTTGATGAGGTTGTTTGAGATGGTCCACGAGTGCCCGAGACCAAGTCCCTTCGGGTGATACCAGATCGTAGGTGCTTGTACATCCTGGAACTGCGGGAGCAGACCAATATCATCGTTCTGATAATTTCCACGAACAAAGAGTGTCTGGCGGTCCGTCAAGTTGAAGTCAAACTTGGCGGTATACGTGTCGAAGTTTGATGGAGTCGACGCATTGTAACGATAGCCACCGGTGTTGATGCCATCACCTACGGTTGTATCGTTAGCGGTGTAACGCCGCGCTTTATCCGCCAGATAGGAAAGAGCTACTGGATTCACTCCCGGCGTGACTCCATTAGCGGCGATGTAAGCGGCGTTGATCTGCGCCACGTTCAAACACTTGAAGCCCGACGGTGTACCTGCGGGGCACGAAGGATCGCTGTTGCCACTCGCCGTTCGGTAGCGAATGATTCCCTGACCGACATTTGCCAAAGGAACGATCTGCAAACCTGATGTCTGGGTCGCTTCCCGGAAGCCTTCATAGGCGAAGAAGAAGAAGGCACGATCATGTTTGATAGGTCCTCCGACGGAACCGCCAAAGAAGTTTCGGAGTAATGGCGGACGCGGCACCTTTTCGTCACCCACCTTTGCTTGACCGATCTGAACCGGCAGGTCGCTTGCGACGAATCGACCGGCCTTGTTGTTGAAGAAGTCGTTGGCAGAGGTCACTGTGTTGCGGTGATATTCGAACAACGAACCGTGCCAATCGTTTGAACCTGATTTTGTGACCAATGAAACCTGTGCACCTGATGAACGTCCGGTGTCAGCGTTCGGATTTGTCGTTACAACACGAAACTCCTGAACCGAGTCGCGCATTACGCGCAGGACACTCGAGAAGGCCTGGTTTGTAACAACATCAAGGCCACTCTGCTGTTCGTTGACGTCGACACCATCTAGTGTGATGTTTGCCTGATCCGATCTGCCGCCGTTCACAAATCCAGTGCGCGTTACTCCTGGTTGTAAAGACAGAAGACCAACGACGTTACCGGCGTTGAGTGGCAACTCGGTAATCCGTCGCGACTCGAATGTGTTTCCAATCGTCGCGTCGGTGGTGTTAATGGGTGCGTCGCCGCCGGCAGTTACGCTTACAGTTTCAGCGATGTTACCGACCTCGAGCTGGACGTTCTGGTTTGTCGGTGTGTCAACGAGTGCCTGTACGTCGAGGATCGAAGCCTTTTTGAATCCGGCAGCTTCAATTTCAATGCGATAAGTACCGGGCGGAACGGCGCTGAATACATATGCACCGCTATCGTTGGTTGTTTGAGAGCGATTGAAATTTTTCTGTTCGTTGATGAGAGAGACGTTTGCACCAGCTACAGCGCGACCTTGCAGATCATTGACGATTCCTCGTACTGAGGAGGAGCCGCTTTGCGCAAAAGCAACACTCGACATTGCGAGCACCGCCAACAGCAACACGAACTGTGCAAGTCCGTTTCTAAAGGATGGGCTAGCCTTTTTCATTGATTCCTCCGATGGAAAATGTTTCCACGTCAAGCGAGACGTTCAATTTTTTGGAAAACTGATCGTTATTGAGGCTCTGGACCTGGTGGTCCACCTTGAGTTGTTCTGAGTTAACCTCGAAGAGCAATGAGCGAACTTGCAGAAACTATTCCATGCAGACGTAGATCGAATGAGACGAGTCCAGATCTTCGTATTCACGAACGATCCGCTCGAGGGTCTCCACTAATGTGTAGAGAAATCCAATTTCTTCCGAGCGTGACTTTTAGATTTTCGGATCGGTAATGAATTTTTCGAATACGAAGATATTTGGTGAAGACTGAAGTGAGTTGCTCTAGACCAGGTGAGCGTTCCAATTTCTCGTACATGCCCTTCGGGATCTCAGCCCCTTCGGGATCTCAAATCGCAGATCTCAGATCTCACAGCACTGCATCGATGTAACCTAATCTCTGAGATCTGAGATCTGAGATTTGAGATCCCGAAGGGGCTGAGATCCCGAAGG
>DATEXA010000101.1:0-12432 GCA_035257465.1 Pyrinomonadaceae bacterium | reverse complement strand
CCAGCCGGCGTAGAACGATCCCTATTAGCGTGGCAACAACTTTCTCAAACGTACGGCCTCCCGGCCAACAGTTCAGTTGACCTGCAGCCTCTGACCGGAACGCTAAACACAATCCCACCGAACTCTAACACTTCAGTCTTCCTGCCGAAGGTAGGAAGCAATCCCAATCAATCAGAAGAAGAGACGCGGGAATCGCTACGACGCTTTATAGCGGAATGGCATAACTTGCTCGGCGCGGACTTGGGCCAACTATCACTCGTAGAGAGGACCGACGATGCATCCGGGGTGAAGACTGCGCGATATGAACAAAGACCCTTTCGGTATCCGTTGCGTGGAAACTTTGGCAAGCTCGTTATCCGATTCAAGGCGGACCGTCGGGTAGTTAGCCTATCAAGTACATGTTTGCCCAACACCGATCGGCTACAAGCTGCCTTGGCTAGTTTGACTCCTAAGGTAACTTCGGAAGACGCTGCTACGCTCGTGCAGCAACGTCAGATATCTGCACTCGACGCTGCGGGACAGCAGCATTCTTTTAAATTAGTACCTAACACTGAAGTTGCAGTCCGCCAATTGGTCGCCTACGTTCTTCTTTCATCTGACAAGCAGTTGCTTGAAATGCATCTGGCTTGGGAAATAGACGTGACTAATGGTCCTATTAAGACAATCTATGTGGATGTTATATCTGAACAGATCATCGCAGTTGCATGAAAGATCTTTATGCTTGACCATCGAAAGGTAAAACCAGCATTCTAGAATTTGAACAAAGGGGTATTTTTGGAGTCTTTTATGAACAACTACGATCCCACGACTAACGTTTCCTGGCAGTTTGGTCACCGCGGTAGAGTCGCAGTGTTTATTGACGGCAATAATCTTTTTCACGCGGCACGCTTTCACAACATTGATATTGATTACAACAAACTGTTGCGAGTGCTTCTTGGCGACGGACGCTTGTTGCGAGCGTTCTTCTACACCGGAGTCGATATCGGAGCGGAACGTCAGCAAGGCTTTCTTCTCTGGATGCGTCGTAATGGTTTCCGCGTCATTCAAAAAGAACTGAAGACGTTTTATGACGGCACTCGAAAAGCAAATCTCGATGTTGAGATTGCCGTCGACATGTTGTCGCTCGCCGGCCGTTACGACACTGCAGTACTGGTGTCGGGTGATGAAGACTTTGTCTATGCAGTAAACGCAGTAGCGTACAAGGGATGCCGCGTAGAGATTGCCGGATTCAGATCCAACACCGCACCTAAGTTGATCGATGTCGCAGACTTCTTCATTGATCTCGGAGAAATAGCTGATAAGGTTCGAAAGGAAGTTTCGCATGGACGTTACGACGAGCGTGATCTCCACGACCATATTCCTTCCGAGTACCTACACGAAGCGATCCCGTTACAGGAAGCGCCTCCTGATGCGTTTCAGACGGCGATGCGAGTGATGATCGAGGCTGAAATTGAAGAAGACGCGGCTGAGTTTCAAGCTACGACGGAGTTTATTCGCGTCACCGACGATGTGTGATGCCACTGGATGACATGAAAATCTTCACAATTGACGAGGCGAATGCCTTACTCCCCACAGTCAAAGCCATCGTCTCGAACATTCGAAAACTGCACAAAACTCTCGGGTATTACCGCGACGAGGCCAAAACAGCTGCCGCCGCCGCTGATCTAGGCGGTGGCGGAGTCCAAAACGGTGTTCACTACGCCGAGCTAGTAACCTCATTCACGAATGATCTCGCGGAACTAGATAAATTGGGTGTGCAAATGAAGGACTTCGAGCGGGGACTCATCGACTTTCCCTCCCTTCGTGACGGTCGAGTCGTTCTACTTTGCTGGCAACTGGGCGAAGGCGATGAGGTCGAATGGTGGCACGACGTCGACGCTGGATTCGCCGGACGCACGCCACTCTAGTCGTTGACTTTACTCCCTATCCCCCTAGCGGCAACTTCAACGCCTGCATTATTTTCTCATTGACCAGTTAAAGTTATTCCTGATAGGATGCCCCGCGATTGCGCAGCTGATCACGTGGAGAAACAATGTGGATCCACCCGGTCAGCAGCCCCTCGGAGGCAGCTCGGAATGCATTGTCCCTCGTGCGGCGCCATCTCAAACAGTCCTGGCTGTTGTGGCGACGTCAACGCGGAATCGACCCAAAACCTGGAACTCACGGAAGAAGCGGCTATCTCGGCTCCAGACGTCAATATGAACTCGGCTAGCGACAGCGCAACCCAGCTCCAACCACGAAGATCCACGCTGATAGAGTTTCCCGGAGTCAACCGGACTCCAATGCCGGAGTGGCGCAAAGAACTGAGTGAGCGTGTTCGCGAAGTTCAGGAACGCAAAGCTCGCGACGCTGCCCGAGAGGTTGAAGAACTTAAATCAAACCAGCCTGAGTGCGACTCTCAACCGCAACTTGAATTGCTACCTACAGCCGAAACGCCGGCGATCAATCCTCTTGTCGCCGCCGCTTTGAAAAGAATCGAGCGAGCACATCAATCCACTGGTTCCGATCCAAAGCAGCACCGAAACATTCTGGCCACCGCAGTGGCCTATGCTCCCGCGCGTGAGGAAAATGAACCTGATGTTCTCCCAGCACTAATATCGCCCCCGTTAGTTCTTGAACCAGAAGTTGAAGCCCAGTTATCCAGAGAGCCAGAACCGCTGCCTCAGATTGAAAAGACCCATAATCTCGTTGTAGTAACAGCCGTAGAAACGCCTGAGCCTGAACCGAAGACTTCAAGAGCGACTCCCAAGCGTTTGATTGTCGACGATCCGAACGACCCAGCTCTCAACTATCTCGATTCAATTTCACGCAACATTTGTGTAGATGAACTCGACTCTCGACGTCCCGGTGTTTTTCGTCGATTGGTTTGCGGTCTACTCGATCTTGCTGTTTGCGGATTACTCAGCGCACCCATCGGCTTGGCGATGCAAATGACCGGTACCAATCTGCGCGACCCAAGGGCCATCGAGGTCCTGGCGGGCTCGTTGGTTGTCGTCGCTTTTATCTATCTGACTCTGACTGTTGCATTGACCGGTCGTACTCTTGTGATGAGATTACTTTCCCTGCGCGTGATCGATATAAAGACAGGACTGATTCCCACCGGTGGTCAATCAGTCGGCAGATCTTTCCTTTATCTGCTCTCGCTGGCTTTCGCAGGATTGGGAATCCTGGCGGCGCTAGTCAATCGCGAAGGCTACGCAGCACATGACCGATTCACTCGAACTGCTGTCATCCGGATGTAGCTATTAGGTTGTCTGCCAGACGCGGCTCGCTCGATGAATGTCGAGCGGGCCTTTTTCATTTCGTTCCGATGATCTGTTAGCCTCCAAGACTGACAATGCATCAGAAAGTCATACAAAGCATCGCAGATGAAGTTTTTAATAAGGCTCGCGATCGCTTTCTCGGAAGGATTCTGCAATTGAGCCCGATGTCTTTTGCACTCGACGTCGGTCTAAGAGGCGTCTTTCTTTTCGTCAGTGCGGAGCCATCAAGTCCACGTTTCTACCTCATCCAGCGGCGACTGAAAGATCTCGAGAAGCAATCGATTCCACTATCAAACTTTGGGCAGCAGTTAAGACATCAGCTGGGCTCAGGTCGAATTGTAGGCTGCGAAAAGGATCGGGCTGAACGAGTCGTTCGTTTGACATTCAGAGTCGAGGACGATTTTGGTCGCGTGCATTTTCGACGTCTGGTGGCACAACTAACTGGACGTGCAGCTAATCTTTTCCTTTTGGATGAACTTGAGCGGGTGGTGGCCGCTCTTCGTTCACCGAAGGGTGCTGGCCAGAATCTCGGCGAGCATTACCTTCCACCTCCGCATCCCGAAGCGGCAACACCCGAGGAACCGTTTACGACTTCTGATTCTCCCTCAGCTGCGGCAGATTCATATTTTCAGAGTTTGGATGAATCCAAGGTTTTTGATTTTCGTGTGAACCAGGTGCGTAGTCGATTGCGTCAGACAAGAAATCAGAAAAGCAAACTCAGAAGCAATCTTCAGAAAGACCTCGAAACGCATGGCGATCCGGAAACACACAAGAAGATCGGCGACTTACTCCTCGCGAATATCGCAACCGCGGTGCGCGATGGTAAGACAGTAAAAATCACCGACTTCTACTCATCAGACGCACCAGTTATTAGTTTGGAAGTTGATGAAAACACTTCGTTGCAGGCCGCCGCTGCACAACGATTCCGGCAGTACACAAAGGCGAAAAGGGCAAAGGAGGAAATCTCGGAGCGTTTCAAACGCCTTGAGAAAGAAATTCTAGGATTGGAACAACGCGAACAACAGCTGGAGCAGATTGCTCAAGAACGGAACCAGGACGCACTCGAGAATTTTGATCAGTTATCAAAAACATCTGCTCCTCGGCGCAATCAACAGAAACGAGTGCAGCAGATTCCTGGCGTTCGGCGCTACTTGTCGACTGACGGTTACGAAATACTTGTTGGCAGAGCCGCACGAGACAACGACAATCTTACATTTCGAATAGCGCGACCACACGATCTCTGGTTTCACGCTGGCGACTATCCGGGATCGCATGTGGTCGTCCGAAATCCAACTCGTAAAGAGATTCCGCAACGGACTGTGATTGAAGCCGCGCAACTTGCGGGACGTTTCAGTCAGGCAAGCGACGACGCTAAGGTTGTGATTCACTACACGGAACGTAAGTTCTTATCGAAGCCAAAGGGGGCGGCGCCCGGTCTGGTCCGACTGTCCAGCTTTCGATCAATTACAGTGGAACCCAAAGAGGACATACAACGACTGTAACCAAGTGCCTCGTAGCGAACGGCTCGCACAAGCAGCCGGACAGGGCTGACGTTGTTTCGAAGGTATAATTCAAATCATGCAATCAAAACCTAAGTCCGATCGATCGAACGAATTATTTGCGAGGGCGCTCGAGCTTATGCCCGGTGGTGTGAACTCGCCTGTGCGTGCGTTTCGAGGCGTTGGCGGCACGCCCCGTTTTATCAAGAGCGCAAAAGGCGCGACGATGACTGACGTCGATGGCCGAAGGTACATCGATTATGTCGGTTCGTGGGGACCGATGATTCTTGGACATGCTGATTCTGAAATCGTTGAAGCTTTGCGGGACGTAGCTTCGCGGAGCACCAGCTTTGGAGCTCCGAATGAACTCGAGGTTGAACTCGCTGAAGAGATAATCGATGCCGTCCCATCTATTGAGATGGTGCGCATGGTGAACAGCGGCACTGAGGCAACGATGTCGGCGATTCGACTTGCGCGTGGTGTAACCGGAAGAACGAAGTTAATTAAGTTCGAGGGTTGTTATCACGGCCACGGAGATAGTTTGCTTGTCAAAGCCGGTTCCGGCGTCGCAACCCTTGGCCTTCCAGATAGCCCGGGTGTTCCGCCGGCCCTGGCTCAAAACACGATTACGGTTCCCTTCAACGATACGAACCAACTTGCACAAGCCTTCGCCGAGCACACCGACATTGCTGCGGTAATCATTGAGCCGGTTGTAGGCAATATGGGCTGTGTTCCTCCAAAGCCGGGTTATCTCGAAAAAGTGCGCGAGCTGTGCACAAAGAACGACAGCCTGCTCATCTTTGATGAGGTTATGACTGGCTTTCGGGTCGCGCGCGGAGGTGCACAAGCGCGGTACCGGATTCGTCCCGACATAACAACGTTAGGGAAAATCATTGGCGGAGGACTACCGGTTGGAGCTTACGGTGGTAGCAAGGATTTGATGCGTAACATCGCGCCCGCCGGTCCTATCTATCAAGCAGGGACTTTGTCCGGTAACCCTCTTTCGATGACCGCAGGCCTGGTTACTTTGCGTCGGCTGCGAGACGAATCCATTTACGCCGCGCTCGAGCAATCATCGGCCAGACTTTGTGATGGCCTTAAGAGTGCCGCTGACGAAGCGGGAGTTAGCAACAAGATAAATCGTGTCGGTTCGATGTGGACTTCCTTCTTCACTGGCAGTGAGGTTTTGGATTGGAGCACAGCGAATAAATGCGACAGAGAAAAATATGGGAAGTTCTTTCACGCGATGCTTGATGAAGGAGTCTATTTAGCTCCTTCTCAGTTTGAGGCTGCGTTTGTCAGTTTGGCGCATTCAGACGAAGTCATTGGGCAGACGATTGAGGCTGCAAGGAAATCGTTTAGGAGGGTTGCGGAAGAAGAAAGGTAGATTTGGGAATTTCGGATTTCGGATTTCGGATTTGAAATTTGTGCTTTGGTTTTTAAAAGAAGCAAAAACAAAACTTCCAAACCTTGTCGTCAACCCTCTAGTGGCAAATCGATAATAAACTTCGAGCCCTTGCCTATCTCACTCGACACACTTATCCGCCCGCCATGTTGTTCTACGATCTGTTTGACAATCGCCAATCCCAAGCCGGTACCTCGTTTCTTTGTCGAGAAGAACGGTTCGAAGATTCGATCTCGCGTCACCTTGTCCATTCCTTTTCCATGATCAGCCACCGTGATCCGAGCATAAAGCTTTGCGGATTGAACGTTTCCGTCTGCACCATCCAGGTGCAGCCGTTGAGTAGCGATACGTACCGGGGCGCCCTCCTGACTTGCATCGACAGCATTCGCAATTACGTTCACGAACACCTGTCGTAGTTGATCCGCATCCCAGTTTCCAACCAGTGACTCCTGGCTGAGCTGCTTCTCGACGGCTGTTTTCTTTTCCGATATTCGCTCGCTCACCAAGTCGATACTGCGATTAAGCGCATCGTTGACATCAACTCTTGAAAGTTCCAGTTTCTTCTGCCGCGAAAACTGCGTAACATCAACGACCAGTTTGTTGAGGTGTTTGATCCCACGTTCCACGAGCTCGATTGTGTTCAGCGCATCCTGATCCGTAACACTGTCGCGTAACATTGAAACGCCAAGCCGAATACTGCCGAGCGGATTTCGGATTTCGTGCGCAACCTGCGTAGTGGCCTGGCCCACTGCCGCGAGTGATTCACTTCTGCGTAGTGACCGTTCCGACTCTGCGACTTCAGTCGCGTCAACAAGCGTAACAATCTGACCTGTGGTGCCGTCGATGGCCAGGGGCGATGAGTAAACATCGAAGGCCTTCTCTTCACCTTCGACTTGTGCAACCCAACGGCCTCGATAAGTAGCTTTCTTTACTTTTGTCGTAGTGGCGGCTGCCAACATCTTCATTGCATCATTGTCGCCAAGGCTTTCCAGAATCGAGGCGCCGATGCTTGCTCGCGGAAAGATCTTGAAGAACGCAGCGTTGGCGCTACGAATTCTATCTTCTTTGTCGATGGCCGAAACTGCGCTAACCATGCCTTCGAGCAGTTGATTCGTAAACGTTCGTTCCCGACGTGCTTCCAGTGTGCTGCGGAGCATTTGCTTAAAACGTCTTTGCACTTCCCACACAGTGCCCGCCGCCACCATTGCACCTACGATCAGCGCAATTACACTCCAGAGTAGTATCGAGTGACGAGCCTGAAGTTGCATCTTCTGCACTTTGTCGAACGTCTCGTCCTGCTGCCGATCCAAAACACCTGCGATTGCATTCAAGTGTTCGTTGATCTTTCGAAACTTGGTGTAGCCGTCAAGTCCGTAACGTCTTAGATCTTCCGTAATCTTAACGAACTCATTGATGTCGTTTCGGGCCTGCTGCCACGAGGGATCTTCGGACAGTGGCGGCCTATCAAGCATCTCAAGCCTTTTCTTCACTTCTTCACGTGCTGTGCTTAGACGCAAATCAAACGGCGGCTTGAGCTCACGACGAGATTCAGCCTCACTTTGTATTCGTGCTTCGTTATCGAGTTTCGTGACTGCTAATCGCAGATTCAGAAGAACACTCTGGTGCGCAGAATTCTGCGAGACCAGGTCGCGTGCGTTGAACGAAACTTGATCCATTTGTTTTGCGCTCAGTAAACCAAGACCCGTAATGAGTCCCAGTAACACCAAAAAACCTATGATGATTGGTGTGATGGTCGGCGCAATGCTGCGGGCTTGAGCGGGCAGTTGGCCCACAGGCGGAGTGGAATTGTCAGACAGAGGTGTCCGCCGATAAACGAGTTCTGATTCCTTTCTTTGTGCCGCAGTCATAACAAGCCCGAATCGGACCAGCCGCGTGAAGAGAAATAGTTACGGTTTTGCATCCAGCCAATTGTCGCCCACACCAACGTCAGCCACAAGCGGAACGTCAAGCAATACAGCCGTCTCCATCTCATGCTTTAAGAGTTTCATAAGCTCATCGACTTCCTCCTCAGGCACTTCGAGAAGTAGTTCGTCATGGACCTGCATCAACAGCCGCGACTTTAAGTTTCTTCGCTCTAGTTCGTCTTCAACATGCAGCATCGCGATCTTTACGATATCGCTGGCCGTTCCCTGAATGGGCATATTTATCGCTTCTCGTTCGGCCGCCTTCCTAATATTCGCGTTGCGATCTGTAATTCCCGGTAGCGGCCGTATGCGACCGTAGATGGAACGAACGTAGCCATGCTCACGTGCCCGAATGGGAACCTCGTCCATATAACGACGGACACCTTTATAGGTGTTGTAGTAGTCCTCGATCACCTTCTTGGCTTCCTGGCGGCTGATACCTACCCTTTGCGACAATCCCCAGGGTTCGATTGCGTAAGCAATCGCAAAGTTGACAATCTTGGCGAAGCGTCTCGCCTCCTTAAGTTCTTCATCTGTCTTAGCACCAAATACCAGTCGCGCAGTTCGCGCATGGATATCTTCACCTTTTTGAAATGCCTCCAGCATCACTGCGTCCTGGGTAATGTGCGCTAACAGGCGAAGCTCAAGCTGCGAATAGTCCGCTGAAACTATCTTGTTACCTTTATCGGCAACGAATGCTCTACGAATACGCCGGCCAAGATCGGTTCGTATCGGAATGTTCTGAAGATTCGGCTCACTCGAAGACAGACGACCCGTCGCAGCTACCGTCTGGTTTAGTTGGCAATGAATACGACCATCGCTGGCAATTTGATGAGGCAGCGCATCAGTATAAACACTTTTCAGTTTATCGAGTTCACGATAGTCGATTATTAGCCGGGGGAGCTCAAATGATTGCGCCAACTCCTCCAGTACAGCTTTGCTGGTTGAAACTCGACCAGTTGAAGTCTTTCGATTGGAATTAATATTTAGTTCGCCAAGAACTTCACCGACCTGCTTCGGTGAACCGATGTTGAATTCACGACCAGCCAACTGATAGACCTTTACCGTTAGTTTGTGCAGTTCCTGGCCGATGAAGCTTGAAAGATCAGCCAATACACGCGGATCGACTTTTAATCCCGCCTTCTCCATCCGGTAGAGCAGTGGGGCGAGCGGCAACTCGACTTCGGAATAGATCGTCTCGAGGTTCTTATCGAGAATCCTTGAGTGCAAAACCTTCGCCGTTTGTGACGTCAGGTCAGCTGCGGTCGCCGTTTCCCAGGCCGACGCTTGCCAGTTTGACGGAGGCGCAGAACCGTCTTCGTAGCCAATTGCCTCACGCGCAAGATCTGTTAATTCATATTTACTTCGGTTCGGATCTAAAAGGTAAGCGGCAAGGAACGTATCGTCCTTGACTCCTTCAAGAGTGATATTGAAACATGCCAGCAAACCAGTGGCTCGTTTCAAATCATGCACCGATTTCTCTACGAGCCCGTTCGCTAAAACCTCACGCAGACTTTCAATCGCCGTCTGCACCCCGCCGGAAAATTTCTCCAGGTCGACATACGACGAGAGACCCGCTTTTGTAGAAAACGCAATGCCGCGAGTCATCTCAAGTTCGGTGAAACACTCCTGTTGACCTGAGCCGGCCGGCGAAGAATCTGCGACGGCGATTCCGACGCTTTCGGCGTCAAACAAACTTCGCACCAGATTATCGAGGTCAGCCTTAGTTTGTATGAGGCGGTAATTTCGTTCTGTCGCGGCGCTTGCAGTTTTGACCTCAGCTGCATCTGCGTATTCGCGTGAGAGAGCGGCGAACTCCAATTCGTGAAAGAGAGCGTAGGTAGCGGCGCGATCAGGTGGCCGCGCTTTGATCTCGTCCAGCTTCAGAGGTACATCCAGGTCGAGCTGAATACGGGCCAGCTCGCGAGATTGTCTAATCAGATCCGCGTTGTCGCGCAACGACTCGCGATAGGTCTTGTGCTTCACTGATTCCCAACCAGCAAGAGCTGCTTCAATCGAACCGAACTGTTGGATGATCTGTACAGCGCCCTTCGAACCAATGCCGGGCGCTCCCGGAATGTTATCGATCGAGTCGCCCATCAAACCAAGCAAATCAACAAGCTTGTCTGCCGTAACTCCAAACTTGTTTTCCACCCATGCCTCGTCACACCACTCAATTGGTGGAACTGGTTCTTTTCGTTTCACGACCTGAGAGTTCTGCCTCATGCACACGACGTAAGGATCGCGCACAAGTTGGCACATGTCTTTGTCGTTTGAAACGACGACGGCTTTTAGTTTCCTGTCGGCGATTTGTTTAGCGAGCGTTCCGATAACGTCGTCCGCCTCATACCCCGGCGCATTGATCACGGGAATGTTAAAGGCCTCGCACAGTCTGATTATGTATGGAAGCTGACTAGCGAGGTCAGTGGGCATTGCTTCGCGATTGGCTTTGTAGTCGGCAAACGTCTCGTGCCGGAAGGTCTTCTCTTTCGATTCAAAAATGGCAGCGATGTAGTCAGGCTTCTCTTCACGCAACAACTTGATTAGCATGTTGGTGAAGATGTAGACCGCCTGAGTAACCTGTCCCTGCGATGTGGCGAGCGGAGCTGCGCGGTTCTGCATCGGCGCATAAAACGCACGAAAGATGTGCGACATCGAGTCGATCAAGAACACACGTTCAGTTCGTTCGTTATTTGTAGAAGCCGATTTGGCAGGCATGTGAGGTGATCATAAAAAGGCAGATAGTGAGTGTCAAACTAGTGCATGAGCCAACCATCACTGAAGTTCATTGACATGGGCGCGCACAGTCTCGCCCAAAGTCTCAAGGTTGTATCCGCCTTCGAGACACGACACTAACCGACCATTGCAACTTTCTTGAGCCCATTGCTTCACAGCACGAGTTAATTCAACAAAATCCTGATCAGTTAGCAACAACTGCCCCAGCGGATCGTCCCGGTGCGAATCAAATCCAGCGGAGATAATAATCAAATCAGGCTTGAAATTAGCCGACATGTCTTCCAAAGCTGCTTCAAACGATCTTTTCTGTTCGGCCGCGGGAGTTGCGGCGCGAAGTGGAAGATTCATCGTGTATCCCAAACCTCGACCAGTACCCTTTTCTCCACGCGTTCCTGTTCCCGGGTACCACGGATACTGATGCGACGAAAAGAAGTAAACAGTGGGGTCGTCATAGAAAATTCCCTGCGTACCATTGCCGTGATGAACGTCCCAATCAACAATCGCGACTCGCTCGATCTCGGGATACTTTCGTTGAGCATAACGTGCCGTCACAGCTACGTTGTTAAAAAGACAAAAGCCCATTGCTCTTTCGGCCGTGGCGTGGTGTCCAGGTGGACGAACTGGCACAAACGCGTTAGCGACCTCACCAGACATTATTAGATCGACCGCCTGACACGGTGCGCCTGCCGCGTAGAGTGCTGCATCGAGCGAACGCATCGAGACGGTTGTATCTGAATCAAGATACCCGATGCCTTCAGCCACAGCTCGTTCGATTTGTTTGTAGAGTTGGGGAGAATGCGCTGCTTGAATATCTCCTCGCGGGGCTTCCTTCGCCTCGACTTCGAGTAACGTGCCCCACAGTTCCTGATCGCCGCGCAGCGCATCCATAACAACACTGTAACGAGATGGCGTTTCTGGATGGTGCGGCCCCGTGTCGTGTTCTCGGAATACCGGATGGTGAATGATGGCAGTGGTCATCGATTGTTTGCTCCATGGTACACAACCGCGGCACTATTCGGAACTTGCTGCGATTATCTAAACAACTGTCTTAAACCAACACTCTTTAGTCCGCACGAAAAGTTTGGAACCGTACCATAACAAAACAACGCACTCCGAACCCTCAATAACACAGATTAAGAGATAACTCGCTACTTTACTCGGCTTTTGCTCCCAATAAGCCGCAGATTCTTAAGCGGAACGATGTTTGCCAAAACTGGCATTGAAGTTTTCAAGGTCACAAGCCAAGTGATGAGGGGGGCGCATGAAGAGATTGCTGGTTTTGATAGTTGTTTTGAGTTTGTTGGTTCTCGGCGGAACTCTTGTTTCAGCTGAGGGAAGGACACGCCGACATAGATCGAAGTTCGGACGTAAGGCTCGCACCGCTGCGATTGTTGCTGGTGGCGCAGGTGTTGGAGCGCTAGTGGGGGGAACGAAAGGTGCAGCGATCGGTGCAGGCGGAGCTGGCATGTACGCGTTCAATCGTAAAGCGGCTCGACGTCACTTCAAGGGACGCACACGCACGGCAGGGACAGTGTTGAGCGGAACATCATTGGGCGCAGGCGTTGGTGGTGCGGCTGGAGGCAAACGTGCCGCGGCAGTTGGAG
>DATEXA010000100.1:0-9768 GCA_035257465.1 Pyrinomonadaceae bacterium | reverse complement strand
GAGGGCGGTTCGAAAGGAAGTAGCAAAATGAGCAAGCGGATTTTGATTGTTGATGATGAAGAAAACATTCGGCGTGTTATACGTTTGACGCTTCAGGCGTCCGGCTACGAAGTCGGCGAAGCGAGTGATGGTGCGAGTGGTCTGGAGCTCTTTGGTGACGGGTCAACGTGGGACGCGGTCCTGCTTGATCAACGAATGCCGGGCATGGACGGGCTCGAAACGCTGGGTCACATCAGAGATCGCGATCCGGCGGCGCGCGTCATCATGGCAACGGCGTATGCGTCGATTGAATTAGCAGTGGATGCGATGAAACTCGGCGCAACAGATTTTGTGCGCAAGCCCATGACTCCGGAAATATTGCGCAATGCTGTGGCCGCAGC
The DNA here is from genome assembly GCA_035257465.1 of Pyrinomonadaceae bacterium. Taxonomy (GTDB): domain Bacteria; phylum Acidobacteriota; class Blastocatellia; order Pyrinomonadales; family Pyrinomonadaceae; genus PSRF01. Next base: position 9,388 of record DATEXA010000100.1, on the reverse strand, counting down.
GCTGTCGAAAGAAACGCGAACTCGCGTTCAAGGAAGCAGTGCAAAGGCTGAAGCAGGTTCGACAACGCCGCCAATTCAGATCATCACGATGAACGGTTTCACGATCCTCGATTCGGAAGGTGGCGTCCAGCAGTCAAATGAGCGTCGCTTTCGTGTCACGAGTCCATCGGGCACTGAACACGAGGTGCTGGTTGTAATTGATGATGAAGCGGTCGGATATGTGGAACGGATGACCAGGAGAAAACTTCCTCCCGAAAACTCTTTCTGGACTGGTCAGGCCGAAAGACTCTTGAGCGACTTTCTCTGGAAGGAAGGGAAGGTTCCTCCCACCAGAAAACTAAAGCTCATAGATGTGGACCGTGACGAACTGCCAATGGCAGCACGTTGGCAGATGAATTAGGAGGAAACGTTGCCCGCATGATTTCCATTGCTAAGCCGGGGAACGTGTTATAAACGTGCAAGTACGTCGCGAGTGAATTACGGCCAGCCTTGTTACTCGAACGTCGGAATTCATGCACCACGAAGGGTTCACACCAGCAAACGATCACTCCCATAAAGATTCCCCGGAGCACGAAGAACCTCTCTTGATGCCGGATACTTCGCCCGATACTTCAAACAACCTCGAGCAAAACCGAATCAAAAGCCATCTCAAGGTCCTTGGCCCAGGGCTCATCACCGGGGCCGCCGATGACGATCCTTCAGGCATAGCGACTTACTCAATAGCTGGTGCTTCGCTCGGCTTCACGACACTTTGGACCGCAGTGGTGACTCTGCCACTCATGTCAGTCGTACAGTTTCTCTGCGCGAAGATCGGCATGGTCAGCGGCATGGGATTGGCGGCGGTGTTGCGGAATCACTATTCGCGCTAGCTGCTATACCCAGCAGTCTTTCTTCTGTTGATTGCCAACACCATCAATGCGGGTACCGACATCGGAGCGATCGGCGCCGCCATCAATCTGGTGGTTCCGATACCGATCTCTTATCTGATTGTGCCGACTGCCGTCTTGATCGTCGCCTTGCAGTTCTGGGGTTCGTACCGGCTCATCACCCGTGTTTTCAAATGGCTTACACTGACACTCTTTGCTTATATCGGTGCAGCTTTTCTGGCAAAACCACACTGGCGTGAGGTGCTTCAAGCCACAGTAATTCCGACGATCACCTTCGACAAATACTACCTGACGACGGTAGTGGCGATCCTGGGAACTACGATTTCACCTTACCTCTTCTTTTGGCAGGCAAGTCAGGAGGTTGAAGAAGAAATCAGTATGGGGCGAAACACTATTGCAGAACGTCGAGGGGCGACTTTCGCGGAGTTGAAGAACGCGACCCTGGATACTAACGTCGGAATGTTTGTTTGCAACCTTGTATTCTACTTCGTCATTGTGGCGTCAGCGGCGACATTACATGCTCACGGCAAGACCGATATCCAGTCGGCGACTGACGCAGCGCGAGCTTTGGAACCGCTGGCTGGCAGCGCCGCAAAATATCTCTTTGCCGTTGGCCTGATTGGCGTGGGGTTTCTCGCGGTACCCGTGCTCACGGGCTCAGCTGCTTACGCCGTTGCAGAAACATTCGGTTGGGAATGTAGGCTTGACGACAAGCCGCGAGCAGCACCGCACTTCTACGCGGTGATCGCTGCCTCAACTCTCCTCGGTATGCTGATCAATTTTTCTGGAATCAACCCAATGTCTGCGCTGTTCTGGACTGCCGTTATCAATGGACTCGTCTCCCCACCGTTACTGGTAGTTATCATGCTTGTCTCAAACAATAAGAAAGTTATGGGTGACAAAGTGAATGGACTCGCAACGAATCTCGTAGGTTGGGCTGCGGTTGTAGTGATGTTCGCAGCGGCCATTGGGCTAGTGGTGACGTGGGTCGACTAGATGTAAGACAAGACTCGGGACAAATGGAAGGGCCGGCATGACTCGCTTGATGTCATACCGGCCCGGTTGAATACCTCTCCTGTGAGTTTCCGTAGAGACTCGGTCCCGATTCTATGAGCGGTGTCTCTGCAGTCTCTCTTGATGTAATGCACGAACCCTAGGCTCGAACTTAGTGAAGTGAACTATTCATCAATTGCCTGTCGTCCCGGCAATGCCTTTGTTGACCATCAGCCTGATTTCGACACGACGGTTCTTGGCACGACCCTCTTTTGTTTTATTTTCTGCTACCGGTTCAAGTTGTCCGTAACCGAATGGTTGAACAATCCGATTCAACGGCATCTTGTACTTGCTCACGATATAGTAGATCACGGCGTTAGCTCGCCGCTCACTCAGATCGATGTTTCGCTGCGAGTTACCGGTTGTATCAGCGTAACCGATCACCGCCATGACCCAACCCTTCGTATTCTGAGTCTTTACCCAAGCCGCTGCTTCGTCGATCGTAGCCATAGCTTTTGGACCCAGCTTTGCACTTCCTGACACGAAAGTGACGACGATGGTTTTAATCGTGTCAAAGTCGTCAAGGCCATTGATGCGGTTGTTAGCAGTGTCCGCAGTTGCTTGAGCTTTCTGTGCAGCTGCTGCAGCAGAATCCGCTGATGCTTGTGCTTGAGCTGTGAGAGCCTGATTCTCGGCGAGTTGACCGGCGAGTCGCTCTTGTTCTTCCTGCTGCTGCTTTAGTTGCGCATTTAACTGTTGTTCAGCTGGATCTAGTGTTGCCTTGAGAGCTTGTGCGGTCCTTAGGTCCTGCTCGTCGAAACGGATCTTATCGGCCACGATCGTGCCGTCGGCATTCCTGGTACCATCAACTTCGAGTCGCAGACCACGGAGAATGTAGCCTACCTCATATTGCTTGGATCCTCGAAACACACCCTTTTTGTGGCTCTTTACTTCGGTGTTTGCCGTTAATTGAACCGTGACTGTGGGGCCACCGTTTGGCTCTGACATCGTGAACGAATCTGGTTCACGCTTCACGACAACTCCCTTCAATTTCTCAACCTTTTCCTGGGGCGCAACGCGCACCACCGGTTGTCCATTGCCTGTCGCCACGTATCCGTTCGCGAACGCATTTCCAGCGCTCGCCGACGCAAGCACGAAGGCGACTGTCATGAGTCTTAATGCTATGCTGCTACTACTTCGCATTCTTTTGCTCCTTTTCGATTTTGAATCAAATGTACGAGTCAGCCTTCTATTCCTTGAGCAACGCAATTTCACCTCACATTGCAGGTCCTGCGTTTGCCAGCCCTCAGGACTGACTTCCTCTCGTTTACCAGAGAAATTCTAATGGCCTTTTGTTGTTGGAAATACTGTCAATTCTGACAGTATGACTTGTGCGGCTTCTGGCTAAGATATCGTTGCAATGAGAGCCCGACCGCACGCCTCAAAGCGGGTCGCATGAACGCACCAGCCAAAGGTCTTTCGGTCAGAGCAGCAAACAATATTGAGTTCGGGAGTGGAAATGCCTTCAAATAATAAATTGATCCGAATTATTAAACGCGAGCAGCGAAACTGTCTGCCAGATAACCTGGAAGGGTCGGACACTGATTCGAGGACAGACCTATCAGAGAAGCAAGGCAACCGCGAGATCCTGAAGAATGTGACGATGTGGATTGAGCAACAAAGACAAAAGAAGCAGCTTGAGTGGCGAGGGAGCTTTTGAGAATTGACAGTATACCTTCCTACGTCTACTCAGAATAGCTTTGCACAAAAAGTCTAAATTCCACCCACGGCAGTGGGTGGATTGTTCAGATCCACCCTACTAAGAGAGGCACAGGGAGTTCATCGAATCCCACCAACGGCAGTTGGTGGATCGTTCAAGTCCAGCCTCGGCGAGTTCCTCGGAATCGAGTTTTTAAAAGTATTCGGGAACCAGATTCGCGGTGGGTTCTAGGTAAACAGGTCAGATCTGAACCATCCACCAACTGCCGTTGGTGGGATTTTCATGCCTCACTGTCGAATCCCGCCGTAGGTTGGACCTGAACAATCCACCCACTGCCGTGGGTGGAATTTGGACTTTTGTGCAAGGCGACTCAGAATCTTAGATTTCAAGCGGTTATCAATAGGAACTTCTGATTCACTCTCCGCATCTGGCCACTATGACTGTGATGTTATCCACTCCGCCCGCTCCGAGAGACAGGTCGACCAGGCTCTTACAGGCGCTTTGCGATGATGTAGCGTCCCGGAGCACCTCGGCGATCGTCTTATCATCAACCATCTCAGTTAATCCATCCGTGCAGAGAAGAATTCGATCTCCGCTCTTCAATTGATAGCGTTCGACCTGCGGATCTATAAGTTCGCCCATCGATCCGATGGCGGCGGTCAACACATGACGCATCGATCGTGTCGCAGGGTCATCACGATTCGCGACGCCGGCATCGATTAAAGCCTGGGCCAGTGTGTGGTCCGTTGTTAACTGCTTTAGTTCAGTTCCTCGAAAAAGATAAGCCCGTGAATCTCCCACGTGGCCGATAACTAGATCAGTCCCAAGAATACCTGCCACTGTCAGAGTGGTCGCCATACGAGTAAGAGCCGGATAGTTTTTAGCTTCCTCGCGCAAAGTCTCGTCGATCTGCAAGAATCTTTTGGTCATTCGCTGTAGAACTATCCGGACATCTCTCTCTCGCTTAAGGGTCAGCGTCCAATCTGGCGTGTCCAAAATGAGTTCTACCAACTTTGTGAGGGCCGTGCTGCTCGCCACTTCTCCGAGATCCAGTCCACCGATACCATCAGCGACCAACATTGCGTAACCCGTGAAGCAGTAACTCTGTTCGAGCAAATCCTTATCAATATTTGTGGACAGGCTTTCCAGATAGCGACCGAAACGCACCGCCAGATAACGATCTTCGTTATTCTCTCTAACATGACCCTGGTGAGAGGCAGCACCGAGATCAACCCCAGAATCCTTCCAGGTATTACTCATGTTGGGAAATTGCTCGGGCACTTCTTTAGATTCTTCAGGCCTGTCCATGTTATGCCCTTTATGACGTGGCGCTTACGCAATCTATTCTTATTCTATTGGTCGACGGATCATCAACCTACTAGCAAAATTTACAGGGGTGTTGTTCTACGGAGTGACAAACAAGCCGAATCAACCACGGGTGTGGTGCAGACTACTATGCGGCAGCTCGAAGTGACCGAGTCGAGAGGGACGGCTCAAAATATCCAACTCAACGAAGTACTTAAGCCCAGGTCATTCTTGTCTGCTCTAACTGGAGGTTTACTATCGAAGTTCTCATACAGATGAAACCCAACCCACAAGTCGGTGGCGATTCTTAATCGGAAGTTCGAAGTAGCTTGCACTCTAGTCCGACCTGGGGTTGTCAGGCTGGGAAACAAGCTGATTCGAGATCGGAAGTCGGTGCGGGAGAAGCGAAAAGTAGCAAAGTCTACTCCGGCCAGACCATCTGCATTAGTACTTTGGGGATGGTCAGTCGTCGCTGAATACTTTTCGCGGTTACCAACTATCCCGCCAAACACTGCGAAACGAGTACCTTCGGTCTGTTTTAAGTTGCGACCGAGTAAACCTCCAATTGAGGTACGCAAAGAGAGGCTTTGTTGATCACTACGCAGAAAATCAACCACACCTCCGGCGAACCAGCGTGGCGTTAACTGCTTTCGATAGTCGAAGGTGAACTGATTGCGACGCGTGCTCGTGCCCTTATGCTGACCGCTGAAGGAAGAGTCGATTGATCCCGTAAAAGCATTGCTTCCGGTTCGATATGTTGTCGTGGCCAATAATTCCGTTGAATACTGGTCATTGCCGCTCGTAAAACTTAAGCCGAAGTCAACCGAACCCTCTAATCGTTTAAAGAATCTGGCATCCGCCAGAAGTATTCGAACCACATCCAGCTGTTGCACCCTGGCCGACTCATGCTTTCCACCAATGACGAAATTTGCGACTTGGCCGGAATTTGTGGGCAGGAGCCTTATCACATCGGTAAAGAGTTTCCCATCAACCAAAAAGATCATGAACGTGGATTTGCTTTCCAGTCGTTCCACCTTGGTCCAGTCAAGCCGAACAGATTCAGCCATGTACCCACTAAAGAACTTGAGCTCTCCGTTCTGTAATCCTCTTATCTCTCCAGTTAGACGATCTCCGTTCTTAAGAATTACTACATCGTCGTTCCTGGCGACTGTGGTGATGGCAGGTTGCAAGCTAACGATGATTATGAAGTTAATACGAAGGATTTTGCGGAGCGCGCCTTCCTTGAACATTCCTATGCCCTCCCAAGCAGATCTGCTCAGGAAATGATAGAAGGCGAGCAAACGGTTGCTACTGTCAAAAATACAGGGAAAGGAGAGCCGATTTCGGATTTCGGATTTGCGATTGCTGATTGTGGATTGTGGATTGAAAAACCGTCGGGCGGGCGCAATGTCTTGTGAAAACAAATCTCGCAATAGGCTCTGAAAATCAGCAATCAGCAATCAGCAATCAGCAATCAGCAATCTCTCCTCTGTCCTGTAAAAACTAACAGTACCTTCCACCCTACGCTCTCCCTAGACTTTCCTCTATGTCTCACGTTTTCTGAAGGAGGTGCGTAAAAATGAATAAGGCCGACAGGTTTGCCAGGGTTGTCTGTTTAGTAGCACTGCTGTTGGTATTGGGTGCCACTGCAGCAGCGCAAGACATCAAATACAACTATCTTCGCGGAACCAACTTCTCAAAATATAAAACCTACAAGTTTGTGAAGATTTCCAATGTTCAGTATCCAAACTCAATTCTCGATGAACAGATCATGCAAGCAATTGATTCCCAATTGGCGCTGAAAGGATTATCCAAAACCGAAGACAATCCTGATCTTTATGTAATCTACCAGGTGGCCGTGAATCAGGAGATACAATGGAACTCTTACAACACCGGCGGGAATTATTGGGGCTGGGGCGGTTGGGGTGGTTGGGGCGGAATGTCAACGACAACCACTACCAGCAAAACGATCAATATCGGAACGCTTAATTGTGACCTCTATGATGTATCTATTAAAAAACAGGTTTGGCGCGGTGAAGCGAGCAAGACCTTAGGATCAGGCAAAGATCCGGAGAAGGTCCATAAAAACATCAACAAAGCAATGGCCAAATTGTTCAAGAAGTATCCGCCACCGGTGAAGTAAATCGATCTTAAGTTCGACCGAGGTCTTTGGGACTCTGACTTTTTGAAAGGGACTAAAAGCATGAAGGCAGCAATCTCTGTCGCGTTTTGTCTGTTGAGCATCTGCGCTTTGGGAATGTCTGCGGTAATTCCAGCGCAGGACGAAGAATTTAAAGAAAAACAACCAAAGAAAGAACACTTTTACGCGCTGGCTTATATGCCGTCAGGCGGTGGTCCGCGAATGGTTGGCGCTGGCGCGACCGCCAATGTCGACATTCGCCTAAACAGTTACACGAGTGACGCAGAGGCAAAGCATATGGCTGGTGCATTATTCGAGGGCGGCCCAGATGCGTTGCTAAAAGTTCTCGAAAGGACCAAATCAAGAGGCAAGATTACTCTTACTGGTCGCGTGGGATTCTACGATCTAAAGCTAGTTCGTTCTCACAAGATTGAAGGTGGAAGACGAATCTATGCAGTTGGCGATCGTCCGGTTGGTTTTCTTGAGGCCTATGTCTCTAACCGGTCAAGAGACTATCCGTTTGGAATTCTGCAACTCGATCTGAAAAGGAACAGTAAAGGTAAGGAAGAAGGAGTCGGGTCGCTCATCTATGCTGGGAAGATCAAAGTATTAGGTAAGTCGATAGAGGTCGAGACTTACGGCATCGAGCCTATCAGGCTGATGGGTCTTCGCAAGTGGTGATCGAACAACTATCCGCAGATTACGCCGATTACGCAGATTCCTTTAGGATCGGTTCGTTACTAACCTCTTCTAAAGAAAATCTGCGTAATCGGCGTAATCTGCGGATGATCTTCTAGGACACCAGAGCGGCGGAACTATTCAACGTTAACAGGTGTCTGAGTTTTTTACGTGCTTTGTGAAGTTGCGACTTCGAGTTTCCGACGCTGCAACCAAAAATGTCGGCAATCTCATCATGACTGTAACCTTCAACATCAAATTTCAGAAAAACTGAGCGCGAGCCCGAAGGTAATTTGGCAACCGCGGCATCCAGCGCAATTCGATCGATCAACTTCGCACCCACCGAATATTTCACGAGCGGCGTCGTCGCTAACTCATCGAGCACTTTAGAAAACCGATCGCGACGACTATTCCTGCGACGGAAATACATGAGGACTTGATTGACCGTGAAGCGATGGAGCCAAGTTGTAAACTGACTTTCGCCGCGAAAAGAACCAACTTTAGCGAGGAGTTGCAAGAACACCTCCTGCGTCAAATCCTCAGCCTCAGCGCTATTACCTGTCATTCGTAAACACAACGAATACACTTTCGTTTTATGACGAGCGTACAGCAAGTCAATCCCTGAAGGGTCTCCACGTCCTATCGCCCGCGCTAAATCGTAATCAGACGGCATCAGTGATCGTGAAATTACGTCACCCATGGAACGTTGATTCTGCGAAAGCACGCAATTTTGAGTCGCACTCATAACCAGATAGTCGCCTGTTTGAGATCTGCGCCGGAGTAGCTCCGCGCGGAACTTAGTCTAGGCGGATGAAATCGTAAGTGAACCTGTTACTTCTTACAGGTTATGACCTTCACTGTGGGACTTCACAATGCGTCCAAGGTTCACTTCATTTTAAAGTCAGGTGGATTGTGCCGGGCGATTCATTACGCCTCCTACGGTGAGAGTTAGTCCACCGATTACCCGTTTAGAAATCGACAAATAACCCTACCTGTAACTTTTGCCAGTTTTGGAAGGTCTAAGCCTCTTCTAGAGTCCTCCGAGAAACGGGAACTCCTGTCCAAACCCATCATTGTTAGTTGTTGAAGGAGGAACGCATGACCACGAAGCATCGATCAGGCTGGAAAAAATTCGCAGGTCTTAAGCTCGCCCTGGGTGCTCTGATTGTTTTTCAGAGTAGCTTCATTCTTGCGCAAACCCCTGAGGCCACAAAGCCCACAGAAGCCACAAAGCCTACATCAGAAGTTGAACAACTCAAGCAGCGTCTGCAACAGCTCGAGCAGACCGTGGTCGAACTAAAAGGGCAAATCACTGCAATCGAAGAAACGAAAAAGCAGAGTCCTGCTCCAGCCATCGTGCAGGCGACTTATTCGGATTCGGTAGCACCGGGAGCAACAGCACCGGCCGCGGCTCCGAACCCTCAAGACTCAAAGGGTGAAAGCAGCTTTCAGATCTACGGATTTGCGATGTTTGATGCTGGCTACCAGTTCAAACAAGCTGATCCGAATTGGTTTGACACGGTTCGCCCGGTCAAGCTGCCGGCTTTCAGAGACCAGTTCCTGCCTAACGGAAATTTTTATGAGAGCGTCAGGCAAACTCGTTTTGGTGTGAAGTCGACCACGCCGACCAAATACGGCGAGCTCAAAACCATATTTGAATTCGAA
>DATEXA010000099.1:0-34827 GCA_035257465.1 Pyrinomonadaceae bacterium | reverse complement strand
TGTTTTCCAGTTGATTATTGAAAGTCTTATTCGCTCTTCCCCAGCCGCCGAAGCGAGTGAATATCGGAAGGTTCTCAAAATCATCCTGATCGATTGAAAGGTTCTCGATCAGATGATCGCGAATGCGATCAAGCCACCGTTGTTGTTCGTCGGAGAATTGTTTACCGGAAGTTACGGTATCAAATGCTCGCTGAACGCGCTCGGACGCCGTGTAGAGTGGCTCCTGTTCGCGCGCTGCATGCTTGACCATCGAAATAATATCGACGAGCGCTTTGTCGTAACGTACTTTGTGTGCTTTCTGCAAATTATCAACCGTAAACCGCTCATTGGTCGCACTCAACTTCTGGTGTAACTCACCGAGTGCTTCCGTTCCCCATCCTTGAGGACGGTCCAGCAGAATCTCAATTGCCTCAACGTGAGCGGGATTCTCTTTTACGAAACGCGCGAAAGCCGCAAGGTAGTCTTCTGGTTTGTATTCCTTTCCGTCCAGGCCGCGCACTAACCACGCAGAACTCACATCGTCTTGTGCTTCGTAAGCAATGACGAAAGTTCGCGGAGCGCTCGGGTAGTTTACAAGCAAGTCCTGGAAGTCGGACCTACGCAGCAAACCCATTGAGCCCGTGAAGTCTTTTCGCAGGCTGTTTGCAAGCCCGGCTGCATAAGTTGCCATATCGCCATTTGGAATATACGCAGCAAACAGCTCGCGTGCGGCGCCCGACATTTCCTTATCGATGCGCTGTAGTCTGCGAACGAGGCAGCGAATGTTGTAATCTCGATCTCGATTCTCCCAAACGTCGTCAATGATCTGCTTGATCGTTCGGAGTTCTTTCTCAGGAGGTTCAGCGGTGATTGCCGTAGCGCTCCGGAAGTATTCAAGTAGCGTACCGTCAAAGCAGTCAAAGACAGTGAAGTGCGACTTGTCTGGAAACTTCTCACCTTTACGAGTCCCGCGTCCAAGCATCTGCTCAAACAAAATGCGCGACTTCACGGGACGTAGGAAGACGATGTATTCAAGGTCGGGAATATCGACGCCGGTTGTCAGCATGTCGACGGAAACAACGACATGTGGTTCAGGCCGATTTCTAAACTCGCGGATTCTCTGCAGCGGGCGATCAACTCGGCCTGTGATCTTCTGGACAAACGAATCTCCCTGGCCGAAAACGTCGCGACCAATCTCGACAAGATTGTCCGCGTGGGAAAAGTGCGGCAGATCATTAACTGCGAAGATCAGGATCTTAGGGAAGCGACCGTAATGCTCCTGATGCTCGAGGGCGTAGGTCTTTAACTCTTCGAGGATCTTTTTGTTTGACTCGGGAGCTGTGACCTTTTGCTCGATCTCGCCAGTGTCAAATTGACGTTCGTCCTCGACTTGATCCAATTGCTCAGCGCCGCTCGTCGGATCGATTATCCCGATTTGCTCGCCTTCGGTGAGGAACACACCTTTCATTCTCACATCCGACTTGATGGTCACAACGTCGTAATCGACTAAGAAGCCTTCTCGCACAGCTCGTTCATACTCATAACGATAAACGACGTCATTGAAGTAAGCCTTTGTGTGAGCCGCCGGCGTAGCCGTTAGTCCGATCTTGATAGCGTCAAAATGATCAAGAGTCTTGCGCCAGACTGAGAGCTCTCCGGTGGAATATCCCCGATGGCACTCATCCGCGATGATTACATCAAAAGCGTGAATCGGAATGTCGAGCTTTTCTGCGTCGTCGTCGATGGGTTCGTCACCGATGTTGAAGACAGCGTCGCGACCGAACAAATTGATCGTCATCCGTTGGATCGTACTGACATAGACAAAGGCATCTCCCTGCTTGGGATCCGTGAGATAGGATTGCGGCAGTGCCTTCGGATCAAACTTATCAGCTTCGTCGAAGTCCTCACGCTGAAAACGTTGGCTGTAGACTTCGTAAATCTTGTCAAATTTGAGTCCTGGCTCCGGCTCAAACGAAGCAAACGCTCGGACCGCCTGTGCAGCGAGTGCTCGGCGATCGACGAGAAACAGAATACGCTGGCCAACTCCGGACTTCATCAACCGATAGACTTCATTTACCAGCGTAAACGTCTTACCTGTACCAGTAGCCATTGCGACCAGCATCTTGCGCTTCCGGTCCCCAATGGTTTTCTCCATCGCATTGTTGGCTTCGATTTGATAAGGCCGCAAACGCGAGTGCTGATTCGGGTTATTTTGAAACCAGTCGCAACTCGCCTGGAAATCGCGCTCCATCATTTCTCGAAGTGCAGAGGGGGTATGAAATCGGACAATCTTTCGCGAGCGGCTGTGCGTGTGACGAACGTCGTGAAACCAAATGACTTCGCCGTTTGTGGAGTAAAGGAAAGGAACTCTGAAGCCGCCAAAATTTAGGCGGCTCACCGAGAAGCCTCGAGAATATCGTTGCGCCTGTGTAAGCACGTTTTGCGGACCGAGGGTTAGCTTCTTGGCTTCGACGACGCCAACGATCTCTCCGTTGATGCATAACGCGTAATCAGCGGGTCCGTTGTCGGTTGGGTATTCTTCGATGGCACAGTTTGAGAGGGCCGTGAGAGGTCGGGCTTCATCAAACGGCACAACCTTCCAGCCTAGGCCTTTGAGTAGAGGATCAATCCGTTTCTTTCTGGTCTGTCGTTCAGATTCCATGTGAGCGCAAGGACTCGGGGCGAATGTACTAACAAGAAGACTTCTTCGTGAGGCAGCAAAAGTGAGGAGGGTTCCTACAGAAGTCGGCCGCCCCCAGGAGAGGCCGCTTTCATACGTTGGGATTCGAAATATAGGTGCCGGTATTACTGGTGTCAAGAGAATGAACGGCTCGCGCTTCGCGAGCTTGCATACCTTCGGGGATTGGCATTAAGAGTTCGAACAGCGCACGCAACATTTCGACTGTTCGGCGTCGAGTTATTTCAGGCATCAACTCTCTCCTCCATCATCGTTTGACGTCGTTACTGGCGTCGAGGAATCGGGTAACACTCACTTAGCTTCGCGAGAAGGTGCAAGGAAGGGCAATCATTCGACGACCTTTCATCACACACGCGACTGTCATATCATCACAGCGTAGACTTTGATCATGGCAACCAACGCCAAAGAGTTTTACGCTCAGACTGTCCGAGACCTATCACCAAAAGAACGCTTACGGCTGGCCGCGATGATCCTTAATGACCTCACTAACTCAAAAGAGCAAATCGACTTTAGCGATGCCTGGAGTGAAGAAGACCTCCAGGATTTAGCAACCTTCGCGCTTTCTCACAGCAAGGATCGCTGTGATTCGACGAAAAACGGAACTCCTAAATGAGACATGCTGACGTCACAACTTTACCTCTGCCAAACATTGCTTGACCGTTCTTGAACTGAAACTTACTTCAAACCATAATCGGCGCGGGAGAGCAAGAATGAAAAACAAGTATCAGGTTGTGCCTCAACTCACGACCAAGAAACCAGCTAAGGCGACTGTATCGGATTCCGAATTTCGCCGCCGGTTGAAAAAGATCTCTGATTGGAGGAAGAAGCGCCTTGACCAGCTTCGCTCCAAAGATTCGCGTTGAAGTCTACGTTCCAATTCGTCACGAGCCGCATACAAAGAAACGCTAAATTGGATCATTGAAGAGTTCACCCGACTGCGTGGGGGTTGCTCCGTCTACGAGAATGTCGCCGGCTACTATCTCTCTCATCGCAATGAAGTCATCGACGAACGCGTCAGCTTGGTGTATAGCGATTTTCCGATGAATTGGAATAAACAGTCTGAACGGAAGGACGTGCTCACCTACTGTGCAAATCTACAGAGATTCCTACTTAAGAATCTTTGGGAAGAAGAGATTCTTATTGGCGCTTATCCCGTTTCACACGTCAACCAATGACGCGTCTTGGAATCAGCGCCTGCCAAAACTGATTAGAACCCACTCTTGAACAAGTCGCCCTTCATGTCGTTTACCAATCTCTCGGCGACTTTGCGTTTACCTCCCTTCTTCCATGCGCCCCACCATAACGAGCGGTCACCTTTTTGTGAGCCCCAGATAACTGACTTATCACACACCCGGATTATGCGGATGCTGCCTTGATTGCGATCACGTTCGTAGCCGCTGCCGACCACTGTGTCGTACCACTTCTGAACTCCCTTGTTAGTTCCGCCGACGATAATGAAGTCGGCGAGGCCTTGCACAAAAAGTCCAAAATCCCACCAACCGCAGTTGGTGGATGGTTCAGACGCAGCCTACAAGATGGACCAAATAGCGAGAGGAATCCCACCGACCGCAGTCGGTGGATGGTTCATACCTGGCCTTAGGAGAAGCTGCAATCCGCATGAACTTCACTAATTATCTCTAGCTCTTGCTCAAAGGTTGGATATGAACGAATCCACCAACTGCGGTTGGTGGGATTTGAGCCGCAGTTTCCGTTGGCCTTTGTAGCGTGGGTCTGAACGCATCCACCGACTGCGGTCGGTGGGATTTCTGACTTTTTGCAGGAGGAGGTGTTGATCTTTTCGATGATGAGTGCGGGTGGGAGTTTTGCTCGCACCATCGTCAGGATGTCGGCGTTGGTTAAAGTGGTGAAGCCGTCCTGTGCGAAGGCGAAGGGTACTGAAGAGAAACAAAGCAATAGAACAAGAAGAAGGGGCAAGAGAGATTTCGGCATTAGGATCCTTTCAAATCATCAGACTAGTGTTGAGTGCTCGCGCCTGCGGCGCGTTGCAGCCGGGGACGCCTGCGGTCGTCCCAGCATGAATCACGGCTAAGCTGTGCGAACGAAGTAGAACCTTGCGAAGTGTCGAGGCTGCGCAAGTTGGGCGAGGACGATTGGGCTCCTGGAATTGAGTAAGACTAAGCAGGAGGGCGCGACCGGCGAGTGAAGGTTGCACGCGGAAATTACATGGTCGTCCAGTGAGCGTTTTAGCAATGAGTATGCCGAGTTGGAATTAGTGCGTTATTGGCAGTTTTGTAAACAATGAGTTGTGTCCTCAATGCTCGCTAGCGAGCACCTGCCGCAGATAACCGCAACAGAGAAACACGAAACATATCCGCAGATTACGAAGTGCGGCTAAGGCCGCAACCAAAATAGTATTTTGCGACGTCACGCTTCAGATACGGAACCAGGAGCGAAGCGACTGCACGCTAGAGAGTAGTCGCTTGGTTCCCCTAGGGTTCTTCTCTCTGGCGTGCAGTAGCTTCGCTTCTGGTTCTGTAATAATTCTGGCTACGAAAACAAGAACTTGCTGGTTTGCTACGCTCCTTGCGCCGTCATTCATAACGGAGTGCAACCATCGGATCGACCTTTGTCGCACGGTATGTCGCCACGAAAATCGTCAGCGTAGCAATGACAAGCAAAAAGGCTGATACCAACGCGAACACTAAAGGATTCAAAGAGCTAAGATCGACCAGCACTGAGACGAGAAACCGGGATAACGCCATTCCACCACAAAGGCCAATCACGATTCCAACCGCCGTCAATCTCAGTCCACCGCTTAAGAATAACGCAACTACATCTCTTCCCTGTGCACCGAGTGCCATGCGGATCCCAATCTCGTGTGTACGACGCGCGACGACGAAGGAGGTCACTCCATATAAACCAAGTGCTGCCAATGCCAGGGCCAAACTGCCGAGGATTACTGATACCCAGGCTAGTGCGCGAAAGGGAACTGTTTGGATCTGCAAATTGTCATCGAGAAGGCGAACCGACGTGCGCAGTGCGGGATCGATGGATGCTGCCAAACTGCGGACACCCGAAATAGTTGCAGACGGATACGCCCGAGTTTGCACTAGAAGATAACGACTCTTCGCATCCGGCAACGGAACATACAGGAACCGTCCGTCTTTCAGCCAAACGTGACGGCTGCGCGTGTCTCTAGCCACACCAACGACTTCATATTGCTTGTACCGCACTTGTTGATTCTGCTGACCTGATTCGCCTTCGATCGCGAACTGTTGACCAACCGGATCCTGCCCGGGCCAGAATACGTTTGCAGCAGTCTGACTAACAACGACCACTGGTGCGCTTGAACGAACCTCATCCGAACTAAACGACCTGCCCCTTATGATCTGAATCGACATCGTTTGAAAGTAATCGGACGAAACGAAGTTGAATCCCGCCTCGTGCAGATGATCAGTCTTCTCACCGTTCAACATCACCAGCTGGTTCCCCCTGCTTCCTGACAAAGGCTGGTTGAATGCTTCACTAACAGACACAACCTCGGGTAACGCGCGCAGGCGATCTGCAAGATCCCTTCTCAACGTGTTCTCTTTCGTTTCATTGGTCTGGTTGTCTGGTCCATTCAACCCGACGGCGACTGAAAACACGTTATGAATATTCATTCCCGTATCGACTTGTCGAAGACGGTATGCGTTCACTGCCAGCAGACCAGCCGCGATCAACAGCGAGAGAGATACCGCGATTTGTGCGACCACAAGACCATTACGCAAACGCGACTTACTAAAAGACCCATAAAGACTTTCATCCTTCAGTGCAGTAACAACGTTAGGCCGCGAGATCTGAATCGCAGGCGCAATTCCAGCAACGATGCCTGCAATCGCAGCGATGGCGAGTGTGAAGACAAACACGCGCCAGTCGGGAAAAAGATCGAGCGTAAACCCGGCAGCGAGTTCTGGAGATGGAAGTGAAGAAAGAATGATCGGGTAGACAGTGCGCAGTGTCCAGACTGCAAACAGAAACCCGACAGCGCCTCCCAAAATAGTTAACAGAAGACTCTCAGTTAAAAGCTGCCGGATAATACGTGAACGTCGTGCGCCAAGGGCGACACGAACACCAATCTCACGTTGCCTGGCAGTCGCGCGAGCGAGCAAGAGGTTTGCGACATTCGCGCAGGCAACAAGGAACACCAGCGCGAAGCCAATCGCCAGCGGTAGAACAATCGAGGCTACATCGTCAGTAAGAGTCGTAAAGGTACCTGCACGCTCTACCGTGAGCTGCGTCTTGCGATTCTCATCCGGGTATTGTTCGGCGAGACGATTCGTCGTGAGTTGAAGTGTTGCTTGTGCTTGTTGTTCAGAGAGATTGGGTGCGATGCGCGCCAGCAATGTAAACGCGTCGAAGTTGCGATCTGTTTGCCATGTCTTGTGACCCCAACCGCCAGTCTGAATCAGGTAGTTACGCGCCGTCAGAGGAACCCAGAACGACGGTGAGTCGGGAGTCGTGCCAATGAACCCTGGCTCCGCAACACCGATAATGGTGAACAAATGTCCTTTAAGCGTGATCTCCTTGCCGACGATGGAAGTATCCGAGTTGTAGCGACGCTGCCAATACGCATGACTTAAGACGATCGCCGAACTGCCTTCGACTCTATCTTCAATGGACGTAAATCCGCGTCCTAAGTGCATCTGTGCGCCAAGTAGCTTGAAATAATTTGTAGAAACGATCTGTCCGAAGACGTGTTCGTAGCCTTCTGCGAGTGTGAAATCATCAGCGTCCTGTGGTGGCGCTTCACCCAGGGTGGCATCGACTTTATTCCAGGCAACGAGTTCGGCGACTGAGGCGTTCTGTTGTTGATAGTCAAGATAATCGAGATAAGAGAAAAGTCGGCGACTCATGCCGCGCTTATCCTGGCCTTGCAGGTTCACGAGACGTGACGGGTCTTTCAGCGGAAGAGGCTTCAGGAAAAAGGCATCGAACACTGTGAATAGAGCGGTGTTAATACCGATTCCGAGTGCGATCGTAAGGACGGTTACAGCGGTAAAGCTGCGCTGCTTGCGAAGGTAACGAAATGCGTATTTCAGGTCTTGGAATAGCGTTAGCATAAGAGTTGAGCCTTTAGTTTTAAGCAGAGACCTCTTCAGTTGACGAGGAGTTTTTATCACGGACTGCTTTTGAAGGGAATGAGTCTCACCTGAATATGCACGGCTTACTGTGGTTTTAACGGACCTGCTTATTGATGATAAGTTAGACCTACCAAACGAGGTGAAAGCAGGTTCGAATGTTGGAAACAAAATTGTTTGAAGTTATTGGAGGGAAATTATGTACGTAATCACGGGAGCAACCGGTCATACCGGAGGTATCGTTGCAAAGACATTGTTGGGGCAGGGCCAGAAGGTGAGAGCGATCGGTAGAAGTGCCGACCGTCTGGAAGCCCTTGCAGCGGAAGGTGCAGAGCCATTTGTTTGTGACATCACAGATGCTGCAACACTGACCAAAGCGTTTTCGGGAGCGAAAGCAGTTTACGCTATGGTCCCACCAAGTATGACCAGTCAGAACTATCGCGCCGATCAGGACAGGGCCAGTAACGCAATCGCAGAGGCAGTTGAGAAAGCGCGCGTCGAGTATGTGGTCTCGCTTAGTAGTGTCGGAGCCGACAAGGCTCAAGGTACTGGGCCGGTCGTCGGTCTGCATTATCTGGAGCAAAAGCTTAACCGCATTCCAAGTCTGAACGCTCTGCACCTTCGGCCCGGGTATTTCATGGAGAACACGCTCGCTCAGGCGGGCATTATTCAAACGATGGGGACTACTGCCGGCCCAGTCCGGGCAGATCTGGCGCTCCCAATGATTGCGACCAGGGATATAGGAGCTGCTGCTGCCAAGGCACTTCTTGAGCTTGACTTCACCGATAAACAAACACGCGAACTGCTTGGACAACGGGACGTGAGCTACGATGACGCCGCCAGGATCATTGGTAATGCGATTGGAAAGCCGGACCTCAAATACGTCCGATTGCCAGACGAACAAGTTCGAGGAGCGTTTCTGCAAATGGGAATATCAGAGAATGTCGCTGACCTGATCCTCGAAATGTCGGCTGCTCTAAATTCTGGGTATATGGAACCACTCGAGGAACGCACGGCGGAGAACACTACGCCAACTTCTTTCGAGACGTTCGTGACTGATGAATTTCTTCCTCTTTATCGTGGCAAGGCTACTACGGCATAGAGTCAGACATTTGGCGGCAGGTTACGTTTTGTAGATCCAACTTATCGTTGCTAGAATCTTCTTCAACCAGGCGAGCGCTGAATGTGCTCGCCTCAGCGATTGCCGGGGTGAGGACGGTGATCGCCATCTCGTGACGAAAGTTATGAGAAGAAAACGGCAGGGATGCTTCCAAAAGCTTCCCTGCCGTTTTTGCAAGATGGACTGTAGCGTGAAAACACTAGATTAAAAGATTCGTATCTGAACTCAAACCCTGTGACATTGACTTGTGCGCGAGTATGAAGCCTGTGACGTTATGCGACTTCCCGCAAGACTCGAGGATTCTTCGCCACAATTCGGAGCAACGTGCGCGCTGCGCCCGAAGGAGCTCGACGACCTTGTTCCCACTCCTGCAACGTCCGCACCGAGACCCCAAGCAACTCGGCGAATTGCGACTGTGAAAGCCCTGTGCCCTCACGGACGGCGCGCACAGGCGGGTGGTTGATCACTCGACCGTGCGCTCCACGCTTGATTTCACGAATGCCTTCAAGAATTTCCATTCCAATATTGCGTTTTGCTTTAGCCATCGATCTCTCCCTTAATTTGGCGAAGCACGTTGGCTGGGATATTTTCCATTACGTTCTTCGAGTAAAGTGTCAGCATCCAAAATTGACCCCGGCGAACACGTGCGTAGTAGATCACTCGAATGCCACCGCGCTTGCCACGACCAGCTACACTCCAGCGTAATTTGCGGACACCACCTGAACCGGAAATAAGATCACCCGCCTCAGGATCTTTGATCAAAAGCCTGAAGCTTTGCGTACTCCTCGTCGCTGAGAACATCCGCCACGAGTCGTGAAAACAGCTTCGTTTCGATGAAGCTATACATAACAGCATTATACGGCAGAGCCGTACTACGGCCAACTTCTATGATGCGCGATGTTCGGCGCTCCTACCAAACTCACTGTGTGCAAGATCAGGGGAGATCAGTTCAGAGGTAGAAATCTCACGCACGAAGGTGTCCCGACCTCGAAGCTCTGCGCTGTTGCGGTCAGTCTACCGGTCTGCTGATCGATTCTGAACAGGACAAGAGAGTCGGAAGACTGGTTAGCCGCAACAAGCCAGGAGCCGCTGGGATCGATGGCGAAGCTGCCTGGCGTTCTCCCTTGCGTAGGAACAGATTCGACGAGGGTAAGCGTGCCGGTTTGAGGGGCAATTGAGTAAACCGCAATATCGTCAGCTCCACGGTTCGACGCATAGAGGAATCTGCCGCTGGGATGAACCTGCAATGTTGCTCCTGTGTTTGCGCCAGTAAAGCTCGGCGGCAGCGTTGAAATTATCTGCACCTGCTTCAAAGACCCGGCCGAATAAGTGAACGTCGCAAGCGTCGATTGGATTTCATTCACGACGTAAAGAAACTTGCCATTAGGGTGAAAGACAAACTGACGTGGCCCGGCTCCGGGAGGGAGCGTCGCATACGACGGACTGTTAGGCGTCAGCCTTCCCTTCTCCGCGTCAAAGCGGTAAATGAAAATCTTGTCGAGGCCGAGATCAGCCACGAAAGCGAAGCGGTTATCAGGTGACACATTGATCGCGTGTGAGTGAGGCCCCTGCTGGCGTTGTGGATGAATACCAGTGCCACTGTACTCGATGAAGTCTGATGCTTCAGTAAGACTCCCGTCCTTCTTAACGGGAAAAACTGCGACGCAGCCTTTGCCGGCGTTCGAACCGAAGTTTGCCACCAACAAGTTTTGGCCGGTTCGATCCACTACCGCGTAAGCGGGATCGATTCCACGCGTTGAGAAGGAGTTGAGGAGCGTCAACCTGGCCGTTTTTGGATCGATCGAGTAGGCGAGAACCACACCCATATTCGTTCGATCGACGGCCGTGGGACGACTAACTGCATAAAGGAACCGGCGGTTGGGATGCAATGCAATAAAGACTGGTCTCATGGTGTCCGCCGCCAGGCCCAATGGATCCATCTTGCCCGAGTTCATGTCCAGTCGCCATGCGTAAATGCCTTTGCTGGATTCTCGCTTAAAGGTACCAACGTAAACGATCGCTTTGCCGCCATCGAGCTTGGCGGTCACTGGGTAAGTAGACCAGGTAATCATGGCGAGCATGATGACAAAGAATCGACGAGAAAGACGCATATTGTCCTCTCCGTGTAGTTACACATCAACGTGAATCTTGCGATGAAGTGTTATTGCAACGGGTTCGACTCCAATACGGCACGCCACACTCCCTGGCAATCTTGCCCTTCGTCTCGCTCACGTTAGGTTTCTTATCCTGCTTTCCTCAGTTTCTCGATTTCTATTCAGTCTCTTAACTGTTGTCAAAGAAACATTCATGATCCTTCCCCACCAGCTCATATTCCAAACTTTGTCATAGACCCACAGTCCGGACAGTCCGAGCGCCGGCGGTGATGTTTTGCCGGATCGCGTCACTACTAATGTGAACGAACAGGGAGCGCGCTTGCCGTTAAGGCAAAAGCCTCCTAGCCGACTGAGTTGAAGGGAAGGTTTGAAATGAGAAGGACAAACATCAGCCTACTATTCATATTTGTGCTTGCCGTTGCCATGACCTCTGCTCTCTGGGAAACGAGAGCCTCGGCAGACAGCCCGAGTCCGATCACTTATCACAACGCTCCGGTTAAGGCCAACGACGGAATCCTCGATTCAAATGTCGCGACCGCTTCAAGCATGGCCAATGCAAACTCACCACTCGACGGCTTTGACCCCAGCGCGAATGGCCTGGTGCGATCAATAGTGGTGCAGCCGGACGGCAGGATTCTCATCGGCGGCGACTTCACCACGCTCGCGCCCAACGGCGGAGCATCAGTGGTGCGCAACTACATCGCCCGCCTGAACACAGACGGAACAGTTGATCCGACTTTCAACCCCAATGCCAACAGTTCTGTCCAAGCTATCGCTTTACAATCCGACGGCAAGGTTATCATCGCCGGCGATTTCGACGTGCTCGCACCAAACGGCGGAGCCTCAATCAATCGCAACTTCATCGCGCGCCTAAATGCTGACGGCACAGTCGACACGACTTTTAATCCGCAGGCAAATGGTTCTGTGCTTGCCGTCATTGTGCAGCCGGACGGCAACATCATCATTGGCGGCGATTTCACCGCACTCGCGCCGGGTGGCGGAGCAAGTGTTACGCGCAAACGTATCGCCCGCCTGAATTCCGACGGCACGGTTGACCCAACCTTCGACCCCAGTGCGAGCACTACTGTGAATGCTCTCACGATGCAGATCGACGGCCGGATCTTAGTAGGCGGCAGGTTCACCACGTTGGCGCCCAACGGCGGGGCAACTGTCGCTCGCAACTACATTGCGCGGGTGAACGTTGATGGCACACTCGACGCGTCTTTCAATCCCAACCCGAACAATATTCTCGGCGCCATCGCGGTGCAGGCAGATGGCCGGATCCTTATCGGCGGGGAATTTGCCACGCTCACACCAAACGGAGGAGCCTCGGTCGCACGCAATCACATGGCGCGCCTGAATCCGGATGGCACGATTGACACCACATTCGACCCCAGCCCAAACGGATTTGTGCGGACCATCGCTTTACAGGCAGACGGCCGTGTTCTCATTGGCGGCGGATTCAACTCGTTCACGCCCAACGGCGGGGCGTTCGTCATCAACAAGTACCTGGCGCGTCTGAATGCAGATGGCACGCTTGACGCATCTGTGAATCCCGCTCCGAATGACCAGGTCTTTACCATCGCTGTGCAACCGGACAACAAGATTGTTGTGGGTGGCCCATTCTATTCCGCGAATAGCTTCAAAGGACAAATGCGCAATCGCATCGCACGACTCGAAGTAGACGGGCGGCTCGATCAGACTCTCAATATCAACGCTGTGGGCAGCCAGGTCAGCGCCAGCGCGGTTCAGCCCGACGGCAAGATACTCATCGGCGGCACTTTCACCAGTGTGCTCGGCGTGGCGCGCAAGAACATCGCGCGCCTGAATTCGGATGGCACTCTTGATATGACGTTCAATCCCAACGCAAACGACTACATCGATGCTATCGCTGTGCAAACTGATGGCAAGATCATCGTGGGCGGCTACTTTACCGCCTTCACGCCCAACGGAGGAATGAGTGTCACACGCAATCATGTCGCACGTCTTAATTCAGACGGCACAATTGACACCACGTTCGATCCCAACGCGAATGATCTGGTCACAGCCCTTGCGATTCAGGCAGACGGAAAAATCCTTTTGAGTGGCTTCTTCACCACACTGGCGCCGAATGGAGGAGCCTCGGTCTTCCGCAATGTGTTCGCTCGCCTTAACGGTAACGGCACAGTTGATATGGCTTTCAATACCGTTCCCAACCTGGATGTGTACACAATTGCTTTGCAGGGAGACGGAAAGATTCTTATCGGCGGCGCATTCACCTTGATTAACGGCGGAGGACAGTTCGCACGCAACTTCATCGCCCGGCTGAACACCGACGGCACAGTTGACGCGGGTTTTAACCCTAATGCCAGCAATAGGGTCTACGCCATCGCCGTGCAGCCTGACGGTAAAATTGTTGTGGGCGGAGGCTTCGGTGGGTTCGCGCCCAATGGCGGTGCAGCAATCGCGCGCAGCTGTATTGCTCGGCTGAATTCAGATGGCACAGTCGACAACGCGTTCGATCCGAACGCGGACAACTTTGTCATCACTCTGGCTCTTCAGGCTGATGGGAAGATTCTCGTCGGCGGCGGCTTCTCAACTCTGACACCCAATGGTGGAACGTCGGTAACGCGCAACTGCGTCGCTCGGTTGAATTTGGATGGCACGGTTGATCCGGCTTTCGATCCCAACGCGCCCGACGGAGTGAGTACCGTCAGTATCCAGGCCGATGGCAAGATTTTGATTGGCGGCAATTTCACCAACGTGGGCGGGCAATCGCGCAATCTCTTCGCGCGGCTGGCGAATGATACCGCCGCGGTTCAGAAACTTACGGTCACGCCGCCGACCATCTTTTGGGAACGCTCGGGTGCCGCGCCGCAGCTCTCACGTGTCACCTTCGAACGATCCTCCGACGGAATCAACTACACGTTCCTGGGCAATGGCACTCGCATCGGCACGAGCAACACCTTTGCACTGTTCGGACAGAACCTGCCCCTCCAACAGAACCTGTATGTCCGCGCTCGCGGCGTTTACCGCGGATCCAATCTGGCCGGCTCGGAATCGATCACGGAATCGGTTCGTAACGCCTTCTTGCTGCCACCTATGCATCCCACCTTCATTCAGCAACCGGCAAATACAGTCGCTGGCAGCACCATCACACCGCCAGTCACCGTTCAGATCGTCGACACTTCGGACAATCCAGTAAACGCGACGTTCGCGGTGACAATTACCCTGGGTAATAATCCGTCGGCAGCCACTCTCTCAGGTACGAAAACAGTTTCAGCGGTTAATGGTCTAGCGACTTTTAATGACCTGTCGATCGACAAAGCCGGCTCTTACAGGCTGACGGCCTCGGGTCAAATCTTCTCTGCGACGACCACGAGTTCGAACCAGTTCACCATCACCGCGCCCACCTCTCCAGCCATCGCCGCCACCGCAGGATCCGGACAGAGTGCAACGATCAACTCGAGCTTTGCCACCGCTCTGCAAGCCACGGTCACAGACGCGACGGGCAATCCGGTCAGCGGTGTCAACGTCACTTTCACGGCACCTGCAATTGGCGCGAGCGGCCGGTTTGCCAACAACACGACTACGACCACGGCGACAACCAATGCGAGTGGCGTCGCTACCGCCTCCAGCTTCACTGCGAACGAGACGGCAGGTGCCTTTACGGTCGCCGCGAGCATCAACTCGGGCTCACTTTCAACAGTTTTTAGCCTGAACAATCTTAAGGCGAATCAGGCGATAAGCGTCACGACGCACGCGCCTGCAAGCGCAGCCAATAACACGCAGTTCAATGTTGCCGCCACGTCATCTTCAGGTTTACCGGTCTCGTACAGCAGCTCAGGCGCCTGCACGAACAACGGTGCGGCCTTCACCATAGCCGCCGGCAACTGCACTGTGAATTACGACCAGCCCGGTGACGCCAGCCACAACGCCGCACCACGAGTGACTGAGACAGTTACCGCGCAGAAAGCTGCGCAGGCGATCACTTTCGACGCCCTCCCTGACAAGACCTTCGGCGACGCTGACTTCATCGTGAGCGCCTCGGCCTCTTCCGGTCTGCCGGTGAGTTTCGCGGCGTTGGGCCAATGCAGTACTTCCGGATCGAGCGTACACATCAACGGCGCGGGCGAGTGTACGATCAATGCCTCGCAGGGAGGCGACTCGAACCACGACCCGGCTACCGAGGTAGCGCGCTCATTCCAAATCGCCAAAGCATCCACCACCACGGAACTCTCTTCTTCGGTCGGCCCGGGACAGAGCTTGACCTTTTCGGCGGCAGTCACGTCGCCGGCGGATGTCCCGAACGGGACTGTCACCTTCAAAATGGACGGTACGGCAATCGTCTCCTGCAGCGACCTCCCCTTAAGCTCAGGACGCGCTACGTGCATAACTTCCGCAGACTCGGCCGGCACCTACACTGTGATCGCCGAATACTCCGGAGCAGCGAACTTCAACGCTTCAGCCGGCACTCTCGTAGGTGAACAGGCGACAGGCGTGTTCGAGTTCTCGCAGGCCACCTATATGGTCGCCGAGGGCGTCGGCTCGGTCACGATTACCGTGAAGCGCGCGGGTGACGGAACCAAAGCGTCGTCGGTTAAGTACGCCACGGACGACGGCAGCGGCCCTTCGGCAGTTGTGCCCTGCTCGCTGGTTACTGGTATCGCGCTCGAACACTGTGACTACACGCGTACGGCCGGCAGGCTCCGATTCGGCGCCAACGAAACCGAGAAGTCCTTTGTTGTACTAGTCAATGACGACTCTTACATTGAGGGTACGGAAACCCTTTCCCTCAAGCTGTCGAACCCGAGCAACGGTGATACGCTCGGCCTTCGTGCGACGGCCACGCTCCAGATCATGGACGACCCGGTAGTGTCTTCCGGCAATCCAATTGACAACGAACCGGTCTTTGTCCGCCAGCATTATCACGACTTTCTGAACCGCGAACCTGACTCCAGCGGTCTTAACTTCTGGACCAACGAGATGACTTCATGTGGCGCGGACGCTGTATGCATCGAGGTCAAGCGCAACAATGTTTCGGCGGCGTTTTATATTTCAATTGAGTTTCAGGAGACTGGCTATCTGGTCGAGCGTCTCTATAAAACTGCTTACGGAGATTTCAATGGATCTTCAACCCTGGGAGGAGCGCATCAACTACCTGTGCCGATTGTTCGCTTCAGCGAGTTTCTACCAGATACTCAGCAGATTGGTAATGGAGTAATAGTGAACCAGGGGAATTGGCAGCTGCAGCTTGAAGACAACAAGCAAGCTTTCGTCCGCGAGTTCATCTCCAGAGAGCGGTTCACGAATGCTTACCCCACTACGCTGAGCGCCGCAGAGTTTGTCAGACAGCTCAACGTAAACGCGGGCGGTGTACTTACCGAAGCGGAGATAATGCAGCTCGAAGACGCCTTCGGCGGGCCGAATGCGCCCTCGACGGACGTCGTGAAGCGCGCGGAAGTCTTACGCTCGCTCGCAGAGAATCAAACCTTGCAGCAGCGGGAATTCAATCGCGCATTCGTCTTGATGCAGTATTTCGGCTACTTGAGGCGCAACCCGGACGACGCACCGGACACGGACTACACTGGCTATGACTACTGGCTCCGGAAGCTCGAACAGCACGGCGGCAACTACGTCAACGCTGAGATGGTCAAGGCCTTCGTCTGGTCCAGCGAGTACCGGCAAAGGTTCGGTCAGTGAGCTGCGCTCAATATGGTTGGCCACGAGTTCTTTCACGGAGCAACCCAGTACTTAGCGCCGACTGGGCCTCAAATGAAGTGTTCCTCAAGATCAACCGTCGCGTTCACTACCTCTGGCGTGCAGTGGATCAGGATGGAGACGTGTTGGAATATCCTGGTCCAAAGTCACCGAGATAAGGGAGCGGCCAAGAGAAATTCTTTCGCAAGCTTCTGAAAGGGTTGAGGTATGTTCCGCGTCTGATCATTACGGATAAGCTCAAGAGTTACAATGCAGCCAAGGCCGAAGTGATGCCGAGTGTCGCACATTGCCAGCAGAAGTATCAAAACAACCGAGCCGAGAATTCTCATCGACCCATCACCATCAATTCTCGAGGCACTTACCGTTACCCAAGCCGTGAAATGCAGAAGACGGCAATTGCCTCGACCATCCTTTGCGCTTCCAGACCGAGCCATCGTCGTACTCAACACTGTTAATGACTACCTCGCCGTCATCCGGCTTACCTGACTTCGGGTTGGTGTTGACAATTCTTACCGGTGCAAATGGAACCACAAAGTCAAATTTCTTGCGCTCGTCTGGCTTCGCCTTAACAACGCAGACGAATTGCTTTGCCTGGTAGTCCCCAGGTGCTGCGTGTGGTCGGAATTCCCAGATAAAACTCTTGACGATGGCCGAACCTTCGTTCTTCACTTCAAGGTGGATACGATAGGAATTGGACCTCTTCTGAGAAGAGTCAGTCATCTTCCTTTCATTATCGTCAAGTTCAGCCCGACGCGTTGCCAGGTCTCGTTTGTTTCGAACGTCAGCTTGAGAATCCCTTGTCTGGTTGATAGGCATTGGCTCGTTCGTTGATGGCCCAGACTCGGGAACAACCCTATTGAGCTCGCTAATCTGACGTTCCTTGGCCCAACTGAACTTAAGCACAACGAGGCGTGGATCTCTCTGATCATCGAGTTGCTCCTGCAAAACTGGGGTAAGCATCAGCAACGTAAGAAGCAAAAGTAGTTTCATTGGTTTCCCTGTTCCTGGTGACTGAAGAAATCCACAACGAAGGCACTAAAGGCATTTCGTCTTTCTTCTTAAACGAGTGATAGGAAAGCCGCGATTTGCATCGAGGCTCGCAAAATGACTAGACAACAAAGTGGATCCAATGCTCCGGTCGCTATTTCTCTCTTTTGTTAAGTTAAGTTGACATTACCATCAGTGCCACATGGATTTGCCGGTGACCCGCGGCACGCACTGTGAATATTCTCTGACGTCTGAATTCCATCTTGTACACCCTTTGCGCAGGATTTAGAATTCCCATATTCGACCGGAAAGGCTGCCCTTATGAGAATTACTAAGTCCACAGGCTTTGCCAAGTCTACCGCGTTTGTACTTGCGATTCTTATTAGCACAGGACAGATCTTCTTTATCGCCATACACACGACAGCAAAGGATACGAGAACAAAGCATCGAGAGCTATCGAACGATCAGAAGATCACACATCTATTGACGCGTCTAACTTTTGGCATCCGGCCTGGAGACTTCGAACACGTCAAGGCGATCGGCCTCAATGAATTTATCGCTCAGCAGCTCGACCCCGAATCAATTAAAGACAGCGCGCTCGATGAACGTCTTCGCAAACTTCCAACGCTTACGATCGGAACGCCAGAACTAATCGAACAATATACGCCGCCAAAGCCAACCCCTTCTCCGTCTCCCGAACCTTCCATGTCTGTACTGCCATCGCCTGCAGCAACCGCAAGATCGGCGGTTGCAGAACCAAAGAGCATCATTACGCCGTCAGTCAGCCCATCAGTCACTGAGCAGCAAATGAAAATGGAAAAGACTGAGGCCCAAACCTCGATGGCGCCAAATCAAGTGAGCGCGCCAGAAATGAAACCGGCAGGAGGTGAGGCCATCAAGGATTCACCAACTTCTTCAAAACCGGCCGCGCCAAAACCGGTGAAGAATGCGCAATTGGTTGTTACTGAACTGCAGCGCGCAGCGCTATTGCGCGCCGTTTATAGCGAACGCCAATTGTTTGAATTGATGGTTAATTTTTGGGAGAACCACTTTAGTGTCTTCGCCAACAAGGATGCGGATCGATTCCTATTAACTGAGTTCGATCGCGATGCGATTCGCCCATTTGCTTTGGAGAATTTTCGCGATTTGCTGGGCGCGACAGCCCGCTCTCCGGCGATGCTCTATTACCTCGACAACTGGCAGTCCAGCGTGCAGCGACACTACCCAGCTACAAACGACAAACCAGTGAGAACGGTCGGAGGTATAAATGAAAACTACGCTCGTGAATTAATGGAACTTCATACGCTGGGAGTTGACGGCGGCTACACACAAAAGGACGTGCAGGAAGTCGCACGCTGCTTCACTGGCTGGACGATCCGTAAGCCGAACGAAGTAGGATTGTTCTTCTTTAACCCCCGGACTCACGACAATGGCGAGAAGATAGTGCTGGGACACAAAATTCCTGCCGGCGGAGGGATTAGCGATGGGGATAAGGTGTTGGACATTTTGGCCAGCCATCCCGCCACCGCAAACTTCATTGCGACAAAACTTGCTCGCCGCTTTGTCAGCGACGACCCGCCACGATCGGTTATCAATCGCGCAGCTGCGACTTTTCTGAAAACGAGCGGCTCAATCCGCGAGACCTTGCGCACAATCCTAACGTCACCCGAACTTTTTTCCGCGAATGCTTATCGCGCGAAAGTGCGAACACCATTTGAGTATGTCGCTGCTGCCATGCGCGCAATTGAGGCCGAAACTGATGCAGACCCTTCCGTGCTTGGTTGGATAGCACGTAT
The DNA here is from genome assembly GCA_035257465.1 of Pyrinomonadaceae bacterium. Taxonomy (GTDB): domain Bacteria; phylum Acidobacteriota; class Blastocatellia; order Pyrinomonadales; family Pyrinomonadaceae; genus PSRF01. The sequence continues at coordinate 15,352 of DATEXA010000099.1, read as the reverse complement.
GGGCCAGCCGCTATTTGGGAGGCTCACTCCGGACGGCTATCCTGATCGGGCCGCGCAATGGCTCGCAATCGGTTCCATGCTGGAACGCTTGAATTTCGCAGTTGCGCTGTCGAGCAATAAACTCAAAGGCACGCACATCGATCCGGCCCGGATACTTAGCCAAACGGATCTGAATAGTCCAACAGCAGCTGCCGACCATTTGTCTCAACTAATGCTGACTGGTGGTGTCAGCGACAAGACATGGGGCGCAATCGACAAAGTTGCGCGCGAATCGTCTGAGGTACCTACGATAGCGAATACATCTTCTGCGACAAGGGCCACGCTACCGATAAATTATGCCAAAACAGCCGTCGTCGATAATCCTAAGACGGCGGTCGCTCCACTCTTCGTGGCAGAACTGATTAGCATGGTGCTTGGTTCACCCGAGTTTCAAAGACGATGAGTTCTTCTACATCGGTGGCGGTATCATTTAAGTGCTGAGGAATCTGAAGAGCCCTTCCGGTTCTGACCTCAGGGTGTGCCGCTGCTAATGGCTTGAATTCCAAACTCCCGCACTAACTTGTTGAAATTCGCAACATCGGTTTTCACAACCTCATCCAGACGACTTCGCAAGGTCATAAACTGCCCATGCAGCAGAGCCTGTACCTCACGCTGCTGATTTGTTGGTCCAAAATCTGAACCCGCCAGTCCATTCGCCAGATAATTGATCTTGGTAAGCAGTTTCGGCGGCCAACGCACGGTGTCCTGACCTTGTCCAGTCAATCTCGGCTGAATCAGGCTCTCCTCAATGTCGGACAACTTTTTGTCAAGCTCGTCTGCGGCACTCTTACTCGCAGAGCCGTCTGTACCCATAGTTGCGTTTAAATGGTAAAGCTGCGCCCTCATGAACTCAATTTGATTGACCATCTCCGCGGCGCTATCGAGATCTTTCCTTAACGCCATCAGCATTTCCATTTGCGCTGCGATCGTACTCTCCGTGCCTTCCGAATTCGGATCTTTCTTCACAATTAATGGTTGAATGCGTTCCACATTGCCAACCGACAGCTTCACTGTATAAGTCCCGGGCGGCAACAACAGCGACATGCGTGGAGCACCAGGAGCAGTTCGCGTTCCGTCTGGACCCACCCGAATTTCAGGTGCGTAAGCGGGACTTGTTCTCATGCGAACTTCCCTCGTGGGTTCTCCCTCGAGATTCCAGGTGACGCGATTCAATCCGACGGTTGTTGTTCCCGTGAGCGTGCGAACTGTCTCATGTTTGGAATCTTCGATCTTGATCTTTACATCGCCGGAAGGCGCGGTCTTCAGGTAATAGTTGATCGCGGCTCCGTACGGCGGATTTTGGCCTGCCGAAGGATCATCCGACATCGTGACAGGCACAGTTCCCTGTCGAAACCGATATGTTGGGCGCGGTGGAAACAGGTGGACTTCCGATGAACGCACTGCATCAGTCATCTGTTGGACTGGCGTTAGGTCGTCAAGAATCCAGAAGCCACGACCGTAAGTGGCAATCACAAGATCGTTGAAGTGCTCCTGCACAACCATCCAGTAAACGGGCGCGTGCGGCAGATTTGATTGCAATGGTTGCCAGTTCTCACCATCATCAAACGAGACGTAGAGTCCGTTCTCAGTGCCCAGATACAACAAACCGGCGCGAGTTGGATCTTCACGAACGCAATGCGCATAACTCAACATGCTTTTTGGAATTCCATTCGTAATCAGCTTCCATGTCTTCCCGTAGTCCTTTGTCTTATAAACAAATGGATCGCGACTGTTGACCTGATGGAAGTCCACAGTTATATAAGCGGCGCCGGGTTCATACCGAGACGCTTCAATGTTGCTGATCGTTCCCCACGGCGGAAGACCGGGAATGTTCTTTGTCACGTTGATCCAATTCTTGCCGGCATCACGAGTGATCTGCACTAGCCCATCATTTGTGCCGGCCCAGATCAATCCGGCCTCCTTCGGTGACTCGTTAATTGCAAACACGACGCCAGCATATTCCACACCAATGTTGTCACCAGTGAGACCCCCGGAGAAGCCCTGGCGGCTTTTATCATTAAGAGTCAGGTCCGGACTGATCACCTGCCAAGTTTGTCCGCCATCGGTTGTCTGGTGGACAAACTGACTACCAACATAAATCTTGTTGTGATCGTGCGGTGAGATCGTTAACGGCATGGTCCAGACAAACCTGTACTTCAGTTCAGCAGCCGGTGATCCATTCGTCTGGTCCGGCCATACCTCGACGTTTCGTGCTTGCCCATTGCGCAAATCGTAACGCTCGACAATTCCACCGATGCTGCCCGAGCCTGAAGCGCTTGACCAGACGATGTTTGGATCAACTGGATCAGGTGTCGCCCAACCACTTTCTCCCCCAGCGACTGGATGCCATGCGCTCCGCGGAATCGAACCGGTAAAGCCACCACCACCGGATCGGCTCGGTCCACGATAAGACGGATCGTCCTGCTCGTTGCCATACACGTAATAAGGAATCCGGTTGTCAACAGTGACGTGATACATCTGTGCGATTGGCAACTGAATCCGATTCCAGGTGCGACCACGCGTAGTAGAGATCGACACGCCGCCGTCGTTGGCTACGGCAATACGATTGGCATTCGTTGCATCGATCCACATATCGTGGTTATCACCACCGGGACTGCTCCCGAATGATCCTGGTCGAATGCTTTCACCGCCGTCGATCGAGACGCTGTAGGCGGCAGTCAAATAGTAGGTTTCATTCTCGTTATCAGGTGCGACGGCCATGCGGAAGTAGTAATGAGTGCGACCGCCAAGCGTCCGGTCATAACTTACGAGTCGCCACGTGGAACCTCCATCTTCGGAACGCCAGAGTCTTCCGCGATCAGTTTCCTGTCCGTTCAAGGGAACGCCATCTCCTGTTTCAATTAATGCGTAAACTCGATTTGGATTACTCCGCGCGATAGCAATTGCAACTTTGCCTGTCTTGCGAGTGGGCAGACCATTGCCTAACAGGCGTTTCCACGTGACTCCGCCATCAGTTGATTTGAACAAGCCGCTGCCTGGACCACCACTATCTCTTCCCCACGTATGAATCTCTAGGGTCCACATGCCGGCAAAGAGCACACGAGGATTCGACGGATCCATAGCGAGGTCGGAACAGCCGCTGTTTTCGTCGGTGAACAAAACTCTATCCCAAGTCTTGCCGCCGTCGGTTGTGCGAAACACGCCGCGCTCCTGTTGTGGGCCATACGCGTGCCCCAATGCGCCTACGAGAACAATGTCTGGATTTTTCGGATCAACAACAATGCGACTGATGCGACCCGTTTTCTCGAGTCCCATCAGTTGCCAGGTCTTGCCTGCGTCAGTTGATTTGTAGATGCCTTGGCCGACTGAAATGTGACTGCGAATCCACGGCTCACCACTGCCAGCCCAGACGATGTTTGGATCCGAAGGAGCGATTGCTAAAGCGCCGATAGAGGATACCAACTGACTATCGAAGATGGGTTCCCAATGTACGCCACCATCAATGGTTTTCCAAACACCACCCGAAGCCGCGCCGACGTAGTACGTGTTGGAGTCACCAGGGATGCCAACGACGGAGGTGAGTCGATTACCGATTGGTCCAATGAACCTGAACCTCAAACTGCCAAGTATGTCGCGTGAGCTGTCTTCTGTTTGTGCTAAAGCTGATGGTGGTAGTACTGAAGTAAGCGACAAAAGGATAACTACAAGAAAGAATTTCGTCCTTTGCTTCAACATGAGCTTCTCCTCTGGTTTGGTTCAGCGTTGAGTTGGAAATGAACGCGACGCGACGTCATGTTCAAGCTGGCGAGTTAACCGCGGTATTTTCAGGTTAACTGAGCGTAAGATGAAATCCGGAGGCACACTGCACTGATGAGCACTTCCTGCCGATGATGAAATCAACCCCGCGCACGCACTGCCGGATGAATTCACGATCCGAAATAGAGCCGACATGGATGGTAGACGCTGACTCAAGAATATCGAGCCCGATGACCTCGTGTTGGCGTTCTCGGAGCATCCGGACTAAACCTTCACCCAAGTTGGTCGGCGCTTCCAGTCACGAGTATGGCATGTAGTCTTGAGTCGCCGTGCTGCCGAAGGTCCGAGTCGACCGGGCGGCGACTTACATCCAACCTTCGATTCCATCAATCAAGTTAAAGAAAGACAAGACTCGCGCTCCGGGCCATGTTGTTATGCACCAGCCTCAGCGTGTTTGCCGCGCTCCATGCCCAACTCACGCACATACAGAAATAGTGGCAACGCAAAGGAGAGCCCAAAGAAAAGCATCGCCAGGAGGTAGAGCCACCACTTGCCAATTTGATAGCGGACGGCTTCCCGGCGCAGATAGCGCACAAACACCACGCACGAGATGAGCAGGTCAACGGCGAAGAACGATGAAATCCTCGTTGCGAAGAGTTCTTTGAAGAATACCCTCGAATCAGGGCCATTCATTGCAAGAAATGAGACAAAGTAGTAGTACGGGAGCACCAAGCCGACGATCGCCAGAATCAAATACACGTTCTTCTTCATGCTGCGCCTCCTTTCGACCAGCATTACTGGGCCGCTTAACAATTTGCTGCGGCGCTTTCGACAAGAACACTCTCGTTGGACCTGTTAACTTAACCTCGTGAAAGCATTTTAACCAGAAATGGCACAAAGGGTATTGTCAACTTAACTCAAGCGGAAGGAACAATAGCTACAAGGCCAACCTTTCAATAGCTTGCGAAAGAATTTGGTGGCTGCGTTCTTCGTTCTTATCTCTGCGATGGTCTCTCTTATTCGAGCATCACGACCTGCGTCACATGTACGAAGCTGGTTTGTGAAAGAAAGCTTATATGTTGGAGTTCGTACAGGGAAGCTTTCTATCGGCCTTCCCGAACACGATGAAAGCCGATCAGTTTGTGGACAAGTTGGACCAGCAGGCTGGTGGGGTTCTTTCTGCTGATGAGCGAGCGCAGTTAATCGCAATGCTCGGAGCGACTCCCGCAGATTTATCTAAACGAGCCGCTGTACTTCGCAAGGTTGCGGAAGACCCCCGATCTGAATCAGAAAGAGTTCAATCGAGCGTTTGTGTTGATGCAGTATTTTGGCTACCTCCGTCGAAATCCAAACGATTCGCCTGACTTTGATTTTGTCGGCTGGAAGTTCTGGCTTGATAAGCTGAACCAGTTCAACGGGAACTTTATTCAAGCTGAAATGGTAAAGGCGTTTCTCTCGTCGACCGAGTATTGCGGACGATTTGGGAACTGAGCCACCGCACAGGAGTGTTATGAGAAAAGTCGGTTACCGAGAATCGACTTCGCTCTCAGCATTAACGGATAGTTTTGTTTTTTGGCTTGGCCCACCGAAGCAATTGCTTAGGGTTAACCTGACAACGCCCTTTCGGTTTTTATTGGGCCATTCGGGTAGTTGTCGCGGAATATATAGATCCTTATAATAGTTGCTCGGTACCGCTACCCCTCTATCAAGTTTTAATTCGAAAAGTTTGTGAACAAACTATTGAAGCCCGCCAACTGCTGTTTTCTCTTAGCAGCTCTGATTTGTTCCGCTGCACTTTTTGTGGCCGGACGTGTACACACTGGCACTACACTGGTCCGTGCAGCGTCGGTGAGCCGCTCGCCACTGCAAGGTGTACTTGTAAAGTCCCGACTCCAAGATCCTGAATTGGCCCGGCGTCTCCGGAAGTACGATCTGATCCGGATGGATCCTCATGCTGCAGCAGCTCAAATTCGAAGCAAGCGCCAAATTCTTTTGAAAACGTCTGCCGGCGACTATGAGCTCTCCCTCGAGCCTTACGACCTCCGTTCTCCTAATTATGCCGCCCAGGTAATTGGAGCTGATGGTGTGGCTCGTAAACTTCCTAAGACGCCAATCCAAACCTACAGAGGAAAAGTAAGAGGACTTGCGAATGCCCAGGTGCGCTTCACTGTTAAAGAAAGCAGCATAGAGGGAGCAATCATCACGCAGAGCGGCCATTACTTTCTCCAGCCGGCTCGCGACCTGTCGACAGCTGCCAGGAGCGACGAGTTTGTGTTCTATGCTGCTGCCGATTTGAACAATGATGTCACGAGCTGTGGTGTCACTCTGGCTGAGGAAGTTGCAGCGCGGGAAAACCTCTCGTCTATCAAAACCAAGGCAGACGACACTGCGGCTGCAACCACCATAGTCAATGGGTTGTCTCCTCTCAAAATCGTTAGATTGGCGACGGATGCTGATGGTGAGTACGTAGCGGCTCTCGGTGGTGCGTCTCAGGCTAATACCCAGATCATGAACATCATGAACATGGTCGACGGCATCTATCAGCTCGAAATCGGTCTGTCTTTTCAAATTGTCTTTCAGAACGCGTGGACCGATAGCAGTACCGATCCGTATACCTCGACAGTGCCTGGCACCTTATTGGGCGAATTTAAAAATCATTGGAACGCTAATTTTTCCGAAGTGTCCCGTAGCTTGGCCCACCTTTGGACAGGAAAAGATTTAGACGGCTCTATAATTGGGATCGCCTCTCTCGGCGCTACCTGCAGAACTGCAACCTCGTCGTATGGTTTGTCTCAGCTGTTTCCTTTTAACCGTCCCGGAAATCCGATCACGGTAGGTACAGCTATTCTGACTGCTCACGAAATCGGTCATAACTTTAGTGCTTCCCATACCAACGAAGCCTCTCCAGAAACTCCGCCAGATATTGAGCGCGCATGCGACAACACCATTATGGAAGCATCCATCGGCGATGGTTCCAGTTTTTGTTCCTACTCGCGTTCACAGATTGTTGGTCATGCGGTCGCCTATGCAAGTTGTCTATTGGACTCCGCCTCTCTGCCGCCGGTGTCGAACTGCGCTGAGACTCCCTTGTCCGAGAGGCTATTCATTACAAATGCGTCACTGACGAATAGCGATTGTCGTTCACCTTCGCGAGGATCGACCTTTTTTGCTGACCGCTACACTTTTAATGCGACGGCCGGACAGAGGTTCATAATGTCGGTAACTCAAAATCCAACCGGACCTGGTCTTGATCCCTACATCTATCTAATAGGTCCAGATGGCTATGTAATGGCCCAGGACGATGACAGTGGAGGAGGGCAGAGCGCGCAAATACCTAGCAGCGGACCTATCACCGTGCCGTCCACCGGGACCTATATTATCGAAGTAACATCGTTTCTCCCCCAGCAAACGGGAAACTACAATATTACCCTTTTTCCCGATGGGTGTAGTTTGAGCGTTACTCCGCCGATTCAGCACTTCCCAGCTGTCGGCGGCAACGGCCAGATTCAGGTTTCAGCAACGGGCAGCTGCAACTCGTTCTATCTAATTACTACTGAGCCAAGTCCAACAACCTGGTTGACGGCAACGGGCAGTGGTAACACTTCGCAATCGTTCAGCTTCACTGTTCAACCAAACACAGGCACTGCAGGCAGAAGGGCGTTTGTGTTAGTCGGCGCAGGCGCCAATAATTTTGGTGGTGGGCTTAGAATCCCAATAACGCAATCAGGTACCAGACCTGATTGCAATGCGATTCCGATTGCTTTTGGTCAAACTGCAACTGGCACGTTGGAGTCAAGCGACTGTGAGTCGCCAGTAAGAGGCAATGGGTTCTTCGCTGACCGCTACACCTTCGACGCTTTTGCTGGACAGAAAATCTTCATCAGCTTGTCTTCGCCAAACGCTCCAGATACCGACACGTTTCTGACTTTGATTGGACCTAATGGTGTTGTTCTTTTGAACGACGACGATAGTGGGGGCTTAACCAATTCCAGAATTCCAGGTGGGAATGGACTGCTTCCTCTGGGCCTGCCTGCCCAATACACGATCGAAGTTACTACGTTTGGTGCCGGATCGACCGGGCCCTATGCGCTTACCCTGGGCGTGGAACCACCGAAGGTCCAATTCTCTCAAGCGATTTTCGGCTTTGGTGAATCGGAAGCTTCCCTCAATGTGACAGTGACTCGCTCCGGCGATCTCACAGGCGTGTCGACGGTTGAATACGCTACAAGTGACACAGCCGGAGCAAACAACTGCAACATTGTGAACGGTCAGGCGTCATCGCGATGTGATTACATTACAACTTTTGGGAAACTGCAGTTTGCACCGGGAGAGACGACGAAGTCGATCGGAATCCCGATCATCGATGATGTTTATCCGGAAGGCACTGAAGATTTTTCCATTACGCTGAGTAACCCCAGTGGTGCAACACTCGGGAGTCAAGCCACTGCACTTCTCAGCATAGGGGACCTCGAGACACAAACGACAAACCCGATCGAGAATGCTGCATTCTTTGCCCGGCAGCACTATCTCGATTTTCTGAATCGCGAACCAGATCTTCCTGGTCTCGCTTTTTGGACAGGCCAGATCGCAGGATGCACAACCGATATGCAGTGTCGGGAGATAAGACGCATCAACGTTTCGGCAGCCTTTTTCTTATCGATCGAATTTCAGGAGACAGGTTACCTCGTCTATCGGATGCACAAGAGCAGTTTCGGCAATCTGCCGGGCTCCCCCGTACCTATAGGCTTCACAGATTTCCTACGTGATACACAGGAGATTGGTAGAGGCGTTCAGGTTGGAGTCGGTAACTGGCAGGCGCAATTGGAGTCAAATAAGCAATCTTTTGCGCTGGCGTTCGTTCAACGTGATAGGTTCCAAACAGCGTTTCCCAACACGTTGAGTGCCACTCAATTCGTGGATCAACTGAATCAGAATGCTGGAGATGTGCTCTCGACGGCCGAGCGGTCTACCCTAATCGCGATGCTCACCGTACCTTCAGATGCAACTCAGCGAGCTGCAGTCGTGAGAGCGGTTGCCGAAGATCAAGACCTGAAGAACGCTGAGTTTAACAAGGCATTTGTGTTGATGCAGTACTTTGGATATTTGCGAAGAAATCCGAATGACCTTCCCGACACCAACTTCAATGGCTTCGATTTCTGGCTTACCAAATTGAATCAATTCAACGGTAATTTTATTCAGGCAGAGATGGTAAAGGCTTTCATTACCTCGAGCGAATATACACAACGATTCGGGCCGTGAATGGAAGGCAAATTAGGATTTGCCTCGTAGACCTACTTGTAGAGTACAGTTCCTCAATGGCATGTTAAGCCCGGAGAGCTGGAAGCCATCGCGATGGCCAGACACTCCTCGGGCTTGATCAGGTGGTCCAAATCCGCGGCAGCGTTGCTACCGTCAATCTCCACCCAGTTCACATCGGCGGTGAATTTTCGCGTTGTGTAGTCCTTGGTCACGGGCGAGCCTGTTTCGTTGCCTATGTCGCAGGTTTCGTCCGCCGAGAAGACCATTATCTCTGTCTGTTCAACCCGGCCTGTACCCACCGCCTTGCCGTCTACGTAGAGCGTGACGCCGCCGCCTTTGCCATGACCCGCCGTTGCTTCTAGAAGGATTTGTGACGATTTAGTCCTCAACATCAAAGACACACGAAAAATAGTTTTTCTATTGTTTCGTGTAGTGTAGATTTTGAATTCGGACAAGGGACATCTGATGAGCGGACTAAGAGTTCTTATCACTAACAACACGCTTGCGGGACGCGCTGGCACTGAGCTTTACGTGCGCGACACTGCTTTGGAGCTCCTGAAGCGTGGTCACTCTCCACTTGCCTACAGCACACTACTGGGAGAGGTTGCGCGCGAACTGGAAAAAGCAAATGTTCCCGTAGTGGACGACTTATCCAACCTTGCTGTGGTCCCTGATCTCATTCATGGTCAGCAACACATGGAGTTGATGACTGCTCTCTTGCACTTTTCCCAGGTGCCGGCAATTCAGTTCGTCCATAACTCGCGCAGCTGGTATGAAAAGCCAGTTCATTTTCCACGGATACTCCGGTACGTTGCCGTAGACCACGCTTGTCGCGATTTGCTATTGGAACACGCAGTTCCCGAAACGCGCATCCGAGTAGTGCTTAATTTCGTTGACCTGGCCCGCTTCAGATCTCGTCGCAAGCCGTTATCCGCAGCACCGCAACGCGCGTTGCTTTTCAGCAATTATGCGAGCGAAGAAACTCACCTCCCCGCAGTGCGCGAAGCCTGTGCACGCGCAGGCATCCAGCTTGACGTGGTTGGCAGTCAGACAAACACCGCTACCATGCAACCGGAAGAAATTCTCGGTGAATACGACCTTGTGTTTGCAAAAGCAAGAAGCGCTTTGGAAGCAATGGCGGTGGGCGCCGCCGTCGTACTTTGCGATTACGAGGGAAGCGGACCAATGGTCACGCCGTCAAATTTTGCCAGGCTGAGACCACTGAATTTCGGAAGACGCGCGCTAAGTGAACCACTGGATGCTCGCGTTATCTTGGAGGAAATCAGACGCTACAACCCGACGGAAGCCTTCAAAGTTTCACAAACAGTGCGAGCAACAGCTGGGCACGAATCAGTTGTCGACGAGCTCAGCAGCCTCTACGAAGAGGTGATCCGAGAGTTTCAGCAGAACGGTCACTGTGAAAAGCTGGAGGAAGGTCGCGCGGCTGCGGCCTACTTGCGTCAATTGAAGATCGATTTCACTGCCAATACAACTGCTGCGACGCGCCTGCGTGAACGTGTTGAGCGGGTTCCCTTAGTTGGCAGGATAGGCGTCGCGCTAGCTCGGAGTTTCATGCGGCGAAGGTGAATCAATCGTGCTTAATAGCATGCAACATCCGTAGGACAACAAAGGAATCATTTTTCCATTTATCATTTGACATTTCTCATTCGTCATTTGGCGGCTGTCAGTAGTCAGTAATCCGTAGTCAGTCGTGACCTCTAGCCATGGACCACTGACGCTGGGACAAAATGACAAATGAGAAATGTCAAATGATATATGGAAAATGATTATCTCCTCCCGCCCACCGTCTGACGGAGCGCTTCGGCCAGCGGCAGGACGTGCTCACGATAACGAATGACCTCACCATATTTGCCCTCGGCCACCCGTTTTTCACCGTACTCTTCGTAATAAGGCTTGGTATCTTGTCTAAAAATGTTCCGGTAGTTCCTCACAGGACGAAGACATTCAACTCGAAACGCTAGTTCGGAATTACTATTGAGTGCCTCGTTAACTTCTGGTTCCAGCCCAGAGTAAGAACGTGCCGCGTCCATCTTCCGCGCAAAAGCGTCGTCGTCAAGTTCAATCCTGATGTCATGATTTCCGGAGCTTCTGTCAGCTGCGCCCGTGAGTTGGAAATCGAAGTCTCCAACTTCGTTGACGCGGGAACGATTTGCCATGTCCACTGCCGCGCCGATGACAAGTCGGCAAACGTCGTGCGTTGGGTTATAGCCTTCGGCTGAATCGCCGGCGACATAGCTGACTGTCTCATCCACCAGAAATCGCGCCACTTCGTGCGCAAGTTCGATAAAGAGATCGAAGTCACGATTGAGAATAGCCTTGTAGACTTCGCAATCGGTCAGCCTTCCGTAAAACGAACCCCTCCTTGCGCCCACCTGATCAAGAATCCTGGTCGTTGATGGTAAACGGGAGTAACCCAAACCGCCTGAACCATCACTTAACACGAACACAACAGGCCGCACCATCTCAAGCCAATGAAAAACGCGTAACTCATGGCCAGGATGACCAATAACAAGAGCAACACTTTTGCCAGGCGGAATCATTAGAAAGCCGAGCTCACTGCCGGGGGCTCCCACATTAAGAGAACCATTCAATAACCCATCTTCTCAAATCAGCCCTGACCAACAACAAGAGCACCGAAGGAATGATCGTTGAGCATAGACCACCCAATACCACTCGGGCCAGCGGCGAGGTAAGAAATGTCAAGCTAACGCCGGCAATCATCAATCCGACCACGGCAGCTGCCAGAGTGGATAGCGAAATGCGAAAGAGCTTTGACGAGATGCCCGGCATAATCTTGTTTAAAGCCACGAGCCGGTTTACGCACGCGAAGGCATAAGCAATCACGCCAGCCCATCCGACGCCGGGTAATCCGAAAGTTGTTATCAATGGGTAGAGTACGGCGAGAAAGACGACCGCTTCCAGAGTTCTTCCCACGGCCACATCCTTTGGTCTGTTCAAGCCCCAGAAAACAGTGGAAATGATCAAAGAGAGCCCGCGCAGTGGAATGGCGAAAGCCAAAACACGTAGAACTGTTCCTGCGGTGGTCCACTTGTTGCCGAAGAGCAGTTGAACTATCTCACCAGCAAGCAGGAACACTGGCACTGCGATCGTAAGCATAATCATCGAGGAGATATTGAATACTTTAGTAAAGGCCAGTTCCAGACGCTTTGGACTCTGCGCGGCAATTTCCGCATAGGCGGGAAAGAGCACTTTGCCAAGAGTGAAAACCACTATGATGATGGGCGCGCTGGCGATGTTGAAAGCCAAAGAATAGTTGCCGAGTGCGACGGGGCCCAGTTGACGCCCGACCATAACGTTGTCCGCCATGTTAGTCACATATGAAGCGACTGCGATCACCAGCGTGAACTTTCCTAAGCTTAAGGCACGCCGAAAGGCAATCTTTTCGAGCGCCAGACACGGGCGATACGAATGAAAAATGTAGGAGAAGATCGTCCCGAGGGCGGCGGTTAGCAACAGACCAATGACCAGCGCCCAAACACTTCGCATCACCACAGCCAGGGCAATGGTCAACGATACTCCGGAGAGGTTCGTCGCAAGTTCGTACCAGAAGATCCTCGCGAAGCTAATCTGCTTCCGCAGAATCGTCAGTCCGATGTTTTGAAACCCATGAACGAGGCTTGTTAAGCCGAGAAAGGGAATGATGACCTTCAGTTGTGATTGCCCGTAAAACCGAGACATCGGAAAAGCGGAAGCTGACACTAGAACAGCAACGACGAAACTTCTAATGAGTTCCGCCGTCCACACTGTGTCCAGGTGTGCTTTCAGTTCATCGCTCGTAGCAAACTTGTTTGCGACGATTGTTCGGTCTAACCCAATCGTCGTCAGGGCGTTCAATGCTGCCACGATTGTTAAAGCCATGCCGAACAGTCCGAAGTCCTCTGGGACCAGGATCCGCGCGAGAACGACTGAGCGGGCGAAACTGATCAATTGCTCGATCAGGGATGAAGATACATTCCAGTTAACGGCCGACCGAACTCTTCTCGCCAAGGGCAAGTTTGTTGTATCTGCTAGGTCAGTTATTTTTGAGGTAGACGGGATTTCGGTTAGGCGAACTGGTGTCATTCAATCAACAATTCAACCAAGGTCTTCCAATGATGGCAAGCTTTGACTATCTAATAACGATTTCGGCACCACGAGAGAGTTCATGCTGAGGATTCTGCGGCTTCCAATGCCGAGCCGGTGATGTCGATGCGATTGAGATGGCGCAGAGAATCGAAGATCCATTAACGAAGCCGAACAGTTGAAAGCAGAGCGCTTATTCCATTCCACATGATCTGAACACCAATACAAACGAGTAGAAAAGCAGAAAGCCTTATGATGACCGTCATTGTTGTCTTGCCCAGTATTCGTGCGAGACGGGCCGCAAACGCATAACAGAGGAAAATGCTGACAGCAATTAGTACCATCGCGATGAGTGCTGCAAGGATCGTCGGGATATGGAACCCATACCGATGGGTCGAGTTCGCACCCAAGGTGACCGCCACCGAGATCGAACCCGGGCCAACGGTCAACGGCATGGCCAGGGGATAGAACGCGCGTCCATAGATATCCGAGGTTTCGACACTCTTGCGGCTTACGCGTTGATCTTCTTCCTTTGCCTTCAACATTGACCAACCCATTGAGACTACGACCAGTCCTCCGGCAACCTGTACGACGTCTAGTGACACGCCAAAGAAATTAAGGACATGCGACCCGATAAAGTAAGACCCAACCATCAAGAGCAGGCTATGCACCGCGACTCGCCAGGAGAGCGCTCTGCGTGTTTCCGGGGAATACTCCCTCGTCAGCCCCAAAAACATTGGACTCGCACCGAGCGGATCGACGATCGGAAAAAGCGCGCTCAAAACAAGTAAAAAGACTTTGAGAGCATCAGCCATTGGTTTTCTCGAGAGGCGTAGAAAGAATTGCCTGAATCCTTGCGGTTGTTTCTTCTTGCGTTAAGTTGACAATGCCGGCGCGAGAAAGATTATTACACGCAACTGTTTCCTGAGTCGTTGGAGGTTTTGTTCGGGTCGAATAATTGTAATTTGGAGAATTTGAACAATGGCACAAGTAAGACTCCTTTGTCTGGTCGCTTTCCTTGTTACGGCATCAACTTCACTTGCAAGTGCACAGACGCAACAGCAAAACTCGCAACAGGAAACTGGAGCGTCTGCAGTCCGATTGCGCCGGCTATCTCCTGAAGCAGCGCAGGTGGCCAATCAGATCGGTGTCGCACAGCTCTTGGATCAGCTAAGTAGCAAGTACGCCGCTGGTTCGCCAATGACTCTCGAATTACTCACAGTACGACAGGAGATCACGGAGAGGGTTCTGAGCGCCTCGCTTGATATCGACAGTGTAAATGCGATCATCGATTCTGAGGTAGAACAGATCAGAGGGATCCGCAACGACCTACAGGCGAAGCGCGATAACGCGCAAAACATCATCAACATAGCTTCGATTGTGACGGGCGGCGCGTTCGGCGCGGTCACGTCGGCCCTACAATTCAATCAGAGCACGGTGAACCTCGGTAACGGCATTGGCGTGGCAGGCGGCGCAGGCTCAGTTCTGCTATCGATTGTTGGAATTCACAAGCAGGGCGGCGGGCGACGAACGCTCGGCGACTCGCCGCGGATGCTCGCCAGATTCTTTGGCCGGCAACCAAATGCGACGGAAGCAATTCCAAGTGCCTATCCTGAAGAGGTCTGGTCATATCTAAACGCCGCTCCACCCTCCCAACCAAACCCTTCCCAATCAAACGTCGTAACGAGGAGAGAACAACTAATCCTAAAGTGGCGCAGCGAAGGCAGGGTCCAACTAGACAACTCACCAAAGGGTGAACGCAGGATTGAGTTCTTGAGCAGCAATATCTCTCAAATGCAGAAACTGAGTATCAACGACTTGAATGACCGGGTCGCGATGCTACTTGACGTTCGCGCAATGGTATCGCTAATGAAGCGTGAGCTGAGCGAAATCTTGCACGGGCTCAGCGCGAACAATAACAATCGATAGAGTGGTATTGTTCGGATAGGTTTAGGCTAGCGAACTAAGAAATTGTCTGGTCTTTTTTGGGTGTGCTAGTAGACTGCCAGCATGTTTCGATTACGCCGCTGGGTTCCTATCATCGATACACTCCAAGGGTA
This sequence comes from Pyrinomonadaceae bacterium, assembly GCA_035257465.1. Lineage (GTDB taxonomy): Bacteria > Acidobacteriota > Blastocatellia > Pyrinomonadales > Pyrinomonadaceae > PSRF01. The sequence goes on along the minus strand of DATEXA010000099.1, from coordinate 173 downwards.
CCAGCTTGCGTGGATGCGCGCTGACTTCATTGCTGGGCTCAGCGTCTGTATCGTGATGATCCCTTCAGTCATCGCGTATGCCGAACTGGCCGGACTCCCTCCGAAGCACGGTCTCTACGCCGCTCTAGGCGCCATGATCGGCTATGCCCTCTTTTGCAGCTCGCGACACGTCA
>DATEXA010000098.1:0-31502 GCA_035257465.1 Pyrinomonadaceae bacterium | reverse complement strand
GAGTTCGTAGTCAACAAACAGCCGGACCAGTGCCCCCAGGGAGTCAGCGCGAGTCTCCGCCAACTCGATCTAAGCAGCGCTCCGGTTCAGGAAATGATGCGGTTTCTAGTCGCAAAAAACGTTGCCATCACTTCAACTTTACCGGTATTTGAAGCGGGTAGTGCACCGTTGAGTCAAAATGGAATTGGCGCGGCGAGTGCCCTATTAAACCCGCGTGTTCTAGCAGTGATGTCGACGGACGCTCGTGTTCGCTATCTTCAAGCTCGCGCTCGCGTATCTGCTCAAGGAGACTATGTAGCACTGCTGCGTAAAGCTATGGACTTCGAACGCGCTTTCGTTCAAGCGGGCGGATTGCTCATCGCAGGTCTGGATCCAACAGGAAATGGCGGCATCGTCGCAGGCTTTGGCGATCTGCGGGAAGTTGAGCTGTTAGTTGAAGCTGGGTTTACTCCGGTTGAAGCGATCAAAATCGCAACTCTTAATGGGGCAAGGTTTCTTGGTGAAGACGCACGCATTGGATCAATCGCGCCTGGTAAACAAGCTGACTTGATGGTTGTAAAAGGAAATCCAACCGCAAACATCAACGACATCGAGAAAGTCGAGATCGTCTTCAAGGATGGTGTGGGTTACGACTCAGAGAAGTTGATTCAGTCCGTACAAGGGTTGGTCGGGATTAGATAGGATGGTCAACTCATACTCGGGCCCGAATAGCACACGGCGGTGGGGGGATTGTTCAGATCCTTTCTATAGGAAACATCTCTAAACGTCCTCCGGCGCAAAGCGCGCCAGAGGATATGAAGCGGCTCGTTGTTAGAAAGGACCTGAACGAATCCACCAACTGCCGTTGGTGGGATTCTACGAGTTGTTGGACTAAGTTTCTGGCGGAGGCTATCGATGCAAATACGGCGAACAATACTAATCAGCCTGACAATCATTCTGATCGCTTGCTGCTCAGCAGTAGCGCAGACAACGACACCTCGCGCAAATTACCCGGCGCCGATCGAAGGTGACTTCGTTGTTAAAGACTTTAAGTTCAAGTCCGGCGAGACGCTGCCGGAGTTGAAGCTTCATTACCGCACGATCGGCACTCCAACTAAGGACAACAATGGCGTAGTCCGCAACGCAGTGCTCATCATGCATGGCACTGGTGGGACGGGTGCCCAGTTTCTATCACCACAATTTGGTAGTGTTCTATTTGGGCCTGGACAATTACTCGACGCAACAAAGTTCTTCATTATTCTGCCTGACGCCATCGGTCATGGAGGTTCGAGTAAACCAAGTGATGGACTCCATACAAAGTTTCCACACTATACCTACGACGACATGGTCCTCGCTCAGTACAGAGTCTTAACTGAAAAACTTGGAGTAAATCATCTGCGGCTGGTAATGGGCACTTCGATGGGTGCGATGCACACGTGGGTCTGGGGTGAAACCTATCCGGATTTCATGGACGCACTAATGCCGCTCGCCAGCGCTCCTGTGGAAATAGCGGGTCGCAATCGAATCATGCGAAAGATGATCATGGATGCAATTCGTAACGATCCAGCCTGGAACAACGGTGAATACAAAACGCCTCCTGTCCAGGGTCTCACTGCGGCCGAAAACATTCTGCTATTAATGGGCAGCGCTCCATTGGTGTGGCATCAGCAGGGCGCAACACGTGATGCTGCCGACAAGTTTTATGAGGGGCGAGTAAAAGCAGGTATCGCGAGCACCGATGCAAACAACATGCTCTACTACTTCGACTCTTCACGGCAATACAACCCGTCACCTCAGTTGGAGAAAATCACTGCACCACTTTTTGCTATCAATTCTGCAGATGACCTGATTAACCCTCCCGAGTTGGGCATTCTTGAGCGCGAGATCAAACGAGTGAAGAATGGGCGGTATATCTTGCTGCCAATCACGCCTCAGACACGAGGTCATGGGACGCACACTGTCGCTTCTGTTTGGAAGGATTACCTCGCGGAGTTACTTAAATTGACTGAGAAGAGTTAGCACTTCTAATTCGTAGGGGCGGCACTCCGTGGCCGCCCTCAAGTAGACGATCAAGATTATCGACAAGACCGATAATCAACGAGGGCGGCCACGGAGTGTTGCCCCTACAAATTCACTCAACAATATTCGTAAGTGTACCGATACAATCGATCGTTATCCGGATCTCGTCACCTGAGTGTAGGGTGAAATCATCGGTCGGTACGATGCCAGTGCCCGTTAGGAGCACGCATCCGTTTGGAAATGAGTTGTCGCGGAAGAGATACTCAACCAACGACTCAGGACTGCGTTTGAGTTGCGCAAGATTTGTACTTCCCGTAAACGCCTTCGAACCATCACGCACTATTTCCAGTCGAATCTCCGTTTCAGGTTTCGGCGTTTCTTCCGACACGAGAACACAAGGCCCAAGGGCGCAACTCCGATCGTAGACTTTGGCTTGCGGGAGATACAGCGGATTCTCACCCTCTATATCCCTGGAACTCATGTCGTTGCCGATGGTGAAGGCAATGATCTTTGCTGTTCGGGTGATTACCAACGCCAATTCCGGCTCAGGCACATTCCAACGCGAATCCCTTCGAATACGCACGCGCTGTCCGGGACCCGCTACACGGTGGGGTGTCGCCTTGAAAAAGAGTTCTGGTCTTTCTGCGGTGTAAATGCGGTTATAAAAGTTATCAGCCCCGGCGTCATGCGATTCAGCCATTCGAGCAGTCCGACTGCGAAAGTAAGTAACACCTGCGGCCCAAACTTCCTGACTATGAATGGGCGCTAGAATGTGTTGTGAAAAGTCTTCACTCGCTTCCGCCACCTCGCCCGACGTGATTACGCTCGACAAGTGCTGAATCAGATCATCGCGATTGATTAGTTCATCCCAGTCGGTTGAATAAAGATAGGCCCCAATGTCGGTTTGGATAATGGCGCCATCACTGACTCGGTAGAGTTTCATTGACTACCTCGCAACTTCCCGAGTTTTACGTCCTTTGACATCACACTAGAAACTCGATGAGCTTTTCCAAATTGGCAGAATCGCTTTGCCCCAGAGGGGCATCATGTTTATAGCACGCTAGCCTTCCCACCTCCCGGCTTCGTTCGGAGGAGCGGACACTCCGACATATTCAGATGCAGCCGTCTGTCCGCTCCTCCGAACGAAGCAGTCACCAGGGAACTTGGAGCTATAAACCTGTCACTCCTCTGGAGTGAAGACTGAATATCTTGTGGTTAGAATTAGTTTTAAGGTCGCAAGCTGATACGCGCAAGAAGATCACTGAACTTCCGATTTGATCGAAGCTTCGCAAACACCGGATCGACTTTCAGGTTCATCAACCAGATGTCGCGCTCTTCAACTGCTTTATCCAACCAGGTGAAAGCATGTTCCCGATCGCCAAGACCGGCGTAGATGGCAGCAACGGTATAAGGTGAGACATATCTCTGAGTCTGCAACTGCTGGAGGTCACTCAAAACCTGCAGCGCCTCCGTTTTCTTTCCCGAGGCTGCGTAGGCATGTCCAAGCAAAGCCAGCATCAACGGACTACCCGACACCTTTAACCCGGTCTGAAATTCGTTGATGGCCTCCGCATACATTCCCTTCGCCTCGTAAGCGAGGCCAAGATATCTTCGTGCGGGAAATGAACTGGGATCCAATTCCAGAATCTTCTTACACTGCTCAATCGCCAGATCGTTCTTTCCCGACAGGTAATAGATCCAACCAAGGTGAGAACTTGCAGTAGACGATAAAGGTTCGAGTTCCTCCGTCCGTTTAGCTTCGGCGATTGCTTCGTCGAAACGCTCAACAGCGACGAGGTAAGAGCTGAACCATTGGTGCGCCGGAGCATAACCAGGTTTCAACTTGATAGCTGTTTGAAACTCACGTTCAGTCTCCGCGCGATCCCAATCCCAACGAAACTTGATGAAGGCGAGCGACGAATGTGCCTCTGCCTGATTCTCATCAATTTCGAGCGCCTTCATCGCCGCGTCTTTCGCTTTCGGGAAACCCTCCTTAGGCTGAAGCCGACCATAAACGACGAGCATGTTGTAACAATCTGCAAGGCCCGCATACGCTTCTGCATAGTTTGGATCGATTGCTATTGCCTGGTTGAAAAAGTCGATCCCCTGCTGCAACTCATCAGCGGTGCGTTTGTTCCATGAGTTCCGACCCTTCAAGTAAAGTCGATAAGCTTCAAGTTGCTTTTTCTCTTCCACGTTCAACTTGAGCCTGAGATTTTCGAAGATGTCGCGCGAGATGTCTTCCTGAACGAGCATCACATCAGCAAGCTTGTGATCGTAGTGTTGTCCCCAGAGCTGCGCGACATTCTCGAGATCGATCAGGTCGGCCTGGATGCTAATGATGTCGCCATGTTTTTGCATTCGACCCGTAACGACGGCGCGCACATTCAAGTCTTTTCCAACCTTACGCGGATCGAATTGCTGCCCTTTGTATCCAGCGACAACGCTGCGCGGTACAACTCTCAACTGTGGAATTTTTGATAAGCTGTTAATGAGACTCTCAGCAATCTTATCGTTGATGTACTCGGCATCGGCATCACCTGCTTCATCGACAAAAGGAAGGACAGCGATCGATTGTATTGCGTCATGCCCAAGATCTCCGGCTTTGCTTCTCCCGCTGAAATACACGAAGCCTGCGATGGCAATTCCAACTACGGCTAACGTAACAACGAAACCGAGACGGTTCTTCGAAAACGCTGCTACGCGAGCGCTGAATGAGTTTACCGGCGCGTTGTTGATTCCAGACGGGGTGTCCGCGTCAGTTACCAACATCGCTCCGCCATTCGAAACCAGTGCAGTGCGTCCATCACCATTTGGAACCGTCGAGCCCTCCGTCACTGAAACAGTCTTGATGCCGGCATCGCCCCACGATTCGTTGATCTGGGCAACAAAACGATAGCCCCGCCGAGGCACTGTCTCAATAAACTGCGCTCCGCCTGCGTTCTCACCCAGCGCCTTGCGCAGGAGTGACACGTTTTGAGTCAGATTTCCCTCTTCAACAAAGGTGGTGGGCCAGACTTTCTTCATCAGATCGTCTTTTCCAACGACCTGACCACGGTTTTCGACAAGAGTGATGAGAATGTCGAAAACCTTTGGTGTTAACGGGACGGGTTCACCTTCACGCAGTAGGACGCGTTCCGCTGTTTTCAAGCGAAATCGTCCAAAGTCGTAGCTGTGATTTTCCGTTTGCCCCACAAAAATGGCCTTGAGAAATATCTTTGAGAATTTCTTGAGTGCGTTCTGAGGACTTGCCACTGCCTGATCGGTAGGATTCGCTCATCCTTCCGCATCGCTCTTGACTAATTTACTGTCGGCAAGTCGAAGGTGAGCTGATTGTAATGCAAGCACTGAGCACGAGCAACGGGCCTAATGTTCGACATGCTTCAACTTGTTGGTGACGTTTAAGCGGAATGCAACTGGCCAGGATCGACAAGCTAAAGCATATCGGACAATAACTGTACGGTGTCTCCCTATGATCGAAGAAAAGAAAACCTCAGAGTTCCTGGAAACGTCGTTGATCTACATGCTAAGCGCGGTCGTAGCGGCACTTGGTTTCTTACTTGTCTGCCTGATCTGCATGCTAGCCGGGTTTGGTCGAACCTGATATTTGGGCTCGACTAAAGTGAGGAAGGTGGTTGCTCACTGCAAGACTCCTTGGCCGGTATCGACAGCGAGGACAAACCACCTTCCAATCTAACACCTGCCATTCTCTTCAAGTCTTTCTTCTCACCCCACGCGACACTCCGGACGAGCGACCAATCAATACCAGGGAGCTCGTCGCGCTTGCCAAAGCCAGGAAAGCTGAGATGATCATCACCATGCGAAACCCGGACACGAACGAACGCCCCACTGCGTCCTGCACTGCCTGGCGAGTCGAAGGGTCGAGCGTCTGAGGCACCTCCAGACCACCTAATCGCACACTCTGCGCCTCAATTGACTTGCGCACTTCCTCGTTGACTCCAATCGTAGCCAATCTCAAAGACAACGACTCACGAAACGAAACCAGCATCACAACGCCGAAGACGGCGATCGCTATCAAACCAGCAGCACGCGAGACCGCATTGTTGATTCCAGAAGCAACCCCCGCTTGTTCAGAACTCACTGAACCCATCACCGTCGTGGTTAGAGGCGCAACAGCCATGGCCATTCCCAATCCCAACACGACCACAGCCGGTAAGAAGCCTGTCCAGTAGCCGGCATTCGTCGAGGGAAGTGCGAAGAGTGCAAAGCCGACCGCAGCTACTACCGGACCGATCGTCAACGGCAATCGAGGTCCAAAGCGATCGACCAATCCGCCACTCCAGCGAGAAAGCGAGAACATGATTACGACAAAAGGAAGTAACGAGGAACCGGCAGCGGTAGCCGAATAGTGCTGCACTTGAATTAGATTGAGAGTGAAGAAAAAGAACGTTGCGCTAAGAGCTGCATAGAGAAACAGCGTGAGAAGATTGGCTCCCGTGAAATCTTTAGAGCGAAAAAGCTTGAGTGGAACCATCGGGTTCTTGACTCGCGCTTCGTTGAGGAGAAACAAGCAAAGAACGACGACTCCTAATGCAAGGGAACTGATCACAACAGGATTTGAGAATCCGACACGCGATGACTCGATGAGACCGTAAACAAGTCCGCCAAGTCCAAGTGTCGCCGAAGCCGCGCCCATCCAGTCCAGAGAACCATGTTCTCCCCGTTCGCGACTCTCAGGAACGTGCCGGATCGAGATCACAATAACGGCAATGGCTATCGGAATGTTGATGAAGAAAACTGCACGCCAGGAAACATGTTCCACCAACCACCCACCTAACACAGGACCGATGGCAGTTGTGATCGCCGAGAAACCAGACCAGGTACCAATGGCCTTTCCTCTCTGGTCTTCGCCGAAGGATGCACTGATGATCGCAAGGCTTCCAGGAACTAGAAGTGCGCCGCCAATTCCCTGAACTGCGCGCGCAACAATCAACTGGCCGATACTCTGCGACAACCCGCACGCAGCAGAAGCAACCGCAAAAATCCCGACACCAATCAGAAATATCGAGCGGCGGCCGTAACGATCTCCAAGCGATCCGCCGACGAGAAGTAACGCAGCCAAAAACAGCGAATACGACTCGACAACCCACTGGACACCAATGGCGGTGGCGTTGAGTTCCTTTTGCAGAAATGGAAGCGCGACGTTAACGACAGTTCCATCGATGAATGCCATGCTTGAGGCAAAGACCATCGCGGACAGAATCCAACGCTGCTGGTTCTTTGGGCAGCTCGAGACTGTCTTTCCCGAGAGAATGACCGCCTTGTTACATGGTTCATGCGCGGCGGAGGACATATGGAAAGATTGGATCTTTGGACTTTGGTCTTTGGCTTTGGGTTTTGCTGAACCAAGGCCAAAGTCCCAAGACCAAAAACCAAAGTCCAGCAAACCTAAAACGGCTGATCTATCGACTCGCTTTGCTTCGTAAAAAACTTTGCTCCGTCCTGGTCGATATACAAACAATCCTCCAGGCGAATACCAAACTCTCCGTAAATCACAATCGTCGGTTCATCACTAAAACACATGCCTGGCTGAATTGGAGTCTTGTTACCTCGAACGAAGTTTGTCCATTCGTGGCCGTCGAGTCCGATGCCATGTCCAGTTCGATGTGGCAAACCTGGCACTTTATAGTCCGGACCAAAACCCGCATCGATAATTACTTTACGCGCTGCTGCATCCACAGCTTCACACGGAGCGCCAACCTTTGCGGCAGCAAACGCGGCGTCCTGGGCTTTCTTCTCGAGGTCCCAAATCTGTCGCTGACGATCGGTGGGCTTGCCAAACACGAATGTTCTTGTGATGTCTGATTCATAACCCTCGAGAGTACAACCACCATCCATCAGCACAATGTCGCCATCCTTCAAGCGCTGCGGAGTACTGCTACCGTGTGGAAATGCGGTGTACTTTCCGAAGCTGACGAAGATGCCACCTGATGTTCCAAGGGCGCGAAACGCAGCTGCACAGTTTCCGGCAAACTCACCTTGCGTCATCCCCTCAGTCATACTCGCGCGCGTTGCTTTGTACGCCTCGATAGTCATGTCGTTCGCACGTTGCATTAGCGCAATCTCAGCAGGTGACTTAAACATGCGCCCACCGGCTGTCACCGGTGTTGCGCTAACAAACTTCAGCGCCGGCGCCGCGAGTCGGATACCGTCGTAGAGAAAGAATCGAACTCGCTCTTCAATACCGACAGTCCCTGTTCGCACTCCACGGTCCTTAAGAATCTCGGCAACGCGCTCATAGGGACTTTGATCTTCTTCCCATGTGCGTATGTCCGTACCCATTTTGATCAATTCGCGGGCTCGCTCTTCTTCGAACTTCGGACAGACCCAGCCAATTTCGCCTTTTGCGGGAAGCACCATCGCAAACATCCGTTCGCTCGTTCCCCATTGCATACCGGTGTAATAAAACATGCTTGAGCCAGGTTCGATGTAAAGAGCGTCGATGCGATTGTCGCGCATAAGCTTGCGAGCCTTTTCGATTCGCGCCATGCGTTCATTTAACGAGATGGGGACAACTCCATCGGTCATTCGACGCAGACGTCGAATTGCATCCGGTTGATTGGCCTGTTGAACTGGTTCAGCGTGGGCTTCGAATAAAGAGCTTCCCAGAAAAGTTGCTCCGGCCGCGACAGCCGACAGACGAAGAAAGTCTCTTCGATCAGTACACATTGTTGGGGATCCTTTGGGTGGCGAATAACGAGCGACCAAAATTTACACGACGGGTCAATGTTGCGTAAAGCGTTGTCCGATATGCTTTAGCTTGTCGGAATACTTCAAAGTCTGAAACTCGGGGCAGTAGCCCGACTGTAAAGGAGGGATCAAACCACCTTCATGAGCCCTCCTTTACAGTCGGGCTACTGCCATCTGCTCTTCATCGCGTAGAATCGCGCGGCACCTAAACGAATGATTCCTCTGAAACCCACGCCGACAGGAAACTCCATGTTCATTCGACTCCGAAAAATAATCTGGCTCCTCAGCACAACGCTTCTGATGCACGCTCCGGTTCATGCTCAGAAAACACTTCGCTGGGGTGCCGATCCGAGTGGAGGCGCACCTTACGTCTACACGGATCCAGGAAATCCCGATCAATACATCGGCTATGAAAAAGATATGGTTGACGCTCTTGCAAAAGCGATGGGTCGCAAAGCGGAGTTCGTTCCCAGTGACTGGGAAACGCTGGTGTCGGCATTACAGCGTCAGTCATTTGACGTCATCGTCAACGGCCTGGAACCAACCGGTGATCGCGCGCGACAGATCGCGTTTAGTAACCCGTACTATATCTTTCAGCTACAACTAACAGTTCGACGCGACGACAATCGCATTCATTCGATTGATGACTGCAAAGACAAAGTCGTTGGAACGTTGGGCAACACCGCCGCGTCACGTCTACTTCAGCAACGAAACATTCCCTATCGCGGTTATCAGGATCCCGTCGGCGCCTACCGCGACCTGGAACTTAAACGAATCGATGCGGTCGTGATGGACGTGCCCGCCGAGGCTTTCTACGCACACGACAACGCCAGGTTAAAACAAGCTGGTCCGCCTTTTTCTCGTGGCGCGTACGTGATTGGCTTGCGCAAAGGTGACGATGCGTTTAAAGCCGAAGTCGACACAGCGATCGAAAAAATAATCACTGATGGAACACTCGAACAGATTCTGAAGAAGTGGAAACTTTGGAACGACGCACAAGTAGAATTTCAGTCATCGGTCAAGACAAAAACTCAACCGGCAGTCGCCCTTGAAGTCACAAATGCATCATTCAATTGGAGCGAGGCGTTGTTGCGACTAACGAAGGCTGCGCTAGTCACAGTGCTTCTTGCCCTGGGATCCATGGTGATTGCCGTTGTCCTGGGATTACCCCTCGCACTTGGCCAGTGGAACGGACCGAAGTGGCTTCGTGTGCTTTGCACCGTGTACGTCGAATTCTTTCGCGGGACTCCGGTGTTGGTGCAGTTACTCTTTCTCTACTTTGGCCTTCCCGTGATTGGTATCGCAATGCCGGGGTGGCTCACCGCACTCGTCGGACTAGGACTCAACTACGCAGCTTACGAATCGCAGGTTTATCGCGCTGCACTTGACGCAATTCCAAACGGACAATGGGAAGCATCGTACTCGCTGGGCATGAGTTCATTGCTCGCTTTTCGTCGAATCATTCTGCCGCAGGCGTTTCGTATCGCGCTGCCGCCGATGACGAACGATTTTGTTTCACTTTTCAAAGACACCTCGGTCGCGTTCGCAATTTCAGTGTGGGAGTTGGCCACTGCGTATCGCGAGTTGGCTAACGCTTCCGGACAGTTCTTGTTACTCGGGTTAACGGTCTCAATCTTTTATCTCGCGATGAGTTTGCCGATGGCCCAGGTAGCGCGTTGGCTCGAGCAACGATTGCGAAGCCGTGCAACTGAGCGTGTCGAGGAAGCGGAGGTACCCGCATGATTCAGGTTACAAACTTGCGCAAGCAATTCGGCGACAACGAAATTCTTAAAGGCATCAGTTTCGAAGTTCCGGACAAGTCGATCCTCGGCATCATCGGGGCCTCGGGCAGTGGCAAGACAACTCTCCTGCGCTGTCTCAACGGCTTCGAAACGATCAATGGCGGAACGATCACTTGCGGCAACGTAAAGCTCGAGGCGGGCATTTCCGCTACGGATTACAAGCGCCGCGTCAGGGATCTTCGATTAAAAGTTGGTACTGTCTTTCAACACTTCTATCTCTTCCCTCACCTTTCAGTTGTGGGAAACATAATCGAGGCTCCTGTTCATGTTCTGCGTACCGCGAAGAAATCCGCTGAAAAGGAGGCGTATGAGTTGCTGGAATCAGTCGGATTACAACACACGGCTCGACGTTATCCGGAATCCCTCTCGGGCGGAGAACAGCAGCGCGTGGCGATTGCACGTGCGCTCGCAATGCATCCCGCTCTTCTTATGCTTGATGAACCAACCAGCGCACTCGATCCCAGGCGCATTACGAGCCTAAGAGGGCTATTGCGCAGTTTTGTGGATAAGGGTCAGACGATGATCATCATCTCCCACTCAATTGGTTTCCTCGGTGGTGTCTCAGACAATTTACTTTATTTGGAAGGCGGGCTGGTCGTGGAATACGGGCCAACGGATCAAGTACTAAACTCGCCGAAGGACCCACGTGTGAAGGATTTTATCGCCCAGGCAGAATAGACTAGCGAACTACTCGTCTCGATGAACGGTGTCCATTGAAAACGCGGGTAGACATACCGCGACATACTCAGCACCTTCAGATTCAGGCGTGCTGTATTGTACCCACTCACCACTACGCACCAACACTGCCTGTCCAGCGCGAACATCGATGCGTTCGTCTTCGCCGGTCACTCGTAGCATGCCATTGAGAACGATCGTGTATTCATCAAACTCCGGACGCTGGCCTGGCTCGACCCAGCCTGCGGGACTCTTCATTCGAGCGATGCTTACATCGCTCGATTTGGTGTTCACTCGACCGACGTATTCCTCGATCAGCTTCGGTTTTGTACCGGCAGCTTGAACGACAGTTGGGTTTGAAATTAAAGACGGCATTAAAAGGTTATGTCTGCAATTGAGCGCAAGTAGCTACCGTAGCTGTGGCTCTTGTCATCGATGCTCAGAATCTTCGCACCCATTAGATAACCAGTGGCGATCTCTTCTCCTCCAATCGGCACCCACCGCACTGGATGGAGCGCGAGATTAACATGACCGGTAGGCAAATGAAGAGTCATCTGTAAGCGGGCTGTTTCTCCGCAAAAGTGCTCATCGATGATTGCGGAAGGAAGATAGAAGGAAAGACCGACTGCACTCATGTCGAGGGTGCGGCCATAAAAGAGGAGCGAATCCAGCGAAGCCGGCGCGTCGTTGTCGAGAAGCGCAAGACTGGCTTTTAGCTCGGCTTCACATCGTGCTTTGAGCCTTGGAGCCTGCCGACGCTCCATTGATTGTGTATGATCCGTGCTCATCAGGTTTACCATTTTAGAATCATCGATTCCGGCTGCTTGCTTGCGTTGATTTGATTTGACTCTTAAAGACCGTAGTCGCAACGGGCCAACTGCTGTTGGCCAGTAATAGCATGAAACAATGAATTTGCGCATTTACCCTTGTTCTGCAACCCCGCAGGCAGGATCTGACACTGTGAGGCTTCGCTTTGAAGTCCGATTGATCAGACTATATAAAAGAGGTAATTGCGTGTGAATTCCGGTTTCAACGGCCCAATCTCACAAGAAATACCATCCGCAGATTACATAGCGCGGCTTCGGCCGCAACCAATAGACCATCGCATATGAACAATCAACGCCTTATGTATAACGCCAACGGCGTTCGCTAATTTCAGCCCAGGGTTGCTTCAACCCTGGGATCAAGAATCCCGACAAGAAGAAAAACGCCGAAGGTGTTGGCTATTGCTTGGTGAACCGTAGCCAACTCTTTCAGAGTTAGTAAAACACTAAGCCCACGCTAACCCAGGGTTGAAGCAACTCTGGGCTGGAATTGGCGAACGCCGTTGACGTAATAATCTTGGCAAGAAAACAAGAAGTTGTTTGTTTTATACCCAGATTCAAATTCGCGAACGGATGCGGCACCTTTTCGCAAAGAAATCTGCGTAATCTGCGGATGATCTTCTTCCAGCCGAAGCAAAAGGACATGAAAAACCATGGATAGCGAAATACGCCAACACCTCCTTTACCTCCTGCGTGGAGGCGGTGCACATGCTTCATTCGATGATCTTGTCGCCGATTTTCCCACTGAGTTATGTGGCCGCAGAATCGATGGCCTGCCATACACTGGTTGGCAAGTCCTCGAACACATGCGCCTGGCGCAGTGGGACATCCTGGAATTCAGCCGCAATGCGGATCATGTATCGCCGGAGTTTCCGAAAGGCTACTGGCCCAACCCTGATCAACTAGGCACACCAGAACTCTGGCAGGAGACTGTAGAAAAGTTCAATCACGATTTGACGGAGATGGCTGGATTGGTCGCGAACTCTGAGACTGACCTCTACGCGAAGATACCTCACGGCGAGGGCCAGACAATCTTACGCGAGGCGCTGCTAGTCGCCGACCATAATGCGTATCACCTTGGCGCACTAGCTGTGATAGCAAGACTCTTGAAAGCCTGACAGCTGATACTATCCGCAGATTTCGCAGATTACGCAGATTTTAAATTCACCCCACGGGTGCGCTACTGTCGCAAGGAAATCTCCGTAATCTGCGGATTATATTTCTTAGCAGTCCGCCGCGCATTCCACATACTGAGCAACACATTCCGTCGAATCACTTACGCTCAATGCCTGACTCAAATCTTCGATTAGATCTCCAACATCCTCGATCCCTACGGACAGTCTCACTAGATCCGCCGGCGGACCAAGTCGATCTCTTAACGCTATCGGAATGCTCGCGTGTGACATATGACACGGCAAACTAATTGTCGATCCGACCGAGCCAAAACTCACTGCAATCCTGAACAACTTCGTAGCTTCAACAATTCGCGCCGAATAGCCAGAGTCGTTGGTAGTAAAGCTTAATACCGCGCCATCGCCATCGGCTTGACGGCGATGAACATCATGACCTTCGTTGCTCTCAAGCCCCGGATAAAACACTCTCGAGATCGAAGGATGAATTTCCAGAAACTCTGCAATTTTTCGGGCGGACTGGTTTTGACGCTCGACACGAAGCGCTAGCGTCTTCAAGCCTCGCAGAAGTAGCCACGACTCAAACGGACTTAGCCCGGCGCCTTCCGCATTCTGTTGAAACGCGATTGCCTCGTGTATGCGACTGTTGTTGGTGATTACTGCACCAGCAGTAACATCACTATGCCCACAAAGAAACTTGGTCGCTGAATGAATCACTATGTCAGCTCCAACACTCAGTGGGCGCTGAAAGATGGGTGACAACATCGAATTGTCGACGGCAAGATATGCGTTGACTGAACGTGCCACAGCAGCCAACTGTCTAATATCCGTAGTGCGAAACGACGGATTGCTCGGGGTCTCAACCAGTATCAGTCGCGTACGCAACGACACTACACGTCGTACAGACTCAACGTCACTGGTATCGAGGTATCGAACGGCAACGTTCTGGTTCGCCGATATACTTTCCAGCAGCCGCACTGTCCCCCCATACAATTCTGAACCAGCAATAATCTCTTCGCCCGGCCGAACCATGCGAGTCAACGCCGTGAGCGCAGCCATGCCACTCGCAAACGCGCACGCATACTTAGCGTCTTCAAGATTCGCGAGTTGTTGCTCCAAGACTGCACGCGTAGGGTTGCCACTGCGCGTGTAGTCGTACTCGCCAAACTCCGTCGCAGTCGGCTGTTCGAATGTCGCGGTCTGATAGATTGGCGGCACAAGCGCGCCGTGGACATCATTTGCCCTACCGAGTTGCACACAACGAGTGGAGGTTTTCATGCTACACACTCCTCTGCGCGTACTTCAGAGAGTACGACTTGATCAGCGTACGGCCCGACCTCTGTGCCGTTGTTCGAACCAATGGCCGCAACAACGAATCGCAGCCGGTGAGCCTCCGCAAATTCAATGGTCTTAGGCTGTACAACAGATCCACCGACCTTCACGGCAGTGCCATAACTGATTCGAGCAAAACGACGGGCGTGCGAACCAGCCGGCGAATTTGGATCGCACGTGTAGAGCCCGTCTACGTCCTTGACGAGACAACAGTCACCACCAAGTTGTTGCGCGAGAAAGACGGCTGTTAGATCAGAACCGCCCCGACCCAACAGCGTCGTCTCACCTCGTTGTCCGCGGCCAACAAAACCTGGAAGCACAACCACGCCGCTGCGCAATGACTTGAGAACGTTTGCTGCATCCACCGCGATCAGATCTGAGTTGAGTGTTGGCCCTGCGGTGCAAAGTCCCGCCTGTTGTGCATCGAGAACAGTTGTGGGTATTCCTGCTCGATTCAATGCAAGACCCAGCAAAGCAGATGAAGCTGCTTCCCCAGTTGCGAGAAGTGCTGCAAGCAACAAATCATCAGGTTGGTGGCAGACGGCGTGGGCTTGACGGGTCAGATCATCAGTTGTATTGCCGAAGGCTGACACAACGGCGACGACTTGATGTCCTTCATTCCGCCATCGATAAATCTCGTGAACTGCAGTAGGCAAATCAGCTTCGCTTTGCAAGACAGAACTGCCGAACTTCAAAACGACGATAGGTTTTTCTTTTCGCATTGCTAAGCCACCTTCCTTTCATCGAGTGCCTGAGATAGATCCGCAATTAGGTCGAGTGGGTCCTCAAGTCCGACGGATAACCTCACGAGCCCATCAGTGATGCCAGCAGCCTCTCGTTGTTTGGGTGGGACGTCGGCATGCGTCATCGACGCAGGATGCGTAATCAACGTTTCCGCCGAACCAAGATTCTCGGCGAGTGCACAAAGGCGGACACTGTTCATAAGCCGAATGCCCGCCGAGACCCCACCCTCGACTTCAAATGCTATCAGCGCACCGCCGGATGTTTGCTGTTTACGTGCGAGATCAAACTGCGGAAACGATTCGAGCCCTGGATATAGGAGTCGTGTGACCCGTTCGTGCCCTTCGAGGAACCGAGCTATAGCCAGTGCATTTGCAGAGTGTTGTGCCATTCGCAAGCCCACCGTCTTAACACCTTGAAGCGTCAGCCACGCTGGAAACGGCGATTGAATCGCGCCAATTGCGTTTCGAATGAAAGAGAATCGTTCGTGCAATAACTGATTGCGCGTGATCAGTGCGCCGCCAACTGTCGCATTGTGCCCCTCGATGAACTTGGTGGTTGAGTGAAGTACGACGTCGGCATTCAGATCAAACGGACGTTGCAATGCGGGAGTAAGGAGTGTGTTATCGACTACAAGCAAAGCACCTGCATCGTGTGCGATGGTGGCGGCTTGTTGAATGTCGGTAAGTTTCAGCGTTGGATTCGCAGGTGTCTCAATGAAAACGAAGCGTGTGGGTTGAGCAGCCAGGGCTTCTCGGAGTGAGTCTTCATCTGATGTATCGACAAAGTCAGCAGTTACTCCGAACGGCGCCAGCACCTGATCCAGCAGACGAACAGTTCCACCGTAAACGGCCTGCGAAGCGACAACGTGATCGCCAGCCTTCAGCAATGCCAGGCACAGAACCGTGGTTGCTGCTAATCCGGTTCCATAACACGTACAGTGCTCAGCCCCCTCCAATGCAGCCAACCTCCGTTCAAGCGCGGACACAGTCGGATTTGCAGAGCGGCTGTAAGTGAATCCCTTGTCTTTACCAACAGCTTCCTGTCGAAAAGTTGTTGTTTGATAGATCGGCGTAAGCAAAGCGCCGGTAGTCGGATCAGCCACCGCGCCAGCGTGGAGAGCCAAAGTATCAAAGCTGTGTGCTTCACCGTCGAGTGTAGATAGCGAGTGGAAATCGATTCGTTCTTCCGCAGTAGTTACCATCACAACCTCCTCTTTGGATGTCCGATAAACTTCAGTTTGTCGTTAGCGCAGCGGATGAAACAGATGGTCTCTTTATCCGGCAGGCGAGGACGCCTGCGCTCCCAGCCCTTGGTGCTCATCTGCGTCACGGCAGCGACAAACCCACGTATTTCGGACAGGGTCCGACAATTTCGTCGGTCAATTTGTGTTTATCGTGTCGAGGTTAAGGCGAGTAGCTAACTGGCGTTTGTTGCGCGGTGAAAAAAAACCCCCGCGCCCAAGAGTGCGCGGGGTTCCAATAATGACTGGATGTTCCTCACGGCTCTTTAGCAGTTTTTTACGTGGAGCAAGTTTGCCTTAAATCGCCACGATCAATATTTCAAAATAACGAGGGCGACGTTATCTCACGGAAACACGCGCCTTGTCAATTCCTAAGTCCACTTAATCGGCCAGTCTGCCGTGCGCCACATGTCAGGGTGGAATCAACTGCCGATTTCCGAAGAGGAGTCTTTGCTTGATATTTCCAGGTGTTCGAGAAGAGCGTTTAACTTAGCTAACTGCTCGCTGTCCATGTCTACAAAGCGAAGACCAAAACCCACGCTGGTAAAAGAATGGGTTACCTCTCCATTAATCTCGAGCCAGTCACCACTTGATATCTGAACCTTGAGGCGAAGAATCTCGCCGGGAAGCGTTTCGTTGATCGCATCGACATAGCATCCGGTTGCGGAGAGGTCGCTGATACGAGCATCGTAGGTTCCTCTCGAACCGTCCCAGGTCGCATCAAGGCTAACTTCAAACCTTCTCTTTTCCCTCCGGTCATTTGTCATTTTTATTAGAGCTCCAAAAGTTTCCACAAAAGCTTAGGCTGATCCCACTCCTTCCCTAGTATCGCAAAAACCAACGTACGGGCCAATAACATCTTTGATGTTATGATGATCATGGTTGCGGAACAGGGTCGCCTTCCCAACTTGAAATTCTATTAATCCAAACTCAATTATTTTCCGGGTTCACAAAATATAATGTCGACAACTTCCACCCAACCCTCCACCGAAGTTTCATCAGTTGCGGATATCAGATCGCATTTTCCCGCACTCGAACGTATTCACAACAGCTACCCCGTAGCCTATTTTGACGGACCGGGCGGAACGCAAGTGCCGCGCTACGTCGTTGAGAAGATGGGCGACTATCTCTATCACCATAATGCAAACACACACTGGGAATACCCTACGAGCGCCGAGACGGATGCGGCAATTGAGAATGCCCGGCAGGTACTCGGCGAGTTTCTGAATGCATCCGCACAAGAGATCTCGTTTGGCTCAAACATGACGACGCTGACGTTTCATTTGTCGCGAGCTCTCAGTGTGAATTATTCGGCAGGCGATGAGATTGTCGTCACACAATTGGATCACCACGCTAACATTGATCCATGGCGTCGTTTGGAGACAGAGCGTGGCTTAAAGGTGCAGACCGTTGGACTGGACACCGAAACGGGTCAACTAAACTACAACGAATTAGAGCAGGCAATCGGATCGAAGACCAAAGTCGTTGCGATAGGCGCAGCTTCAAATTCACTGGGAACGATCAATAACATTCAAGCCGCAATTGAACTTGCACATAGCGTGGGGGCACTGGCCTTTATCGATGCAGTGCATTTTGCACCGCACGCGCTCATTGACGTGAAGGAACTCGACTGCGACTTCCTGGCAATGTCGGCGTACAAGTTTTACGGCCCACACATCGGTGTGCTGTACGGCAAACGCGAACTGTACGAAAAGACAGACTTTCCCAGATTGGTACCCGCTCCGAATTACGCTCCCGAGAATGCTGAAACTGGAACTCAAAACCAGGAAGGAATGGTGGGCGCTGCAGCAGCCGTCGACTTTCTCGCCTCCCTTAGCTCTCTGCCAACCAGACGCGAACAACTAGCAAACTTCTTCAGTGATACTCACGCACGGAACGCGAGCTTGTTCGAACGTCTGTGGAACGGTTTAAGCGCGATCTCCCGCGTGACCCTCTATGGGCCTCCGCCCGATCTTCCGCGTACACCGACCGTGTCGTTTACGATTGCAGGTTGTCCGTCAAGCGAGGCGGCGAAAAAACTGTCGGACAAAGGTCTGTTTCTCTCGCATGGTGACTTTTATGCGGCGACTGTCGTTGAGCGTTTAGGCCTGGTTGATGAAGGGTTACTGCGAGCAGGTTGCGCTTGTTATACGACAGAAGAAGAAATTGACCGTTTGTTGGAGGGCATCGACGAACTGGCCCAGGGTTGATGTCCGGTCAGAACACGCATTACTCCTTGTATGCCGGTTGGTGCGCCATGCCTGTAAACGAGATGAGTGGTCATTCGTACGTGTATCCGATTTCTATTCTTCGAAACAATAGCCAATTCGATCGTTGAAGGCTGCCGATCTTCGAGCATTCGAATCGTGTTTTTCCAAAGAAGGTCCGAGTATTCAGGTGCAATGAATTGCCTGAAGTTCATACCGACGATCTCATCCGGTGTGAAGCCAGTTAATCTCTCTACAACCCGATTGATTGAACTGATGTTGCCCTCGAGGTCCTGCGTAAAAATGAGGTCGTTACTATGCTCTGTCAAACTCAGATACCACCGCTCATATTGATCCAGTAGTTGAAGCATGCGTGCATTCTCAACTGCCGCACAGATCGCTTCCTCTAATTCCGCCGCGTTAAGTCGCCCTCTAATCAAACAATCTGCCGCACCGTAACGCAACGCGTTGAGTATCTCCGTTCCGGAATCGCGAGTTAAGAAAAGAATCGGACAGTTAAGTAGAGCCTTGAGTCGCAAAAGATATTGGATTGCGCTGTCGCCGGTTGACTCGAGCAGGCATATGTCATGCTTACCTGGCGTTCCTTCGCTGCTTAACTGAACAGAAAGACATTCGAGGTGAAAGTTTTCGAAATTTGAGTTATGCAGAGTCTTTTCGATCTCATTGCGGATATCTATGCTTTCATACACCAACAATATCCTGAGGTCGGGCTCAGACGCTTTGTTGCTGCAACGTTCCATGACCTTGATCCTCCAGTGCTCAAACAGATCTCGGGTTCCAAACAGACTGGGCAGTGTCTGAATGAATCTCTGAAAGCTTGGGAGGTTAGGACAAGAAAACGTACATCGGTCGCTGGGTAAGTCAGCTCAGGATGCCGTTGAATCGAACAGCTATTAAAAGTTCAAAAGGGATTCTTCTGAAGGGTTGGAGCCGTCTACACCTGGTAAACAAAGCGCTCATCGCTAAAAGCCTGCGAGCCTGCCGACACCACGTTACCAGAAGGTGGCCATTCTCGCGAAGAAAATTTTGAGGCAGGATGCGACAAAGTTGTTTTGATGTTGCCGTCGTGTTGCGCCCACTAAAACTAACGCAAGGCATTAACAAAGTCCGCAAGAAGACCGTAAGCCGTGCTTTGCAGGTTTGGTCGATGCGAAATGATTGTCAGGCCGGGGATTATGTCGAGTTCGAAGTGGACGGCAAGCGAAGTTCCCCTCACACCACCGAGAGGCTCTGACACAGCGATCTGTTCCGGTCTGACCGTTGCGCTGATGGAGTTGTCCTCATTTACCTTGGCACGCGCGACAAGCTTAAAAGGCTTGCCTTCGGACCGAGCAACCTGCAACGTTGTTGGATCCAATCCGCGGATGCTCTCACGGCGAACGTCGGTCGGTAGCAAACGCGTTTTGAGAATTACATTGGCGATCGCGCATACTTTCATGATGGCGTCCCAACCTTCAATGTCGTTGGTGGGATCTGTTTCGGCAACACCTAATTCCTGAGCGGCTTTCACACCTTCTTCGAAAGTGCGACCCGCTTCCATGGTCTCCAGAATAACGTTTGTGGTTGAGTTAAAGATGCCGGTAAAGCCGCGGATTTTGGTAACCGGAAGTGTTTCTCGGAAAAGAGAAAACACGGGCGCGCTGTCTAAGACTGCCGATTCAAAAAGGAATTGCTTGCCTTTGCTTTTGGCGAGTGTCTGCAATTCGTTATATGCGTAAACCAGCGGAGCCTTGTTCGCTGAGATTGCGTGGGCTCCGGCTGTTAGACATGCTTTCAAATAATCGATCGCCGGCTGACCATTTTCCGGATTGAGTGAAGTTGTTTCGAAGACAACATCAGGCTCTGCAGCGTTCAACCAATCAATCACGTCGCTTTCGGTTTTGTAGTTTGTTTCCGTTCCTGCGAGCAAACTCGCAACGTCGCAACCATTCTCGTAGTAACGCCAGCCCATCCGTCTCGTAGCAACACCGGAAATACTCCACTCAATTCCGTAAGCCGTACGCAACTCTGTCGTCTTGGCAACCAGCAATCGGGCCAAAGCGCGGCCAACATTACCGAAACCTAAAAAGCAGAGTCTGTATTGTTTCATTGACGCTTCCTTAAGCTATTATGAAGTAGCAGGTCCGATTTAAGATGAAACAATATCACGATCTCCTTCGATCAATTCTTCAGAATGGAAGTAGACATCAGGACAGGACCGGTGTCGGAACAATTTCTCACTTTGGGTTTCAGACGCGTTTCAATCTGAAGGATGGATTCCCGATCGTAACAACAAAAAAGGTTCCTTTTCGTTGGGTTGCTGAAGAGCTGTTTTGGTTCCTCTCCGGAGATACTGACGAAGCAAAGCTGCGTGCGCGCGGTGTCGACATATGGGCTGAATGGGCTGACGAAGAACACACTGCGAAGTTCGGCAGACAAGCCGGGGACCTTGGCCCGGTCTATGGATATCTTTGGCGTTCGTTTGGAGGAAACTACCCTGAACGTGATGGCGTCGATCAGATAGCGCGACTCATTCAGCAGATACAAAAGAACCCCGATTCACGGCGTTTGATTGTGACCGGTTGGGATCCGCGACAGGCTGAAAACGTGGACCTCCCTCCCTGTCACACGCTGTTTCATTTCAAAGTTGAGGGATACAAGAAACTTCATTGCCAACTCTACCAAAGATCAGCTGACGCTTTTCTTGGGGTGCCTTTTAATATCAGTTCGTATGCTTTGCTTACTCATCTCGTGGCCCACGTTTGTGAATTGGAACCAGGAGAGTTTGTCTACTCGCTGGGCGATTACCACATTTATTTGAATCACCTTGAGCAAGTTGAGGAGTTGTTATCGCGTGAACCTCTTCCCCTGCCAACGCTTGAAATAAACGATCCTGATCGGCGTTTGCGAGCACTGGAGGGACTGTTGAGTGTGACTTATGAGCACCTGAATCTGATTGGCTACAAGTCACACGGCAAGATTGCGGCCCCCGTTGCGGTCTAAGGGTTTAACGACCATTGAGTTTTGAACAGGAGAACAGCAGCCAATCACTTCCTTCGATAGTTATCGGCAAACGATTGAATCACATCTCCGGCTGCGTAGATAAAACGATAGAGGTCGTTTCTCCCGATCGTAATGAAATAGATGGCAGCGACAACAGCAACGATGAGTAGGATTCGTGTTATCGATTTCATAGGAGAAGTTCTGGGACAATGAGATCTAAGAGACGGCCCATAAACCATGCTCGTTTTCAATTTGGAAAGCAAGTCTCTGCGCCTCCTCTGCGTTCTCTGCGTCTCTGCGGTAAATTGATTTCGCCATTCGCATATTCAACCGCATAGACGCAGAGAACGCAGAGGAGGCGCAGAGAAAGTCAAAGACTGCATCAGCTCTTTTAACCAGACTTGAAATAGCAAGAACATGATTATCGGAATCGCAGCAGTTAGCCAGAACAACGCGATCGGAAAGGCCGGGAAACTGCCATGGCACTACTCTGCTGACATGAAATTCTTTCGCGAAACTACCACCGGTCACGCGGTCGTAATGGGCAGAAAGACATGGTTGACGCTGGGGAAACCTCTGAAGAATCGTTTGAACATCGTGCTCAGTCGCGATTCAAACATCGAACCGGAGGAATCACTGGTCGTCTTGCGCGACATTGAATCAGTGCTCTCATTCAGCAAGAGTCTTTCGACTGATTTGTTTGTGATCGGAGGCGCTCAGATTTACAAAGAGTTCCTGGCGCATGTTGAGAGATGGGTAATCACTGAAGTTCCGTTGACTGTGAACGGGGCTGACGCGTTTATGCCGGAAGGGTATTTGGATGGGTTCAGTAGAACTGGGACTAGAAAACTCAATGATGAGCTGCGCGTCATCACATACGAAAAGCATTAATACAGAACCAGGAGCGAAGCTACTGGACGGGAATGGCCACAGATTAGACCGAGGATCTTGATAAAAAGCTGGCTTCCTCGTTCAAGCTGAATCCATATCTGTGATCGTCTGTGTGAATCTGTGGCCACTTTACGTCCGGACGCTTCTCTACTAGAACAACTCCTCCAACGCCTCGTCAACTGACCGTACGCCGACCACGCGCACCCCCAGCAGTCGCTCCAGCCCACTAACATTCGACGCCGGCATCACGATCTTCTTGAAACCAAGTGCCTGTGCCTCTCGCGCCCGAACCGACGCTTGCATCGCGCCACGAACCTCACCCGTCAGGCCCACTTCACCAAACACCGCCGTCTGCGGATCAATCGTCATGTTCTTAAAACTGGAGGCTATCGCAGTCACCACACCAAGATCCGCGGCGGGCTCATCGACTTCGAGACCACCCGCGATATTTACAAACACATCGTCACCAACCAACTGAAAACCAGCGCGCTTCTCCAGCATCGCTATCAGCAAAGCCACGCGGCTCTGATCTACTCCCTGCGTCATTCGTTTCCCGGTTCCGTATTTACTGCCTGAAACGAGCGCTTGAATTTCAACCAGCATCGGTCGTGTACCTTCCATACACGCCGTCACAATTGAGCCGGCAACATTCAGTGGACGTTCTTGCAAAAACATCAGCGATGGATTTGCAACGGGAATCAAACCGGTACTGGTCATCTCAAATACACCGACTTCATTAGCCGCGCCAAACCGGTTCTTTGTCGCTCTCACGATGCGATGATTGTGATGTCGCTCGCCTTCAAAATATAAAACGGTATCGACGATGTGCTCCAAAGCCTTTGGGCCGGCAAGTGAACCTTCCTTAGTGATGTGACCGATGAGGAAGACCGGAAAGTTGCGGTTCTTGGCAAGCATCAAGAACTGGTGAGCAACTTCTCTAACTTGCGAAACTGAACCGGGTGCCGATTCAATCAGACTCGAAAAGACCGTCTGGATCGAATCAACAATGATTGTTCCCGGCTTTAGCTTATCAATCTCGTGGAAGATGTTTTCGAGATTTGTTTCGGGAAGCAGGTAAACGTTTTTTGCTTCAACTTGCAGTCGCTCGCCGCGTAACTTGATCTGACGTTCAGATTCTTCACCAGAAACGTAAAGAACCGTTGTTCCCTGGGCGCTAAGTCGATCAGCTACCTGCAGCAGCAAAGTACTCTTCCCAATGCCCGGATCCCCTCCAATAAGAACGAGCGTTCCCGGGACAATGCCACCGCCGAGGACGCGATCAAATTCAGTCACGCCGGACGACACGCGCACATCGTCCTGCGGTTCGATCTCACTAAAAGGAACGGCGGTCACTTCTCGAAGCGCAAAGCTATTTCTTGCACTTCCCTTTTTGACGGGTTGGGCCCGCTCTTCGACAAGCGAATTCCACTCGCCACATTCGGGGCACTTTCCCAGCCACTTACGCGACTGATGTCCGCAACTCTGGCAGACGTAGATTGTTTCTGGTTTTTTCAAGGGATGGCCTTTGGGGGGAATATTTGTTTTTGGGCTTTGGTTTCGGTCTTATAAAAGTCTTGGAAACGCAGTGGTCAATCGGTCAGTACCACAGCGCAGTAGCGCGTGGGTCGACCTCACCATCGCTAACTAGTATTGTGGAATGTGACGTTCACCCACGCGCTACCGCTCTGTTACTGACTACGTTGCCACTATTAAGACCAAAGACCAAAGGCCGCCTGCTCTACAGTAATTCTTCGACATTCTCAGTGGGTCGACCAAGTACTGCGCGGTCGCCGCGTTCGACAATTGGTCTTTGCATCAGATCAGGATGCTCAACCATCAGAGCGATCAATTGCGCATCGCTAAACTCGCCTGAGGCTATGCCGAGTTCTCGATAGACAGGCTCACTCTTCCGCAGAATGTCTCGAGGGCTGAGATTCATCTTGCGCAAAAGTTCAGTCAGTTTCTTTTTGGTAAGTGGTTCGATGTAGTAGTTGACCTTAGAGAAATCCACTCCGCGCTCGCGCAGAAACTTGTCCATCTCGCGACACTTCGTGCAGGTTGGTTTTTCGTAGACGGTAATGTCGTCGCCCTTTGTCATAACAATCTTATCCTTGTGCTCTGATCTTTGTGCTTTGTATTTTGATCTTTGTACTTCTCAGGCACACACGAACAAAGAACTAAGTACAAAGCACAAAGCTCCTCTCCTATGGGAATATTCCTCTTACACTCGTCGCTTCAACCACCCGACCCACCGCCAGTATGTACGCGCCCGTCCTCATGTCGGTGTCGTAACGCTGTGCCGTGTTGTGAACCGAGTCGAATGCCGTGCGGATCGTTTGTTCAAGTGTTTCGTTTATCAGCTTCTCGGACCAGAAGAATGAATTCTGATCCTGCACCCATTCGTAGTAACTAACAGTCACACCACCGGCGTTCGCCAGAATGTCTGGGACAAGAAAGACTCCCTCGTCGGCCAACACTCGATCAGCGCCAGGTGTCGTTGGTCCGTTTGCTAATTCAGCAATGATCTTCGCTTTAACGCTACCTACTGTTTTGAGAGTAATCGCGTTCTCCAGAGCTGACGGCAGAAGGATTTCGCAGTCAACGCCGATAATGTCCTCAGACGCAATTTCTTTTGTGCCTGGTAAGCCTGCAAGCGAAGCAGTCATTGCTTTGTGTTTCAGCGCCGCGGGTATATCGATTCCACTTGCAGAATAGATACCCGCTTTAGAGTCGCACGCCGCCACGACCTTGGCCCCGTCTTCAGCAACGAGTCTGGCAATGTTCGCACCTGCATTGCCGAAACCATGAACTGCTACCCGAGCACCTTTCAAATCAATTCCCTTCACTCGACAGGCTTCACGCAAGGCATATAGACAACCGCGTGCCGTCGCTTCAGCACGACCCTGTGAACCGCCGAGCGCAATCGGTTTGCCTGTTACAACTCCAAGCTCTGTGTGTCCGCGCACCATCGAGATCGTGTCCATGATCCATGCCATGGTTTGCTCATCGGTGTACACGTCAGGAGCCGGGATGTCGCGATCGGGACCGATGATGGGGGCGATTTCAAAAGCGTAGCGGCGCGTAAGTCGCTCAAGTTCACTCTTCGATAAACTCTTCGGATCGCAAATTACTCCCCCTTTGCCGCCGCCGTAAGGAATTCCGACAGTCGCACATTTCCACGTCATCCACGATGCCAGGGCCTTTACCTCATCGAGAGTAACGTTTGGGTGATAACGAATACCGCCTTTCGCTGGCCCGCGCGCAATGTTGTGCTGGACTCGATAACCTTCAAATACCTGAACGTCTCCACCGTCCATCTTCACCGGTATCGAAACAATCAACTGGCGCTTAGCATTCTCCAAAACACGCCGCATTGACGAATCGAGGTCGAGATAGTCAGCAGCGCGATTGAACTGCTGTTTTGCAATCTCGTAAGGGTTGAGCTGTTCCTGGAAGGCTTGCTTGGTTGCCACTGGAATTTCTCCTCGGTTGGGGGATCGGATCGGAGAGCGAGGTAATCGTATGAGGTCAAGAGGGATGTTTCAAGTCTCGGATCTCAGGGCTCGAATCTCAGATCTCAGATTCAAGATCTCAGACACTAAATATTTCAAACCGAACCTTGAAAGCGAAATTCTGTGAAGTCTGAGATATGCAATCTGAGATCTGAGATTCGTCTTGGAACCTACACCCTACTTTGGTGTCTAAACTTGCGGACTGAATTCCGCGACCCCGCATGGCACCGGCGAATAGCGGACCTCGAGCCTTCGATCACAGGCGCATCGCCGCCAGTCGATTTAAAAGCTTCGAAGTTCGCACCTCAGAAATATCGACCGGGAGGACATGCATGTTTACTAACCTTATTGAATCAAGCTCACACGCAAAAGAGTTTAAGCGCCGAGGATCCTTTCTCCTATTTACCACTGCCACTTACGTTGTTCTGTTCGTGATTACGGGAGTCGTCAGCATCTACGCTTACGACACGCATCTGGAAGAACAGAACTTGGAAGTTGTCATGCTTCTGCCGCCACAAGAGATCGTACCTGATACCCCGAGGCCAGTGGCTGAACCACCACGGAACACCTCAAATAATGTCCGATCGGCAGTACCCGAGCGAGCTATCGCTATGCTTAGCGTCGAGCATCCAGAAGTGGTTCCAGACAGAGTTTCCGCAGAAAGAAATACTGTTCTCCCATTACCTCCAGGACCAGTAAGGATAACGGGAAGAGATTATGATCCGCCTCCGATTGGCGGAGGAAGAAGTAACAACGGCGGAGCGGTTGTGACACCCAGCCGAATAGTGATCGACGATGATCCGCCGCCCGCGCCACAACCGACCCCGGTTGTGCCGAAGATCGTAAAGGTCTCAGAAATCCTCAACAGCCGTGCTATCTCCCTGCCCAAGCCACCGTATCCGCAGATGGCAAAGCAAATCCGAGTGCAGGGGATAGTTACTGTTCAAGTATTGATAGATGAAGTGGGCCGGGTATTGTCGGCCAAGGCGATGTCGGGCCATCCGTTGCTAGTCCCTGACTCACAAAGAGCAGCTCTGCAAGCTCGCTTTTCGCCGACCACGATCAACGGTCAGCCCGTGAAGGTGTCGGGTGTGATCACGTACAACTTCGTTCTGCCCTGACTGTGGTATTTCGCTTTCCCGCCAAAGCAAAGAGGTACGCAACGCACCACGCAGCGTACCTCTCCCGCCCGGTAGATCTAAAGTCAGTAACGCCCGAGATCTTTACCAACAATCACATTACCTGTGTAGCCAGCGCTCCTGATACCAGATAGTAACTGCTCATCGGTGCCACCGAACCGAATGATGTGAGTCAGGACTAGAGTTTTACAATTCGCCTTTGCTGCGATGTCGCCAAGTTCACGTTCAGAGGTGTGAAACTCACGCATATACGGGGGCCACAATTTGCCACCAGGACGATCTTGCGGCTTGAGATTGGTCGACAAATAAACTTCGTGAACGAGAATGTCGATATCTTGCGCGGCCGCAATCAACGCTTTGCTGGGCGCCGTGTCTCCCGAAATCAGGATCGACCGATCTGGTGTATCGACACGGTATGCAAACGCGTTCTTCCAACTTCCATGTGGTACACGGATCGCCGTCACCCTAACACCGTCGCGATCGAAAATGACTCCAGCCTGAATCTCATGAACCCTTACATGCAACCACTGCGGGACTTCTCTTTCAAGACCACGTGTTCTCACTTCAATATCTTCTGAGAAAGCAGCCAACAAGTGGTTTGTCATTCGCTGCAGTCCAAGGGGACCGTAAACTTCCAGAGGCTTTCTACGCTGCATGACCCACGATGTCAGGATGAGATCTGGATAACCAAGTGTGTGATCTGAATGAAGATGCGTAATGAACGTAGCTTCTGGTCCAGTGAGTGGAAGGCCAGCAGCATTAGCTTGTCGCATCACGCCTGCTCCTGCATCGAAGAGGAACACACGCTTGCCAACGATTACTGCTGTGGCAGGACCGGACGCGTGTGGATCAGGATACGGCGTACCAGTCCCAAGCAGGATGATCTGAGTTTGCGCAAAACTTGGAACGACTCCACCAAGCAAAAGAAGAAGAGAAAACAAGATGGATCTATTTCTCATTGGTCATTTTCCATTTCCCATTTCCTATTCGTTCTTGTCATTGAAGATCATTCCTGTTGTCTGCTCGCCGTCTGGTTTGAGACATAAATATTTTCTGCCACGTCGAGTGCAAAGCTTCTCGCACCATTGCACATTCCCGGTCCGATGCCTTCGCTACTTCCTCAAAACCGTGAATAGAAATCTTTCGAGGTGAATCGCTTGAATCCGACTTTGGTTAACCTGGCAAGTTCTTTGAAGAGTTTCTCATCCGGCTCGGAAAAGTTAAAGCATGACTTTCCCTGCATGCGTTTTTTCAGTTCAGGTGAGATTTCGTCGCGCACTTCCTCAAGCGCATATACCGGCATGAGGTGATAGCTGACGTAAGACTTACCAATCTTGACACCCGCAAAGTAGACGCGGTGCTTGTTCTTCATCACGTGCGGCGTTTCAAGTGCATAGTGATCTTCGGTATCAGCGACAACAATCAACTTCGATTCGTAGGGTTGCAGGAGTGCTTTTAGTTTGCTGAAGGTGGTTATGAAGTCAGTTTGTTTTGTCATGGGGAAACATAAGAACGATCATCAACACATTCCGCAGATTTTCTTTTGCGAAAAGAGGCGGTAAGCCCAACCGTTCTGAAATCAAATCTGCGAAGCAACCTGATAGCTTCGTGTTTTTTGAGCAAGTTTTTGGTCTCTCAGGGACCGAAGCTTTGATTGCGGCTCGGTCCTGCTACGTAATCTGCTAATAGCCTCTCTAATGCTGAAACCTGCTGCAAGAATGTAACCTGAGTCGTGAGCAATGTGAAGACTCGTGTATTACCCGCACGATTGAGATTCCATATCTCAGGGCTTATCCTTTGTGACAAGCTTTCAATAGAGGTGTACAAACATGACCCGCATCTCCCGCTTACTCTTGGTCACTGCGTTGCTGTTCACATCTGCCCTTCTGGCGGAGGCGCAGACTCCCAAACTCAACGACTCGCTTATAGTCACCACCGACTGGCTTGCTAAACATCTCAACGATGACTCTATAGTACTTCTGCAGGTCGGCGAAAAAGACGAATACTTGTCGTCGCATATCCCACGCGCCCAATTCATCCAACTCGCTGACATTTCCACGCCAAGAGGAGAGGGGTTGACGCTCGAGTTGCCGACCGTGGATCAACTGAAGACTACGTTTGAAACACTTGGAGTATCAGACAATTCTCGAATCGTGATCTATTTTGGTAAGGACTGGGTAACGCCAACCGCGAGAGTCTTCATGACACTCGACTACCTTGGCTTCGGCGATCGCACGTCGATTCTTGATGGTGGCTTACCGGCGTGGCGTGCTGAAGGAAAGCCAGTGACAGCCGATCTTGTTGAACCTAAGAAGGGATCATTGACTCCACATCCAAATAGCAAACTCATCGTCGACGCTGCCTGGGTCAAAAACAATCTCGACAAGCCGGAGGTAAGAATCCTCGACGCCCGTGCGCCTCAGTTCTACACGGGAGCCGAACAGGGTCGCATGCCTCGTGGTGGACATATTCCACACGCGAAGAACATTCCGTTCTCGAGTCTGGTTGAAGACTCAAACAACAAGTTCAAGTCTGCGAGCGCACTGCGAGATCTCTTCAACGCTGCGGACGTAAAACCAAACAGCAGTGTTGCCACTTACTGTCATATCGGACAACAAGCCAGTCTCCTTCACTTCGTTGCCCGTTATCTTGGTTACGATGCGCATGTGTATGACGGTTCGTTTGAAGACTGGAGTAATCGAACTGAATTACCGGTGGAGAAGTCGATTCCTAAGTAGTAAGTATTCCCTTTATCCACTTCACGATCTCATCCATCGCCGCCTCATAAATCTCATCCTGAGTCTTTCCAAACTTCTTAGGTGCTTTGAACGAATGATCGCCACCTTCGATCGCGTATAACATCGCGGGAAGACGGAGTTTCTTAATGAACGGCTTTATCTCTTCGCTCGTTCCCAGCGAGTCACGGGTTCCCTGCAAAAACAACATCGGCATTTTGATCTGCGGCAGATGCTCCACTCGCAACTTCGCCGGATTGCCAGGCGGATGTAATGGATAACCAAGAAAGACAAGGCCATCGATCTGTTTCGCGAGAGGCTCTGCTTTCTCACACGCATCCGCAGCAACCTGAGATGCAATCCTTCCACCCATCGACTTCCCACCAATGAAAAGCCGACTGCCTTTCAGTTTCTTGTTCGTCAAAGCCGCATCGATAACCGCACGGAAGCACGATTCCAACTTTGCCTTTGGATCGGGAGCACCTTTTCCTAGCTCGGTGTAGACGAAGTTGAACGTCATGGCGTCCAGGCCGCGCTGCGCGAGTCCAGTCGCAAACAGTTTCATGAAGCTGCTTGATTGGTTGGCACCGGCTCCATGGCCAAGCAAAATCGTCGCTTTAAGTCGACTTTTTGCGTCAGCTGAATAAAGAAGCGCCGTGACACTGTCTTTGTCATTAACTTTGACACTGAGGCTCTGTGGTTGATTATTCATAACGGTTTCGAGATGCCATCCGCAGATTACGCAACTACCCAGTCATTTTCCATATATCATTTGACATTTCTCAGTTGCCATTTCGGAACTCTCTTGGCCGTTTAGCGATTAGCGGTGCCCACCGTTAAAGCAGAGACACTGAGACCTCCCAAATGACAACTGAGAAATGTCAAATGATCTATGGAAAATGACTTGGGTAGTTCCCGTAATCTGCCGATGATTTGGCTTTACACGTACACCCTGGGCACTCGCTGACCAACACCACACGTCACTTCGTAGGACAGCGTACCAACTATCCTCGCTAAGTCTTCAGCTGAGATCGAAACGTCGGATGTTGCCTTGTTCCCTCCCAGCAATGTGACTTGATCATTCAACTGGACATCGTGAACATTCGTCACATCGATCAACGTCAAATCCATCGACACTCGCCCAATTACAGGAGCCAACACTCCACGGACAATTACATTCGCCCGGTTTGAAAGCCCGCGCATGTAACCGTCGTGATAGCCCAGAGGAACCGTCGCGATCAGTGTTTTTCTGGAAGCTTCAAAGGTGCAACCGTACCCAATTGTTTCGCCCGCCGGCACCCATTTCAACAAACAGATTCGCGAATGAAGCGACATTACCTGTCGCAGTCCGCTGTCAGAAACAGAGATAGGAAGCACGTCACGCCACAAACCATAAAGCACCCCACCAGGTCGAACCATGTTGCCCCACGACTCGCGACGACCGTAGATCGCGGCGGAGTTCGCGAGATGTAAATACGTTGGACGGTAGCCTTGGTCGGCTAACATCGCGGCCGCGGCATCGAATCGTTGAATTTGCCCGTTAGTTAGAGGCTCGCAAG
>DATEXA010000097.1:0-2317 GCA_035257465.1 Pyrinomonadaceae bacterium | reverse complement strand
CATTCTTGATCTTTCCAAGATTGAGGCGGGACGTTTAGAGCTGAAGTATGAAACCTTTCATATGAGCGTCGCCGTTGACGAGGTGTTGTCAACCTTGCGGCCCTTGGCTGCCGCAAAGGAAATTGAGTTGAGGACTGAAGTGAGCGAGGAATTATTTCTCGATGCGGACCGCGTACGCGTAAAGCAGGTGCTCTACAATCTTCTGAGCAACGCGATCAAGTTTACACCGGAAGAAGGCCAAGTACGCTTGGTTGCGCGACGAGAAGGGTCACTGCTTGCTATCTCCGTGCTTGATACGGGAATCGGCATACCTCAGGAAGAGCAAGAATCAGTTTTTGAGGCGTTTCACCAACTTTCAGCGACTGGGCCTGGCATTCGTGAGGGCACAGGCCTCGGGTTGTCGATAACGAAACTCCTCGTTGAGCAGCATGGCGGCAGGATTAAGGTGGCGAGTGAACCGGGGAAGGGAAGCCGGTTTTGTTTCACAATGCCTACCACACGGAAGGACACATCAGTCAGCGCCGCATAAGCGGGGTTCGATGAAAATTCTCTTGGTAGACGATAATTTTCCCAGCCGTGAACTGATGAGAGAGATCCTGGAAACATCCGGTCACCGCGTCATGGAAGCCGTCAGTGGTCGCGATGCTCTTGATATGATTCACCAGGATCGACCTGACCTGGTGTTTTTGGATTTGCAAATGCCTGTCATGGACGGCTTCGGTGTCATCCAGGAATTGCGATCTGACATTCTTTTCCGCGGATTGCCGGTGGTTGCTGTGACAGCCAGCGCGATGCTGGGGGATCGGGAACGAGCGATCGCGGCGGGCTTTGATTCCTATATCGCGAAGCCAATCAATTTGGGCGAGGTGCGGAAACAAATAGAACTGTTTTCTTCACGTGGCGCTAACACCGAGAAATAAACTCAGAAACTCTCGCCGCCCGCGACATGCGCAAGGTACAAGCTCTCATCTCCTTGATCGTCCCTCGGGCTATCTCAGCTATACACGACAATCGCACGCCCAGTCATCCATCGAAAGGGAGCTGAGCCTTTTGGGGCAGCCTTGCAGCTGTGCTGCCTCATTTGAGCCATGTGCGCGCCTAGGATGAACAATCTCACCGTCAGCGTGTGCTCAGTTAAGGCTCTTAGTTTGTTGGTGTTTGCATGAGGTTGCCGGTCCTTGGTTGGGTTTCAGCGTATTGGTATCCACACTGCATTCCTTCCATTTGGATACCTGGTGGAATTCTTCCCTCTATGTGATATCTGCAAGACCTGTCACGAGATATGTCACTAAGGGCTTTTATAAGTACCACGAAAATGGTCCTCACTTCGTCACCACGCGTCGCGCTGTCGGTACGGTACGCGTTTTGAACATTCGCTTGTACTCCCCGGGGGTCGAACAACAAACCTGGGTTAGCTAAGGAGGGATGAAACATCATGAGACTCACGGGGGCCATACTGATTCTGGGCGCTGGGGTTCTGGCAGCCGCGGGAATGTTTTCCGAGCAGGCACGATCCGACGACAAGAGTGCGGCCATCTACAAGCAAAAATGCGCTTCGTGCCACGGTCCGGACGGTAAGGGCGACACAGCGGCCGGCAAGGCGATGAAGTTGAGAGATCTCTCCTCCGAGGATGTGCAGAAAATGAGCGATTCTGATTTGGGCGCGATCATTTCCGGTGGGAAAGGCAAGATGCCGCCTTTTAAGACATTGACGCCGGACGAGGTAAAGGGCCTGGTTGTTTTCGCCCGCTCGATCGGGACGAAAAAGTGAAGCGTGGGGCGGCGGCTCAAAGATGCTGGCATCGCACGCAAACCGAAAAGCGGATGCTCCGCAATGAGCGTGCGCGAAGCAACGAGTAGCTCAATGCGATTCCTGTTTTTCGAGGTTTCCGCGATATGAGTCCGCAAAATACCTTGAAGGAATGGGCTCGGCTAATCTACTACCTCAGCCAGAACATCATTAGCCTGATCGGAGTCGTTTTAACCACCAGTTCTGCTATCGTGTTGATCGGTTTCTGGATCTTCGACTTCATACTACCAGGGCCTCCGCACCCCTACATCGGCATCTTGCTTTTTCTAATTTTGCCAGCAGTTTTCCTGTTGGGTTTAATTCTGATTCCCATCGGTATTTTCTTGAGGCGTCGGCGACTGCGCGCCACAGGCGAACTGCCTGCCATTTACCCTGAAATTGATCTCAACACGGCGCAGATCCGTAACGCGCTTCTGTTCGTTGCAGTTGCAACGATTGTGAATGTCATGATTGTCGGTGTTTCCTCCTATCGGGGAGTCTCCTACATGGACACCGCCACGTTTTGCG
>DATEXA010000096.1:0-6947 GCA_035257465.1 Pyrinomonadaceae bacterium | reverse complement strand
CTCCCAGCACCTGCGGTCCCAGAACGTGCGCTCCCAAATTGCCATAGTGCGCGCGCTGGGCATCGCTTCGTGGCAACAACACCACACGCACATTCGCGTCTGCAAGCAGCCGCTCCAATGCTGCGTCAAAGAGCGAATTCTGAAAACGATGGTACAACGCCTCGTAAGCAGGAGGTCGCATCAGAACGAGCACATTGTCCGGCGCGATCCCGAGCTGAGACAACTGCGTTGCAAATGACGGATCCGGCTGAAAGTCGGCGAGGTAAACATCTTCTTTCGTACCTTGATAGCGACGAACCTTCCGAGGGTTGGCGCCATAACGACGTAAGCGTTTATCGGGAAAACTTGTCGGAACTATGATCTTTGAGGTCAATCTAAAGGCGAGATGGTTCGCAGGCTGATATTCATAGTCCATCAGCGTGACGCATCTGAGTCGCAAGGCAGCTGCGGCAAGGATCTGAGAGTAGGAGTTATGACTGATTGCGAGATCAAACTTTCGTTTGCGTGCCCAACCGGCAAGTGACCAGGCTCGGTTGACAAGGTTGCCGGCTTTGGCGGAGACCGGGCGACCACCATGAACCCCAACCACTTCAACAGAAAGATTGGCGGCTTTTGCGAGAGGAATGGTTTCGGCAAAGTCACGAGCTGTGATTTCGATTTCGTGCCCCTTAGCGTTGAATCGATCAATTAACGCTCGAAAGAAAGGAACGTGCGGTGAGTTTGCGAGGTCGATCCAGAGACGCATTAGATTTGGTCTTTGGCTTTTGGTCTTTGGCCTTTGAACCCTTGAGCTTCGGCTTTACATTCAATAACCAAAGACCAAAAACCAAAGACCCAAGGCCAAAGACGTTTCACAACTTAAGCTCAACCAACCGCCCGCGACTTCGTAGCGACTGTTCAGCTGCTTCAATCATCTGCACCATTCTCAGTCCGCCCGCTCCATTCGTCTCGGGTTGGCGTTTGTTCTCCACGCAGTCAATGAAGTGCAGGGCTTCGGTCTGTAACGCTTCAGTGTTGTCGAGACGTGGCGCCCACATATCGCCCGAGCGATAACTAACGAGCATCTTGTAGACGGCTTCTGGTCCAGGTGTAACGGTAATGCCTTTGTCGTAGACCTTCAACTTGTCGCTCGGCTCCAGATCGTCGTAAAGGATCATCTTCTCGCTTCCACCGATCAACGTGTGACGTACCTTCACTGGAGTCAGCCAGTTCACGTGAACATGGGCAATTTGCGTGTTGGCGAAGAACAGAGTGATGTAAGCGACGTTTTCAGGCTGGCCAGGCACGTGGCTAATACCAGTTGCTGAGATCGCCACAGGTTTGTTCGGCAATACATAGTCCATGATCGATAAATCGTGAATGGCCAAGTCCCAGATCACATTCACATCGTGTTGGAATAGACCTAGATTTACGCGAACTGCGTCGTAGTAGTAAATCTCGCCAAGCGCTCCAGATGAAATCAACTCCCGCATCTTTCGCACGGCGTCCGTGTACACGAACGTATGATCGACCATCAGAACGAGTTGACGCTTCTCTGCCTCCTCGATCAGTTTGCGTGCTTGTTCGGAGTTGGTAGCTAAAGGCTTTTCTACCAGCACGTGCTTGCGCGCCTTCATTGCTGACAATGCCAGATCGAAATGAGAGGCCACCGGTGTCGCGATAACGATTGCATCAATGCTCGGGTCATTAATCAGATCGGATGCCTCGGTATAGAGAGCTAACGTTGGATAAAGCTTTCGGAGCTGTGTAAGACGTTCTTCACGACGATCGCAGACAGCAATGACCGACGAACCGGGTGCAGCCATAAAATTACGCACCAGGTTCGGGCCCCAGTAACCATGTCCTATTACGCCGACTTTAATCATGCTTTAAATAGATTTCAGGACGTTTCATTGGTTGGGACGTTTGTTGTTTCGACGCATAGCGTCGGGAAAAACTTTCAACCGTCGAAATGTCTCGCCTCTTCAACCATCCAAGCGACGCCGTCGGACATCGCCGATGATGCGTGCCGGAACGCCCGCGACGATAGCGAAGTCTGGGACATCCTTCGTTACCACTGCCCCTGCACCGATCAGCGCGGCCTCACCGATTGTCACACCCGCAATGATAGTTGCGTTACTACCGATGCTGGCCCGGGTCCTTACGGTTGTCTTCACGACTACCCAATCAGCTTCTGTTTGTGGCGCACCGTCCTCGTTTACGGCCCTTGGATAGATATCGTTTGTAAACATCACTCCGTGGCCGACAAAGACTTCATCCTCAATCGACACACCTTCACATATAAAACTGTGAGACGAAATCTTGCAGCGCTCGCCCACACTGGCGTTCTTTTGGATCTCCACAAACGCGCCAATCTTCGTCTCAGCACCGATCGAACAACCATATAGGTTGACTAGATCAGGCTGAAAGATTCGGACGTCTTGTCCGAGAACTACGTTGTCAGCTATGGGCATAAAGGTTTCATCACAGATTACGCAGATTTCTTTACGTACGGCAGGCTACTCACAAGTTCCAAAGTGAATCGGCGTAATCTGAGTAATCTGCGGATACCTGCTTTAGTTTTCACACAATCTCGCCAGCGCGTACAGCATCCATGCCTGACTCCAACGCATGTAGGGTTTTTTCACTGTGTAGAACCGCCGCTTCTGATAGTAGAAAAACCCTTGCCCGTCCTGGAGGTTGTCTATTGTCCACCGGGCAACATTCTCTGCCAGCCTTATTGAGTTCGGATCAAACTCGCGCAACTCCAGGAAAGTAACGATAGCGCTCGCGCCGGCATGCGCGTCTGCAGGATAGGGGTCGTCATCGTAGTATTTCGGCCAACCGTCCGCAAGAAAGAAGTTCTTCTTCCAGTACTCGTAACCACGTTGCAACGACTGCTTGAATTCAGCACCCAAACGACATGCATCAATTACCCTTTTTAGCGAAAAGAGAACAAAGGCAGTGTGGAAATTATCGATCCAGCCTTGCTTTCGATCTGCCCCATAAGTCCACGAGCCGTCGGTGCGCTGTTGACGGATCACATAACGGGCGGCCATTTCAGCCAGGGCAAGAAGATCGACTTCGCCTGTTAGACCACCCACGGAAGCTAAGACTTCAGCTGCCATTAAACTCGCATTGAAGATTTGCGTGTCGCTTTGCGGCGCATAACTAAAGCAGATTTGATCAGACGAAGTCTGACAGCGCGGTAAGTCGTTAATGATGAAATCACACGCACTGCGTGCAACTGACAAGTATTCGCCGTCGTGAAACTCGCGAGCAGCCTCGACAAAGGCACGCGCAGCAAAAGCAGTGGGAACAACTGTCGGGGTACCTTTAGGCGCGAAGAAATTGCGACTCTGCCAGTCGAAGTTGTAACCCCATGCAGCGCCGCTGCAGCCGGTAACTTGCATCGCTAACAGATCTTCCAAAAGATGTCGGGCCTGATTTTCAGATGCAGAGCTCTTCATCCTTCGATGATTGGAGATTTGTGCGAGGCAGAAGAGAGCGATGCCCTTTGAGTTTCGTTCAGGAGGAACCCGTGAAAGCGCACGAAGATCGGAAGGTAATCGCTTAACGAGCTGGGTCCAAATGAGCCGGGCGTTTCTGGATCGCGCTAAGGGAGTCGACTGGAAGACAGGACTGTTTAGTGCATCGAAAGGATCGTGTCCGGCAAAATCGTGGTCGCGGCACCAGGAGAGAAGTTTGGTGTATGAATCATCGAAGTCAATTGCTGATTTCTGATTGCTGATTTCTGGTTTGCGGGCCGTCACCGAACCCCCCATCATGATTGGCCTGGAAACATCGAAAAAATCAGCAATCAGAGATCAGCAATCAGAAATCAGCTAACTACTCACCGACGTCTCAATCCTTCTCGGTGTCTCGATGAAGCTCTCATGCCATAGCTCAAACATCAGCAAGGTCCAAAGGAGCTTTCGATGGTTTGCGACACCTTGCTCATGCTCATGCTGTAAACGCGAAACAAACTCTGGATTGAAAACTCCCGCACGACGCACACGCTCTGGCGACAACAAGTCTCTCGCCAACGGCCGCAGCTTGAACTTGAGCCACTCAGCTACAGGCACGCCAAATCCTTTCTTTCCACGCCGGGTCACAAACCGCGGCAACATTTCATCGACAGCCTTCTTCAGAATGTATTTCGTCTTGTGCCGGCGCAACTTGTAACTGCTCGGTAACGATGCCGCAAACTCGGCAACACGATGGTCCAGGAATGGTGCGCGCACTTCCAGTGACACGGCCATGCTCGCGCGGTCGACCTTCGTTAGTATGTCTTCCGCGAGATACAGACGCGTATCAAGATCCTGCATGCTCTTAACGAGATCCTCCTGACCACACTCACTCATCATCTCGCGCGCCTGTCGGTAGATGTCGCCATCCGTTTCGGCGATGGCGTCGCGAGTCAATAAGTGTTGCTGTTCCTCTGGCGTAAACGATCCGAACCAAATGTGATGCCGAGCGACAGGGTCATACTTGACGCCCGTTACAAACTTCATCGCTTTGTAGTCAAACGACAGATTCTTCGTCTTCACCGGAAGCAAACGAATGAGAGGCTCGACGATCCCGCTTCGTAAAAACTTCGGCACTTGGTCATAGATCTCCGCCCACTGATGACCTGCATACATCGGATAACCGGCAAACAATTCATCCCCACCATCACCACCGAGCGCAACCGTTACGTGCTTCCGTGTGAACCTTGAAAGCAGGTAGGTGGGAACAAGCGAAGGATCACTAAACGGCTCATCCATCCAGGCGCCGATTTCGCTGACAAGATTCGCGGCAAGATTGGCACTCAGCCGTTCTTCGTGATGATCCGTACCAAGAAACTTGGCAACGCCTCTCGCATACGCCGACTCATCGAACGACGTCTCGGCAAAAGAAATCGAAAATGTCTTCACTGCTTCCGAAGACGCTCGAACGGCTAACGCTGCAATTGCCGATGAATCGACGCCACCTGATAGCAACACACCAAGTGGCACATCTGAGACCAAACGCATGCGAACACTATCAGCCAGCAGAGCCCTCAGTTGCTCGGCAGCATCTTGTTCACTGGGAACTGGCGATGTCGTTTGATAATTGAGTTGCCAGTAACTATCGACATCAACCCGGCCGTCTTCCAGCACGAGCTTGTGAGCAGCAGGAAGTTTATTGATGCCTTTGTATATCGAGAGTGGCGCGGGAACGTAATCGAACGAGAGATACTGACGGAGTGCTTGCAAGTTCAGCGCTGGATGAACCGAAGGGTGCGCTAACAAGACTTTTGGTTCAGATGCAAACACTAATTTATTGTCAAAGACACCCCAGTAAAGCGGCTTCTCACCAAAGCGATCTCGTGCAATTAACATCCGATGGCGTCTGCTATCCCAAAGCGCGAACGCGAACATGCCGTTGAGTTCATTGACCATCCGGTCGCCGTATTCTTCGTAAAGATGCGGCAGCACTTCAGTATCGGAAGCGCTTCGGAACGAGTGACCCCGTTTTTCGAGATCGTCGCGTAACTCACGATAGTTATAGATCTCACCGTTAAGAACTACCGCTACGGTCCTGTCTTCGTTGAAGACTGGTTGTTCACCTGTGACGAGGTCAATGATGGCGAGACGACGCATTCCTAACGCAGCGCCCTTGGTTACGAAGAGTCCTTCCGAGTCGGGCCCGCGGTGAACCATGCGTTCACACATCGAGTGAAGAAGTTCTTTAGCACCGTCGAACGGTGGCGTGTGTGAATCAAGAGTGGCCCAGCCTGTAATGCCGCACATGTTCGTTAATCGTTAATCGTTAATCGTTAATCGTTGATACGAATATTTTCGAGATTTAACTTACGACCAAACTCTGCGATAGTCTTGTGAGCATTCGACCGATATGATCGAGATCCTCAGAAAGATTGTCATAGTCCATCCTTGAGAGGTAGTTCAGCCGATGAGCAATGACGAGTTCGGTATCTACCTCGCTTGCCGAACCCTGCGAATGGGACAAAAACTGCCGAAACTCTTTCGATGACTTTCGGCCGGCACCCTCTGCGATGTTAGCCACAATCGACACGGCAGCTCTACGTAACTGTGATGTCAAACCAAATTTCTCGTCCTTCGGAAAACTCTCCGTAGCCTTGTATATCGAGACAACAAACTCAATCGCCTTCTTCCAGAGATCCAATTTTTCGTGAGGTCTCATTTCT
Source organism: Pyrinomonadaceae bacterium (assembly GCA_035257465.1). Classification (GTDB taxonomy): domain Bacteria; phylum Acidobacteriota; class Blastocatellia; order Pyrinomonadales; family Pyrinomonadaceae; genus PSRF01. The sequence continues at coordinate 778 of DATEXA010000096.1, read as the reverse complement.
GTGAGCTCCTTTCGGTGAGTAAAAGTTAACTGCATCTTCAACGATTCACGATTTACGATTCACGATTTACGAATCCGAGTTTTTCACGAATTGCGTAGATGGGTTTTGCCTGTGATTCGTGATACGTACGCACCAGCATCTCAGCCAACAGCCCCATCAGAAACAGTTGCACACCAAGAACCAGTGTCACCATTGCCATAACGGGTAGAGGCGTCTGCACGAAGTCTGCGTGATGCGGCCAGCTTGCCCATTTCATCAGACACGCTAACAGTGCTGATAAAAACGAGATCGCAAACGTTAACAATCCCGCCCACCCAAAAAGGTATAGCGGCTTTGTCTGATACGACGCCATGAACTTAATCGTGATCAAGTCGAATACGACTTTGACTGTTCGTGACAAACCATATTTCGACTTTCCCATCGTGCGCGGATGATGCTCAACAGGAATCTCAGTCACGCGCGCGCCGTCCCACGATGCATAGATCGGAATGAACCTGTGCATCTCTCCGTACAAACGCACATCCTGCAACGACTCGCGACGATAAGCTTTCAATGAACAGCCATAATCATGAAGTGGCACGCCCCCAATCCAGGAGATCAAACGGTTAGCAATCATCGACGGGATTTTTCGTGTGACCATTTTGTCTTTACGATTCTTGCGCCAACCCGAAACAACGTCATAACCCTCGTTCAGTTTGTCTAGCAATCGGGTTATGTCCGCAGGATCGTTTTGCAGGTCCGCGTCCATGGGAATCAAAACTTTCCCACGTGCAGCATC
>DATEXA010000095.1:0-21330 GCA_035257465.1 Pyrinomonadaceae bacterium | reverse complement strand
CCTGCCGATAATCATTTCCGTCAAGACAGATCCGCTGACCAGAGTTGGTGGACATCCGTAGGCCAGGTATCTCGCCACTTCGATTTGATTGTTCTTGATGATTAGTGAAAGGCGAAGACGATCGCCACAAACTGGATTGGTTTCCTCCGCTACCACAGTCGGGTTTGGCAGTTCGCCGACATTACGAGGGTTCGTTAAGTGGTCTTTGAAGGTTGCTGAGTAGGGCAAAGCTATCTCACCTGAACAAGCCTCTTATTCAGGGGCGACAGTTCACGAAGTCTGGCGACCGCAGCAACTAAAACTTCAACCACGTAATCAACGTCCTCGTCAGTATTGTCTTTGCCAAAACTGAACCGAATAGAACCGCGCGCGAGTTCGTCGTTATGGCCAAGTGCACGTATCACCGGCGAAGGCTCGAGAGTGCCCGACGAACACGCTGAGCCGGTTGAAACTGCGACGCCTTGCAGATCCAGGTTGATGAGTAACCCTTCGCCCTCGATGTAACGAAACGAGATGTTGGAAAGGTGTGGCAACCGCAAGTTGCGATCGCCGTTCATGACCACATCGTCGATGCGACGCGTTACCTCGGCTTCGAACCGATCGCGGAGCCGGCGTACTTCGATGGATCTTTGTTCCAGTTCGTCACGCACAATTCTGGCAGCCTCTCCCAACGCGACAATTGCAGGAACATTCTCGGTCCCCGCACGTCGTTCTCGTTCCTGATGCCCACCGACGTTTTGCCCGAAGATGCGCACACCACGTCGCACGTACAACGCTCCAATTCCTTTCGGCGCGTAAAGTTTGTGACCTGACAGCGAGAGCAGATCACAACCCAACTCGTCCACGTTCAGTTGAAGTCGACCAGCTGCCTGTACCGCATCAGTGTGAAGCCAAAGATTCCTATGACCTGCTTGGCGTCGTTCTCGAATCAGCTTGCCTATCTCGGCAATTGGTTGAATCGTTCCGATTTCATTATTCGCCAGCATGATGCTCACCAGCACGGTGTCCGGACGAAATGCTGAACGTACGTCGTCGATTTTGACGATGCCTTTCTCGGAAACAGGCACCCGAGTAACTTCCCAACCGCGCTTCTCGAGTGTCTCCAAAACACCACGCACTGACGGATGCTCGATGGTGGATGTGATTATGTGTTGACCGTGATGCTGGGCGGCTTCACACAAGCCACGGATGGCCAGGTTATTTGCCTCCGTGCCGCCCGAGACAAAAATCAATTCGTTTTGGCGGGCACCGATGAGACCCGCAACCTCACGACGGGCACGGTCGACGGCAGCACGCGCCTGTTGGCCAAACGAGTGAACACTGGAAGGATTTCCAAAGTTTGCAGTCAGACTCCTGGACATGACGGCTGCGACCCGCGGATCGACCGGGGTGGTCGCGCTGTGATCCAGATAAACTAGTCGTTTGGGCTCCAAAATTTGCTTCCGTGGCTGCGAACTGATTAGTAAAACCGCGCATCTGAGTGGCGGTTCTCGAATGCTCGAGAGTGGTTAGGAGTCTAGGTTCCGCACAATAGAGCGTCAAGCAGATACAGATTGATGGTGCGCTAAACGAGTGTTAGCATGCTCCCGCTACGAGGTTGGCTCTCCCAAAGACCACGACTCCGATGATGGAGTCGCGAACTCTTCGGAAGGACTGAAAAGATGAATTACCTAAGAATTCCCCTGGTGTTCTTGTTGACTGTGGCGCTAACCGGCGTGGTAAGCGTCAGCATTGCCACTGCTCAAGGGACGAGCGCCCTGGAACGAGGTTACCGAACTGGATATTCAGACGGCTACAGTGCCGGCGTAGGCGACGCGGGAAACCAAGCTGCGCGAGACTACCAGAACAAAGAGGAGTACCAACTCGGCAATCGATCTTTTAATGATGCGTGGGGCACGATCGAGGATTATCGGGATGGTTATCAGCAAGGGTTCGAATCAGGCTATGCGGCGGGCTATGATCACCAGCAGTTTGATTCAAACCTTCCGACGGGCTTGAAAAGACGAGGAACTGCTCCAAATGGAGCAAGGACAACTCCCGTCAATGGAGCAGGGACAACACCCGTGTCAACTGCTCCTAATGGAGGAAGCACGACAGCCGTCACAGCTTCTCAGGACACAACCGGCGCGCCTGATAACTCAGACAAAACTGCTGTTCAAACATCAGGATCCCTAAACATTCCGCGAAACACGATCTTGTCGTTGGAGTTGATGACACCACTCTCGACGGAAGCGACTCAGCGCAACGACCCATTCAAAGCACAGGTCACAGAGCCCAAAGAGTTTGCTAACTACATCGTGGAAGGAAGAGTGCTGGATGTGAAACGACCGGGAAAGGCTAAGGGAGTCGCTCAGCTTCAGCTCTCTTTTGATCACATTCGGTCGCCCGACAATCGCGTTGCCGATCTTCACGCTGTACTGCTGGAAGTCGTGCCGTTAAATTCAGACAGCTCACCCAACGTCGATTCTGAAGGCGCAATTAGAGGTCGCGATTCTACGAAAGACGATGTTGCGAAGGTAGGCGGCGCGTCCGGGATCGGAGCGATCATCGGCGTGATTGCCGGTGGTGGTAAAGGAGCTGCGATTGGTTCGATCATTGGTGCGGGTGCGGGAACGGCAGGAGTGATGACCCAGCGTGGTCGAGAGCTCCGGCTGGAACAGGGCCAGCAAATGAAGATTCGTACCTCAAGTGATACGGGCGGTCAGTGAAAAGAACCAGCAAGTCTTCGAAGACAGTCAAACAGGGAGCACGGTCAAACCGTCTCCCTGTTTCCGTTTCCGGCCAGATTACTTTACTCACTGACTTTGGCACCGATGACTATTTCGTCGGAGCGATGAAGGGAATAATCCTTTCAGTCAATCCTGGTGCTGCGCTTATTGATATTACTCACGACATTCCGCCGCAGGATATCCAGGCAGCAGCCTTTACTTTATTGGCTTGCTACCGATCATTTGCGCAAGGAACAATTCACGTCGCGGTCGTTGATCCAGGTGTGGGTTCTACACGACGGCCCATCCTGGCAGTCGCTGGTCGACAGTTCTTCATTGGACCTGACAACGGCATCTTGAGTTACGTGCTAGACAACGAACCGGACCAAACAATCTTTCACATCACCTCTGAGCAGTTTTTTCGGAAGCCGCAGAGTACAACCTTTCATGGTCGGGATGTTTTTGCTCCCGTCGCAGCCGCGTTGTCAACAGGTTTCTCAGCCGATTCCTTTGGCCCCAAGATTGATGATCCAGTAAAGCTGTCTGCATTGAGGCCTATGGTCGGCAGCAACGGCAAAGTTAGTGGAAGGATTATTCACATCGATCGATTTGGTAACTGCGTGACGAATATTGAGCGTTCGTCTTTGAGTGACAATACGCCAGTAAGCCTGATGGTGAAAGGCATGAGAGTTGAAGCGTTTCGTGAGTTTTATGGTGAAGCCGGTGCTATTAAAAAACCGTTCGCGATTTGGGGGAGCGCCGGGTTCCTCGAAGTCTCCGCACGGAATCGCTCGGCAGCAAAGATGTTGGGATTAAAACGTGGTGATGAGATTGTGTTAAGGGTTGAGTAGGGAACCGTCGCTTGTCACCTCTCGCACCTGTTTGTTATCTTCGCTCGCACACAAAAATATCTATGACTGATAAAGCGAAAGAGACTCCCACTGCACCCGCATCCACCGGACTTCGAGGAGTTGTTGTTGGTGCTTCTTCGGTTTCCGACGTCGTTGGTGACAAGGGCGAACTCATCTACCAGGGCTACAACATTCACGACCTCGCGAAGAATTCTACGTTTGAAGAGGTCGCTTTTCTTCTCTGGAACAAACGACTGCCGAAACAGGCTGAACTCGATGAACTGAAGCGATCACTTGGTCGTTCGTATGTGGTCCCGGACGAAGTGATAACTCTGCTGAAACAAGTGCCTCGTGACGCAGATCCGATCGACACGTTGCGTACAGCCGTATCAGCGCTTGAGTTTTACGAGCCAACCGCGCGCGATATCTCTATTGATAACAGTCGCAAGATCTCCATCAAACTTACGGCTCAGTTTGCTACGTTAGTTGCAGCCACAGATAGAATTCGCAATGGTAAAGAACCTGTTGCGCCTCTTCCTGATGCGAATATCGCCACGAACTTCCTATACATGCTCAAAGGTGAAAGGCCATCTGAGCATGACGCGAAACTTTTCGATGCGTGTTTGATTTTGCACGCAGATCACGAACTCAACGCTTCAACCTTTACGGCTCGTGTTGTTGCCGGAACTCTGGCGAGTGTTTATGCATCGGTCGTCGCAGCAATAGGCGCTTTGTCGGGTCCACTACACGGCGGCGCAAACACTAACGTGATGAAGACGCTGCTCGACATCGGGGAAGTTGCTAACGTGGAGAGCTACGTGAAACGTGCGTTGGCTGAGAAAAGGAAGATGATGGGTTTCGGTCACGCCGTCTACAAAACCGAGGATCCGCGCGCGACACATCTACGCCAGTTCTCAAAAGAGATGGGTGAACGTTCGGGAAATTCGAAGTGGTACGACATGTCGCTCAAGGTTGAAGAAGTAATGATGCGCGAGAAGGGTCTTTATCCGAACGTCGATTTCTTCTCGGCGTCGACTTATTACATGATGGGAATCCCGCTGGATTTGTACACTCCAATCTTCGCAGTCAGTCGAATAACAGGTTGGACAGCTCACATTCTCGAGCAGTACGCCGACAACAAGCTAATTCGTCCTCGCGCGGATTACGTTGGCCCACGTAATGTGCCTTACAGCCCAATCGCCGAACGGTAAACTGTCCGACAAGCTAAAGCATATCGGACATCACTTCATATCAGGTGCCACTGCAGCTGCGTTTCCATTCAAGAACCGATCAAACCAGTAAAGCTGCCAATTCAAACTTTCCACCAGATGCTTTGGTTCGCCTGTGCGCGTCAGATTATGGTTCTCGCGTGGGAACATCACGATCTCAGTAGTGACTCCAAAGTGTTTCAGAGCTCGAAACCACTGTTCGCCCTGTTCGATGGGCACCCGAAAATCGTTGTCTGAGTGAAGAATGAGTGTTGGAGTCTTGACGTTTTTTGCGTACTTCAGTGGTGAACGGTCCCAGTAAGTTTCGAATCTTTCAAAGACATCGCCTTCAAAGTCCGGAGTATGACCGTAGGCACCATCACGCGTCCCTTCGTCTGAAATGAAGTTTACGACGCTGCGCAAAGTTACAGCTGCCTTGAAACGGTCTGTGTGTCCGATGATCCAGTTTGTCATGAACCCGCCGTAGCTGCCGCCTGTTACGCCCAGACGGTCTGTATCGATCCATGGATAACGTTTGAGCGCAGCATCGACACCGGTCATTACATCGATATAATCCTTGCCTCCCCATTCACCAACAATTCCGCGTTCGAACTTTTGCCCGTATCCAGTAGAACCTCTCGGATTGGTGAAGAGCACGGCGTAGCCCTTCGCAGCATAGACCTGGAACTCGTGGTACCAATCGACTCCATATTGCCCGGCAGGACCACCATGGACACTAAGGATCATCGGGTACTTCTTACCTTCTTGCCAGCCGATCGGTTTCACCATGAAACCGTCGACATCCCAATCATCTGCACTCTTGTAAGTGAAGCGTTCGACATCGGCGAACTGCACCTGCTTCCAAAGCGCCTCGTTTAGGTTTGTTAGTTTGTGCTCCTTCGAGCCGCTTAAGTCAGAAGCGTACAAGTCGTCGAGATGTTTGAAGTCGTTCACCATGTACACGCGTGTCCCGGTGCGGTTGTTGAAGTCTGCGTTGCGTACTGCACGCGCTCCGGAGCTAATCTGTTCGACAGTCTTCTTTGCCACGTCGATTTTGAAGAGTTGAAATTCGCCCTTAACGCCACTTTCGAAATAGATCGATTTGCCGTCTTCAGACCATTTAAGGCCGGTTGGAATAAGGTCAAGTCCGTTCGCCGCCAGGACTGATGGCGTTCCGCCACTTGCAGGTGCTAACCAAACCTTCGGATGATCGCGCTCTTGCAACTCACCCGTGAATGCAATCATGCGACCGTCTGGAGACCAACGCGGACTGTTGTCGCTTTCCGAATGATCGGAGATCTTCGTGAGTGCGCCGCCACTCGAGGAAACTACCCAAACGTCGCTGTTCCGATCATCCTCGTACTCTTTGCCTGTGCGGTTTGAAACAAAAGCGATCCTTGTTCCATCAGGAGACCACTGCGGATCGCTGTCATTCCATTCATCGCCCTCGGTGATCTGTTTGGACGCACCTGACTTGATCTCAACAGTCCAGAGGTGAGTGCGTCTATCGTCGAACCAACCACTGTCATTGAATTTGTATGAGCTGTTTTTGTAGTGACGGACATCGCTGCGATCTTTGCTTTCCGGCCGGCTATCGCCTGGTCCCGTCCGGCCAACCACAACCAGACGAGTTCCATCAGGAGACCACTGAAAACTACTTACTCCGTTTTTCAGGTTCGTGACTCGTCTCGCCTCACCTCCAGACATCGACAGCAAATAAACCTGTGACCTCGGTGTTTCCGCCGAACCTGAACTTGCTCCGGCGGGTTGTCCTTCACCTGGTCTGCTCGACAAGAACGCGAGTGATGCACCGTCCGGACTCCATCGCGGTGAGTTAGTCGATTGTGGGCTGGTCGTAAATTGCCATGGTGCGTGGGCGCCTTCAGTTGCAACCAGCCAGATCGAAGAGTTACGTCGATTCTGTGCGCGGTCCACTTTGGTTACGACGTAGGCAACCAGTTTGCCATCCGGCGAGATATGCGGATCACTGAGAAACTCAAATGCGAAGTAGTCTTCGGGAGTGATCCCTCGGAGCGGTTGTTGTGAAAACGTAGCCGTGACGAGCAGAAGGCAAAGAACAAGCGAAGAGATTCTCAAGGAGGTTTTCATTGTGGTTATCGCCAGACAGGATTTGAAAGACGCGACATAATACCTGTGTAGCACTCATTCCGTGAAAGGCGGCGTCCTCCAATCGCAACTTGACCCGCCGTTCTCAAGATGAGAACATGGCTTTGACCAATTGTCGAGCTTGGTTGCACCACCCTCACCGGCGTTTGACTACAAAATCTGAGGAGAAGATCGATGAAACTTGTCAAATCTGAAATCAAAGGGATGAGAGATGAACGTAATCAGTTTCAAGAGTATTCGCGCTTTCTCTTCAAAGCATCCGGACGCCGAGGTGGCCCTGAGAGCTTGGTATACCACGGCAAAAAGAGCGATTTGGCACAATCTTGCTGAATTGAAGTATGTATATCCGTCAGCTGATTTAGTTGGCAGGTATACGGTATTCAACATACGGGGGAACAGTTATCGTTTGATTAGTAGAATCGTCTATAAAACCAAGACTGTTTTTATAGTCGGGATTATGACTCATAAAGGGTATGACAAGGAAAAATGGAAGACGTGAGTAGATCACTACGAAAAATTGATCCCATCCGTTATCGGCGGCTGCTCGCACGCACGATGCCAATTGTGATTGAGACTGAAGAAGAGAACGCGCGGATGTTGGCAGCGGTTGAGAAACTCATGGAAAAGGGTGAGGCTCTGTCGTTGGAGGAGGAAAAGATCTTAAAGCTGTTAGTTCGGTTAATCGAGGATTTTGAGCAGCGGTACTATCATCCAAAGGAAGCTGAACCTCTTGAAATCTTGCATCATCTAATGGAAGCCAGAGGAATCAAACAAACTCATTTGTGGGAAGTTTTTGGTTCCAAAGGAATCGCATCTGAAGTGCTCAATGGCAAGCGTGGAATGAGCAAGACTCACGCTAGAGCACTCGCAAATTACTTTCACGTTCCCGCGGATCTGTTTCTCTAGAACACTCTCGGATCGTTTAATCAAAGACCCAAAACCCGCTCGTGGATTACTGCGTCTTCGCGGCAGTATCCTTCGGACTAACACTTGACATGTAGTAACCCTGCCGCGAGCTAATCAGTACCTTTCGATTTCTTCCCTTTTCGTCTTTAGCGTTCACGCGTACTTCCAATGCGTGCATACGTCCGTCATCGATTTCGTCCTCAGCTAGTGCAAAGCCAAGACTATAGCGTGCGGTCAGGTTTCCGATAATCTCTGCAAGCCCGACACCATAATCCTTTGTCTGACTAACCTTGACTGCGTCGCCGCCGGATCTTTGTGCCAGGTACTTTGCACTTCCATACAAGCTAACTCCCATCCATCCGGCAATCGGTTTTCCGATGGGCATTAGAAATTTGAAGAGTGTACGTAACTCAACAGTCAGAGAATTGAAGATGACATTGTCGCGAATGAGTGCCTGCTCACTTGCTTCGCGGTCTTCAAAGAAAATCGGTGCGATACCGTCGGAGATCCAAACTAACGAGGCCTGCGAATTTGGTCGAACCTTTTGGGCCTTGCGCGCTGCGTCTCTGATTGCTGATGCCATGTCGTAGATCTCCGTAAACTCGACTGTGACCTTGCCGTCCTTGCTCACGCGTTTTAGATCGACGCTTCCGTCTCGTCTGGTTGTGCGCGTGACTGTCCCGCCACTCTTTCCTGTGATGACCTCCGTTGAAATCACGTCGTGAGGATCAGGCTTTGTTGTAGCTTGAATCACCGGTGCAGTTGTTGTGTCCGACGTTTCTGCTGAAGGCGCAGGCGTCCTTGCCTGCTGAGTCTTTTGTTGGTCCGCGGGAAATTCGTGGGGATCTTCAGAGTGCGCTTCACACATGGCCTGGACCCTCGCCAATGCGGACGCTATCTGTGTCCGGTCGTTAGTGAACTCCGTCAGCCAAAGGCGTTTTTCGTCTTCACCTGTGTCCATTGCCATTATTGCGACTTCGTCGCCGGGAGGAAGCTTTGCCAATCGGTTTTCCATCGACTTGAGAATCTCTGGCCTCTTTAGAAACCTGCCGGCGCCGTCCTCGCGGACGTCTAAGATCAGAATGAGTGCGAGCGGCTTCCGAGCCTGACCCTCGCGAGTGAAGTAGGAAAGGTCTCGTGGCTTTCCATCATCGAGCACCTGAAAGTTATCCTGCGAGAGATTTGAAATTGGGAGAGTTGTTTTTTTGTCTTTCACGAGGGCGTCGAGAAAAACGACGCGTGTCTTGATACGAATCGTGTCATCGACTTCCTGGGCTGTTGCGCTGACGCACAACAGAGCCACCGCTATAACCGATAAAAAAATGTTCAGACAAAGACGCAAAGGCGCAAGACTAAAACACAGCGTTCGGAGTTGGCAGGACCCGAGGTTGAGAGAGCGGTGCGGGCTAGCAAACATAGGCGTTCGCTTTCCATATTTGCGCCCTTGTCTCTTGGTCTGAATCGAATCGAAGGGTTGACTACACATCTTGGGACTCACTCCTGATCGATAGTTGCTTCCTTTGTTATCTCCTTGGCGCCTTGCTCAGGATCCTTCATAAGCAGCGCCACACCTTGCGTTGAGACCGTTGCCTGTACGACGGTTGCATCTCGCTGTTCAATGGTGACGACGAGGACACTGAACTTGTCGCCTTTCTCGCGGAGAAAAATGTAGGTCTGTTCTGCATCAGTTGCAGATAACGTTTGAATCAACGGTGTCCAGGTCGAACTCATCGCGTCGTTAAGTGATTTGCGAAACGCAGTGAAGTCGCCATTAAAGTTCTGATCCTCGAATGTCGCCAATTTGATACTTCCTGCTTCTGCAAACCGTTTAAAGTCACCACCTCTAACTTTTGCCGCAGTCCCGGCTACTTTCATCCCAGCCTTCGCGAGAAAGGGAAGACTCTGATGTTTGACGCTGTAGAACTGCTCGATCATTTTGACAACGGAGTCGAAATCATCACCTTTTGTGAGACCTGTTGTTGCCCGGATAAAACCCAGCAGCACAATGGTCGAGATGCAAATTGCCGTGGTTCGCTTCATTGCCTGCCTCACTGATCATCCTTTGGCTTTTTCGACGACTTGATCCCAAGGCTTGGAATCCCGAGGCTGCCCTCGAGCTTGGCAAGCTTCTCCAGATCGACTGGGCCTACAATGTTGACGACAGTTAACTCTTTTGGTTCAGCACTCAAAACTGTTAGTCCGTTAACATTCCCACCAACGAGCGAGACATAAACTTCAACATTGCCCTCGCGCTTGCTGGTGACGTTCACAAGACGACTCCAGGCGGGTTCACGCAGTTGGGATTTGATCGTGTCAAGATCAGCCGCCGAGTATTCGTTCTCATTGTCAAACTCGAAGCTCTTCACATAGATGCCCTTCAACCCGCTGACTAGTTTCTTGATCTGCGCTTCATCTTCGTCTTTGTCGTTGAAGATTTTGGCAGCCAGCTGAATCAATCGTTCGTCAACGCTGACATCGACGGTTTGACTCGCACGTGTTGCGAGGTGATCGAGATGTGATAGCTGGATCCTGGGATCCTGTGCACGTACAGTGACTGCCGGTGCTAACAAGAACAACGCGACAAGAGCCGGCGTTCCCGCAAATATTCGGAAGAGTGATCTCATAATTGCTCCGTTATCCTAATTTGTGTTGATTGCGTATCTGATTGACCGAAGGATTCTGCGTCTTTCGTTGGGCCAGGTTCAGTTTCTCGCTGGCAAGACGCAGAGCTGTCATAAGTTGTTCCTTAGCCAGCACCGCTTCTTTGCTTGGAGTTGCAGTCTTTGCCACTGTTCGTCTGTGACGGTTAACAGCCACTGTTTCCTGATGGGGAGTGGTGTTCGCTAATTTCTGGACTTCATTAGCCTTCTTTACTTCAGGAATCGTGGGGGCAGGTGCGACTGGAGCCGTTGTCGTCGTTGTTAGTTCCTGACGTCGATTGTAGCGATAGCTCAACCAGAAGAAACCGGCTAGCACTGCAATAACCAGAGTTGCTGCAATGGCGATTAAAGGAGCGTACGAACGACGGTTCGACTGTTGGTTGTTGTCCGGCAAATCAAGACGTTTGGGTTGATAACGCAGCGACCCAAGCGTTTCTTCCAACTCCTGGATTTCCGGATCCGGTTCACCACTCTTGTCCCATAAGTATTCTTCGTTCATAGGCCCTCCGTGTAGCCGAGCTTCTGACGCAGCTGTTTCATGCCCCGGTGCAAATTCACTCGGACTGATGCTGGTGTTAAGCCGGTCCGCTCGGCGATTTCGGGTCCAGTCATTCCTTCAACGAGTCGCAAGACGAGTGTCTCGCGATATGCCTTCGGTAAGCCGCGTATCAACTCGAGGATCTCTCCTGCTCTCGCGCCTGATGAATCAGTGCTGCGCAGGTCTTCAGTAACTTCAACCGTTTCCCTCGTGCGCCGGTGAAAGTCCATGGCTCGGTTTCGCGCGATCATCGCTATCCACGGTCCGAATGCACCAAAGTCTCGAAGTGTGTCCAGCTTCTTGAACGCGTGCAGAAAGATGTCCTGCACTAAATCGTCAACTTCGCTGCGAGGCACGCGGGCGAGCAAGATGCCGTGCACCATTGGCGCAAACAGATCGTAGAGCCGGCCAAAGCCGTCGCGATCACCTGACAGAACAGCCTTAACGAGTAAAACCTCAATTCGGGTCTCCTGTGGCTGGGTGTCGGTCGACGCTTTTGCTTGGGTGCTCATAAGGAGCAATTCCGCTGTGGCTTCAAGCTCAAACATTCGCCGTCTCGATCAGGTTCATTAGTTCAAGTTGCCGTCAAAGTTTAATGCGTTGGTGCATTGGCTTTGACAACGATTAAGACGGGAGAAAGTGGGAAGATGTTAACGAGCTGCTTTGGTTTATTGCTGATTGCTGATTGTTGATTGATTGATAGGCTCTACCTTTGCTGAAAATTCGGCGAACTTCTCAATCAATCAGCAATCAGCAATCAGCAATCAGAAATTGACTATCTCGGAACTTCCTGAGTCGTTAACTCCAACAACTCCGGTGTTGCAGAGAGAACGTGTGTTCGCCAGAGGAAAAGCGAGGAGAGAATTAGTGCAATCGTGCAGGCGGCGCCGCCCTCTATACCGTAAGTTCCACCGGTTAGCCATTGCGGTCCGAAGTCCTTACCTTGAAAGATTGGATGGAACGACAGCGTCATGCCGCTTACCGGCAGTCCAAAGATTGAACCGAGTGCCCAGTTCCATGACCAATGAATGCCCAATGGTAGCCAAAGACTTCTAGTTCGCAAGTAAGCAATTGCGAGCCAAACTCCGGCAAGCGCCGTGTTAGTGAAAGTGATTCCCCTAACCACGTGTGGGTTCCACAAGTGAATCAGCGCAAAGGGAACTGACGTCAGCAAAACACCTAGCCAGGCGAGATTAGCACGCGAGAGTGTTTGCAGCGGGTAGCCTCTGAACATTGCTTCTTCCGCTAGCGCAGCAACTACAAAGAGCACTGCAGTGCCTCCTACTGACTTGATCATTGCGATCAAAACATCGTTAGTAGTTAGAGTAAAGCGAAGTCCTCCTAACGCGGTCGCGACCAAAACAGCAAAGCACAACGTCAGCACTCCTATCGCAGTGCCAATCGCGAAGTCGCGGAACCAGCCGCGATGAAATGTTAGGCCAAGAGATCGCCAGGGAAGTGATTCCAGAAAGCGACAGCAGATGTAACCGGCAGCGAATGCGCAGGCCAGAAGAAAAGCGCGTCGAACCACCTCGAGGATAAAGTCGCCGTGCGGAACTGCACTCAGGTGGACGCGATAGAGCACGACATCGGAAGCCATGATTGCCGCAATGAAGAGGAGTACAAAGACAAGAATCCTCAAGCCGCTGCGTAAGCGACCATGATTGTTGATAAAGAATGTGCGTGGGTCCATCTGTTTTAATTGGGGCGCTGCATTCTAACTGAATAACTTCAATGTCCGATATGCTTCAGCTTGTCGACTCTTGAGCTGTGTTGCCAGGTCAATCGCGCTCCCTATGCTAAACTTCGAGCACTACACGTCATGAGTTCCGAGTCACAAAAACTCAGCCCGGAAGACAAGCAACGGCGCCGCCGGCGGAACACGCTATTGCTTTTGGCTCTTGGTGTAATCGTTGCGATCCTTCTCGCGATTATCGCATCACAACAACTGTGGCTCTGGACCGTTGTCCGACCCGACACGGCTTCGGATGTGTTGGTTCTATATGCGCTCTCGACACTTAACTTCGTAGCCTTCGTTGTCTTCTCTTTCATCTTCGTCCGAAATATTTTGAAGTTGAGACGTGAACGAGAAGAACGTCAACTTGGTTCCAAGATAAAGACACGCCTGCTGGTCTATTTCATCTCGATAAGCTTTCTGCCAATCACGGCGATGGCGGTTTTTTCGTATCTGTTTCTCAACCGCTCGCTGGAGAAATGGTTTTATCCATTTCCGGAAGGGATTGTCCCGCAGGCGAATGAAGTTAGAAGGCAGACGCTCGAGAATCAACTGCACAGTTTGAATGATACGTCGTCTCTGTTGGTGATGGTGCTGAGTAAGCAGTCTGTAGCGGATCGCAAGGCGACGATCGACCAGATCGTTTCCAGCGGTCAGTTGTCAGGTATCGAGATAGTAGAAGCGGACGGAGCCGTCCAATTAAGGAGGCGCGCCAATCTCCCAGCTGCAGACCTTGCCCGGTTGGATGCATTGTTTGCTGATGCTCGAAAGGTGCGCGGCCCGACCGGTAGCTCACTTGTGGATGGCAGGGACTTCGACATTGTTGCTGTACCTCTTGGACAGTCGGAGACCTTAATCCTCGCTCCACAGAAACGGGCCGAGCAGGACCTCGACGAATTGATTCGAGGGGCCGATCGCGGCTATCAGGATCTCGTAAAGAAACAGCGTCGTGTCCGGTTGGTAGGAATTTCTACGTTGGGTTTGATGACGTTGATGTTGTTCTTCGTTTCCAGTTGGGTCGCGATTTACCTGGCGCGTGGTATAGCGACGCCAATCAAGGCATTGGCGGAAGCGTCAAATGAGATTGCCCGAGGTAATCTGTCGCATCGAGTCTCTACGATTGCGGACGATGAACTGGCACTCCTCGCCCAATCGTTCAACCAGATGACGACGCAACTCGAAGAGAACCGAAGTCGAATTGAAGCGGGCGCGAACGAATTAAGAGAAAAGAACCTCGCGCTACTTGAACGACGCAACTATATCGAAACTGTCTTACAGTCGTTGTCTACCGGAGTCGTTTCTGTAGATGAGATTGACCAGGTCACGACATTGAATGCATCAGCCTCAAGGATGTTGGGCCTTTCCACAAAGCCTGAAAATGGCTGCCCATTCAACGAACTCATCGCGAGTGATGACTGGTCGATAATTAATCGTTTGTTTCGGCGCGCTCGGCGCACGGGCCATGCTGGAGAACAGACGCAACTCGAAAGCGGCGGTCACCGTGAAGGACCTTTGCCGGTTGCGATGACTGCAACTGCAGTGCAAAACCCGACTGGTCCTGGCAGAGGTGTTGTGCTCGTTATTGAAGACCTGTCGGAGTTGCTTTCTGCGCAACGCGCCGCAGCATGGAGCGAAGTCGCCCGTCGCATGGCGCATGAGATCAAAAACCCGTTGACGCCTATTCAGCTTTCCGCCGAACGCATAGCAAAGAATTACAAACGCGTTGCCGGTAATGGTGGTTTGAATGGAAATGGCAGGCCTGAGGATGCGATCGATGAAGAGCGGGTTGGTGCTGTTATTGCAGAGTGCACCGAAACGATTAGCCGAGAGGTTGCCGGACTCAAGGCTATGGTTGACGAGTTCTCTCGCTTCGCACGATTGCCTGCTATCAGACTCGAGGCTGCGAACCTGAACGACATTGTCACGCAAGCCGTCGGCCTTTATGAGGATCGACTTGATGAGGCCAGTATCTCATTAGACCTGATGGCCGATTTGCCGTCATCCATGCTCGACGTCGAACAAATCAAACGTGTGTTTGTAAATCTGATCGACAACGCTATGGACGCACTTCTGCACGAAGATAATCCGAAGCAAATTACGATTGTGACTCGACATGACGCTGAGCGAAGTTTGTTAATAGCTGACGTTTCAGACACAGGTCGCGGAATTGAGCCAGGAGACTTCAAGCGCTTGTTTCAGCCGTACTTTTCACGTCGCGACAGTGGGACTGGATTGGGCTTGGCAATCGTCCAGAGGATCATCTTCGAACATCAGGGCCGCATTCGCGCCGAGAAGAATCATCCACGCGGAGCTAAGTTTGTAATCGAACTGCCGGCAACCTGATCGGATAGGAACAGTGTGTTATTGGGACTGATTGGTCACAATCGGCAATCGGCAGTCAACAATCGGCAATCATTCAAATGGACTCGATTCTCATAGTCGACGATGAACGCGGGATACGCGACACCCTTCGTGCAGTTATGGAAGACGAAGGCTTTTTTGCTGACGCTGTCCCCACTGGCGAGGACTGTTTGAAAGCGTTGGGTCGACGCGCGTACGGATGCATCCTGCTTGACGTCTGGCTCCCGGGAATTGATGGCCTCGAGACACTAAAACAATTACGTGATCTCGGTTCTGAAGCAGCGGTAGTAATCATATCGGGCCATGGAAATATTGAGACAGCGGTACGAGCTACAAAGTTAGGCGCCTTTGATTTCATCGAGAAGCCGCTTTCAATTGAGAAGACAGTTCTGACGGTTCGAAATGCACTTCGTCAGCAACGACTCGAACTGATCAATGCAGATATGGCAGCGGCGCTCGCCAGGGAATACACGATGGTGGGCGAGTCAGTAGCGATGAGGGCGCTACGTAAACAGATATCAATCGTTGCACCAACGGATGGCCGTATTCTGATTTACGGCGAATCGGGGACGGGAAAAGAACTGGTTGCACATGCAATCCATTCCGAATCGCGTCGGGTGGCTGGTCCTTTTATCGAAGTCAACTCAGCTGCGATTCCTGAAGAGCTGATTGAATCTGAATTATTCGGACACGTTAAGGGCGCATTCACCGGGGCTACCGCAGCCAAAAAAGGTAAGTTTGAACTTGCTGATGGCGCCACGATCTTTCTGGATGAAGTCGGCGACATGAGTCCCAAGGTCCAGGCGAAAGTACTACGCGTGTTGGAAGAGCAACGTTTTGAACCGGTGGGCAGTGGGACTTCGATCAGCGTTGATGTTCGATTGATCGCGGCAACAAACAAACGTCTGGACGTCGAAATTGAGCAGGGAAATTTTCGCGCCGACTTGTTTTATCGACTTAACGTCATTCCGTTTGAACTGCCGCCTTTGCGTGAACGGCTCGAAGATGTGCCTTTGCTGGTCGATTATTTCAACCGGAACTTTTCGAAGGCATATGGCAAACAGCCAAAACAATTCATGCCAGATGCGGTTGAAGACTTGCAGAACTATTCATGGCCCGGGAATGTGCGGGAGCTTCGAAATACCATTGAACGAGTTGTGATTATGCATCCGGGAACGAAAGTTAGTGGGACCGACTTACCACCCCGCGGAAAAGAGGAAGCGCCGGCAGTGTCCTTTCGATTTCCATCATTCAAAGAGGCGACTGAGGCGTACCATCGCGAGTTCATTCAACGGAAGCTCGAAGAGGTCGACGGAAATGTTTCAAGGGCAGCTGAGTTAATGGGTGTCGACAGAAGTCATCTCTATCGACGCATGCGAGCGCTTGGGATTCAGAATCGCGAACGGTTGTCATAAGTCACCTCGCATTGGGCCACTCTCACTACTATCGTCAACCGTAACTTGACAAAACTTTACACAGCCATGACCAACTCTCTATACAGTAGCTGTACTCTCACCTAGTTTGTGTCTGCAATAAGACGTTTCAAGAAACAGGATAGCCCCCAGGAGCAAGTGGAATGAATCCCCTCATTCCCGATAGGACCACCAGTCCACCCGATCGGCCAGCCCGCAACTCGATGCGACTAGTTTCGAGCTCGGTCATCAGGTCGCGCTCTCGGCGTGGCTCACCGTGGCTAATCATTTTTGGAATAGTCGGCGCGTTTGTAGGTGGTTTTGGTCTCTCCACTTATTGGCGACCTCCCGCTCTGCCACCCGAGCAAAAGATTCAAGTCGCCGATTTTCGCGTTGAGCTTCCGGAAGGTCAGACAAATATTGTGATCACTAGCCGCGACGGGAATGGGCAGGAATTGGCCCACCTTCAAGTTGAGCGCGACGGCGATGCTATCAAAGGAATTCCGGAAGAGATTCGTCGAATCGCCCCGCGGGCAGCGTTGAGTTCAGAAGATGCTGCTTTCTTTCGACGTGAGTTGAACGGAGTGCTTGCTCCATCCGATTCATCTTGGACCAAAGCAAACAAGATTAGAACCTGGCTTATGCGACAACCCCATCGCATATCGATGCCGGGTCTGGCTACCCGAGTTCCCCGAGAAGCTTATACACAGATGAGGAGCGGTCAGCCTGTGCTGTGCGGAAATCTCGCTGAGATATATGCCGCTTTGTGTCAATCGGTAGGGTTAACTGCACGCCCCGTTGGTTTGAGTGTGGCTGTTCAGAATGGCGCCTTTGGCATTGACACCCATGCCGGCACTGAAGTGTGGATCGAAGATATGGGTGGATGGATTTATCAGGATCCGCTGTTCAACTGTTACTGGACTCTTAATAAGAAGCCTCTTAGTGCACTAGCGATTCACGATGCCGTGATGTCTGGGCAGGACATCGCCTTCGCTCCGCATGATGCTCAAGTCGAAGCGGGCTTACGTGATTTCTACATCGACCCGCGACTCTATTTCCGGCACGTCTCCTATGAGTACAAGGCTGGCGGAACCGTTCTTTATTACGCAGACAAACGCCTCGAACCGTTGAGTCTGATCGATAAGAATTGGATCCACACAAGTAACCGTTTGGACATCGAGCGTCTCGACACAGGAGGCAATCTCATTGTTGAGCGCCGCGGGCAAATAGCCCCAGGCATTTGGTGGCAGCTACTCGATGGCGATTTATTTGTACGAGATCGTCGCGAACGTTCACAAGGCATTCGTGTGCGGTCCTCGACTGGTACGGTTGAAGGTTGTGCATACTTGCATCAACGTGCCGAAGATCTGGGAATATTCACCGCAACGAATCTCGCGCGTAATCCGTCGTTCCGGGTGACGAGCAGATCAAACCAACTAGCGGATGGTTGGTCGGTCACTGGTCCTGTCGAGGCGATGACCGTCTCGGGCGGTCAGGCTATGGCGGCCCTTCCGGGCGGTTCGTTATGGCAACGAATCCAGGCAAAACCGCACGGTCGCTACCTGCTTTATGCACGTGTGACCGTTTCGCGCGGCTTGGTGAATTGGAAAATCGGCGACGCGTCCCATGGTGCTATGTCAATGGGCACGATCGAGCCAGAGCGAATTAGCGAGATAGTGTCGGACATTGTTGAGAGCCAGAGTGGATACCTCGATGTTCAATTCAATGTTCCTTCGGGCGGCGCGTTTAGAGTAATGGATGTGATAGTTGCCGAAGCGCCACGTTTTGTTGATGACAACGGCAAATCAAACACCGACTCGCACAGGCAAATCGCAAGTTTGCCTTAATGGCACATGAGAACGATCGTCTTGTGAAGGCCCCGTCGTCATCGCGTGCCGTTGCCGAAATGTCCGCGAGTCAAGCCCGCCAATCGCACTTTTTGCGCAACGCCTCTCTACAC
Source organism: Pyrinomonadaceae bacterium (assembly GCA_035257465.1). GTDB lineage: Bacteria > Acidobacteriota > Blastocatellia > Pyrinomonadales > Pyrinomonadaceae > PSRF01. The sequence goes on along the minus strand of DATEXA010000095.1, from coordinate 2,864 downwards.
TTCAACAAGGTCACTTGCAACGATTAGTGCCGATACACTCATCGGAGACTACGTTGACAATGCCGACTTAAATAGCTTATCAGTAAGACTCTCGCGTTTTTTTGCTCGCGAGCACAAAGGTTGAGTATTAAATGGATTTCACTACCAAAGAGCTTCTTAGACGTTACGCAAAGCTGGCGATCGGTCAGCCGTTTGCGCCGATCCTTTTGAACATACTCGTTACGTCCGTTTGCGACATGCGTTGTACTCACTGTTTTTTCACTGACGAACTTGACGACAGACCTCGTAAGAAGCTGCAGATGAAAACGCACGAGATTGAACGAATCGCTCAGACCCTTGGCGGTAATCTGGGCGTTTTGATCCTGGCGGGGGGCGAGCCATTTACAAGGAAAGATCTTCCGGAGATTGCCAACGCTTTTTACAAGAACAATCAGGTCGAATCGATTTACATAATGTCCAATGGACAGATTCAGAAACGAATCTTTCCGGATGTGGCAAGGATTCTTCAGGAGTGTCCGCAGCTGAACGTAACTGTGGCGCTGGGTATCGACGGCCCGAAGCACGAGCATGAAAAAATCCGACAAAAACCTGGTTCATGGGATATCGCTATTGATACTGCGCGCCAGCTTCAAGTGCTCAAGAAAGAATATCCACGTCTTGATGTGCAGACGTGCACCTGCTTCATGAACACGAACCAGGATACGATCTTCGAGTGGTACGACTTTTTAAAATACGACCTCAAGCCCGACAAAGTAAATTTCAATTACATTCGGCCTCCGTCAGCAGATCCAAAGGAGCTCGAAATCGATCACTCGCGTTATGCCAGGCTTGCGCAGATGATCGACGACGACTCGCGCCATGCCGCGATAAAGAATAACTACGGTGGCAAGGCAGGTTTCTTCAAGGCTGCCATCGACATTTATATGCATGGCCTGATTGCAAAGACACAAGAAACCCAGACTGCGCAAATGAAGTGTTATGCCGGCACGGCTGGTGGGGTTATTTACGACGAAGGAACTGTGTCTTCCTGCGAGAATCTATCGCCCATCGGTAATCTGAGAGACTTTGACTGGGACTTTCAGAAACTCTGGTTATCACCGGCAATGAAAGAACGTCGAAAGAAAGCCGCATCTGGCTGCTTCTGTACCCACGAATCAAACAGTTACTACCCATCACTTCCATTCAATCCGGGACACCTAATCCAGATCAAGAAGTTAGAGAGGGAAATGAAGAAGGCCTGGGGGAATTCAGGTCGTATCGACCCTCAACCGGATGGTGTTCGCGTCGAAGGCTTCTGAGTCGGATCGAGTAAACATAAATGGGGTCACTTCCAAGCACAAAGGATCATCTGGCGAGCTTGCCGCCTCCTTTGCATTCGACGTCTCAGCGCAATCCAAAGATCCTGATAATCTCGTCCGACACTGGTGGTGGACATCATTCGGCTGCCGCAGCGATTGTCGCCGGCGTGCAAAAATTTTTCGAAGGTGAATCGTATGCCGTGCGCGTGGTGCGTGCCATCGAAGAGTCGCATCATCTGACTGCTAAACTCGTCAGACTATATAACTGGATTCTCTGCAATCGTCAGCACTGGATGAAATACTTCTACTGGTGCATGAATCACATCCGACCAGAGACTCGAGAGTTCTTTCATAAGCGCTGCGTCGCATATGTGGCAGGATTGTTTGAACGCTGGTGCCCGCATATTGTAGTGAGTGTCCACCCCCTTACACAGCACCTGTTTGGGCGCGTGCTGAAAGAATTGAAGCTTGCCGACCGTGTTCCACTTGTTTCGGTTGTAACTGATCCTTGCTACGGATTCTGGAAAGGTTGGGCATGCGACGCTGTCACTTTGTATCTCGTTGCGAGCGACGAAGCGCGTCGTCAGTTGATCGACTACGGTGTTGCGCCTGAACGCATCAAGATTTCCGGGATGCCAGTGCATCCAAAGTTTGCCTATCCTGGCGAGGATGCCGCAAAAGCTGCGCGCTCTGCTTTAGGTCTCGATCCGGAAAAGTTCACGGTATTCGTCAATGCTGGTTGGGCTGGTGGCGGCAACATTAAAGAGATTTTTAAGGAACTGATTCGCGGCGAGTTGGACGTGCAAGCGATCTTTCTTGCGGGTAAGAATGAAGACTTAAGGGTTGCAGCCGAGTCGTTAGCTCTTGAGGCACCATTCCCGATAAAGGTGATTGGTTATTCAGACGAGATTGAGAAGTTAATGAATGCGGCGAATGTAATGATCTCGAAGCTCGGTGGCTTAACGACCTTCGAGGCGTTGGCGTGCCGTGTGCCAATCATCGCCGACCTAATAACAGAACCGATGCCACAGGAAGCCGGCACGGCCAATCTCATCGAAGAGCGTGGCGCCGGCATCATGCTAAAACGTTCGTCAGATGTGGTACCGGTCGTGCGGCGCATGATGGAAGACGAAGTCCACTACTCCCGCTTGAGGGCCGCGACAGCCGTGCTGGCGATTCCCAATTCAACTCGACAGATAGTTGAAGAAATAGCAGCGCTTATTCCCACTCCGGAAAGTACAGTCTTTACCGAAATAGCTTCCGCTTGAAAGTACCAAATTGACTAGCGGAGGTTTTCACGGTTTAATCTCCCGTCACAGAAACTAATCCCTGGTAGCGTCCCCGCGCGTCTTTGCTGAACCTCAGTCTGATGCCGCCCCAGAAATTCTTTTTCTACTAGCGGATCTTTAGGAGAAAAATAGCTAAGTGAGTCTTCTGCTGGAAGGAAAGCGAGCGTTTATTACAGGCGGAACGCGCGGCATTGGTGCGGCGTTATGTGAGGTGTTTGCGCGTGAAGGCGCAGACATCGCCTTCAACTATGGTGCCCGCGACGATCTCGCGGAAATC
>DATEXA010000094.1:0-2728 GCA_035257465.1 Pyrinomonadaceae bacterium | reverse complement strand
TTCGGCGTGCCACGCTGTACGCCAAAGCTTTTCGGCGTGCCACGCTGTACGCCAAATGTGATAACCAAGAAGCTTAAAAGCATATCGGATACTTCCCTGTTTTGAACCTGTTCAAATTTTTCCTTGACCACCGAACAAAAGAGGTCTATCCTGCGAATAGTTGAACGTGTTCAAATTCAGCTACAAAGGAGGCTGATCATGACAACCACATACACCTACCTGATTTACCTGGCGATAAGCGTGTCCCTGACAATCTGGGTCGCTCGCACCCTCCACAAAAACGGACGAGTGTTTCTGGTCGACGTCTTCCATGGGAACGAAGCTCTCGCCGACTCCGTCAATCACCTGCTGGTCGTTGGCTTCTATCTCATCAACTTCGGCTACGTCTCCCTGGCCTTGAAACTTGGTTATTTGGTCACGAATGCCCAGGAAGGGATTGAGGCGCTCTCAGTGAAGGTAGGCATGGTGCTCATCGTTCTGGGTGGCATGCACTTCTTCAATCTCTTCGTCTTCAGTCGCATGCGTCGCCGCAAACCAATTCACGACCATCGACCGCCAATTGCTCCCGATGCTTTCACCGCGGTGAAACAGGAGGCGTAACCATGCTCTCCTTAACCGTCCTTTACGATCCTGACTGTGGACTCTGTCGTCGAGCGCATGACTGGCTCGCGGAACAACCGAAGCTGATCGAGCTGAACTTTGTTCCCTGTGCTTCGGACGAAGCGCGCAAGAAATTTCCACTGCTGGATCACGATCTAACCAAACAGGACTTAACCGTGATTCGCTATGACGGCGCAGTCTACTTTGGACCAAAAGCCTGGTTGATGGTTCTCTGGGCTTTGGCTCGTTATCGCGATTGGGCGTACCGGCTTTCGACCCCCGAGTTGCTGCCGACCACCAAGAAGGTAGTTTCGGCAATCTCACAGAACCGGTATCAGATATCGCGGGTGATCGGAACTTCGTAGGACCCCGCGTTAACCCAAAGATGGCGGCCCATTCAACCCGGGGGTGGCCACGGGGTGACCACCCCTACAAAGAGGAATTGAATTCATGAGTGCGATGCGAAAAAAGAAATCAGCGAAGACTCAGAAAGGAGATCAGACGAAAGCGCTGATTCTCGAAACGGCCCTGGAGATGTTTCAGAAACGTGGTTACGAGCAAACAACCATGCGAGCGATCGCCGAAAAAGCCAATCTCTCGCTTGGCAATGCTTATTACTACTTTCCTTCGAAGGAACATCTCATCCAGGCCTTTTACCATCGCACTCATGAACTACACCTCGCCGCCTCAGTTCCAGCCCTGGAAAAAGAGCGCACGTTGAGAGCACGTTTGCTGACAGTCATGCGCTTGAAGATTGAAACCATTGAGCCATATCACGAGTTTGCGGCAGCGCTTTTCAAGACTGCTGCGCATCCACAGAGTCCACTCAATCCATTTTCTGACGAGTCAGATACTGTGCGTCAGGAAAGCACTCAATTGTTTGCACAAGTCATCGAAGGCTCAAGGGCGCGAATACCGAAAGATCTGCTCGCCGAACTTCCTTACTTGCTCTGGGTCTACCACATGGGAATTATTTTGTTCTGGATCCACGATCCATCACCAAAACACCGGCGCACTTATCGACTCGTGGATCACACTGTGGACCTGCTCGACAAGCTGATTTCACTCGCGAGTAATCCGTTCATGCGACCTGTAAGAAAGCAGGCGCTGCGACTCGTTGAGGAGTTGCGCGATGCCGCCCAAGACTTCGGCGATGATGCTGAAAGAGGTGAAAAATGAGAATCGCAATTACCGGTGGAACCGGATTCATCGGCAACCACTTAATAAATCGACTGGCAAGCGAAGGATATGAAATTGTTTCAATCGATCGAAGGCAACAGTCAAACGAAGGCGTGAGATCAATTTCCTGCGGATTGTCAGATGTCTCGCGATTAATCGATAGCTTTAAAGGTTGCGATACGGTTGCACATTGTGCCGGCATCAATCGTGAGATCGGTAATCAGAATTATCAGCGTGTCCACGTCGAAGGTACGAGAAATGTGGTTGAAGCGGCAAAGGCCACCGGTGTGAAAAAGATCCTACTGATGAGTTTTCTTCGCGCTCGTCCAAACTGTGGTTCTCCATATCATGAGTCAAAGTGGAAAGCCGAAGAGATCGTCCGCAACTCCGGAATCGACTACACAGTGATAAAAGCCGGCGTCGTTTATGGTCGTGGCGATCACATGCTCGATCATTTGAGTCATGCGCTACACACTTTTCCGATCTTCGCTCTTGTTGGACTGAAGAACAAAACAGTGCGACCGCTTGCTGTTGAGGATCTCGTTCACGTCATGCGTGCGGCTTTGATTGATGGACGCTTGAAACGGCAAACCATCGCGCTACTGGGTGCGGAAGAGATTTATCTGAAAGAGGCTGTGCGACGTGTCGCCGAGGTGCTAGGTAAAAAGCCGTTGATGTTTACATTGCCGGTGTGGTGCCATGAGTTGATGGCAGAAGTGTTTGAACTGACGATGAACGTGCCACTCGTGTCTCGAGCTCAGGTGCGGATTCTTGCCGAAGGTGTTATCGAACCGGGCTCACCCGTTGTGCCGGTGCCTTACGATCTTGTCCCGACTCGGCGCTTCACAACTGAACAAATAAAAAATGGATTGCCTCAAGCGGGCCCCTTCTGCGTTGGAGACTTAAGGTTGTGCTCTTAGAAGTGGCACAGACTTCAGTCTGTGCCACT
>DATEXA010000093.1:0-8761 GCA_035257465.1 Pyrinomonadaceae bacterium | reverse complement strand
TAGCATGGCGGCCGGTGCGTTTCTCGGGCTGGAGACGGGCATTTTAATGTCCGTGCTCGTTGTAATCTGGACCATTATCGTTACGGGCGTTAATCACTACGAATTTGCGTTCGCTTTATTCTTCATGCCGTTCCTTATATGCATCTTATGTGTCTTGGGCGCGTGGACATCAGCTTTTTTCGTGCGGCGATCCGCTTGACCGCCGCGCCGAACAGGCGCTTGGAGCGGACTCGCCATGGGGCTTCTCTATTAAGTTGCGTGGGCGAGCCGCTCAAGCGCCGCGTTATATTGCTTCTAGTTCCTTTCGAGTTTCTCATCGTTGACAGTGAATTGGGCCAAGATGGATACTCACCCACGCAATGGAATCCGATGAGAAAAGAATTGATGAGGCGGTTCTGGCATTGCTTTATCTGACATCCTTCACTGAAAGTGGCCTCGTGCGCGCTTGGAAAGGTCATGATTGGGATGCGCTCAATCGATTGCATGAGGAAGGTCTGATCAGCGACCCGAAGAGTAAGGCGAAATCGGTAATGCTAAGCGAGGAAGGTGCTCGGCGATCCGAAGAATTATTCTTCAAGCTCTTCGGGAAGAAATAGCGATGAGGAATCAAATATTCTGCGGCGCAATATAACACGCGCTTGGAGCGGACTCGCCGGTGAGTAGCCTTTATTCGTAGTTGCGTGGGCGAGCCGCTCAAGCGCAGCGTTGGATTGCTCCGCTGATTATCGGATCAAGATTATGACGGACGAAGAGCTACAAAAATCTGTAGAAGAACTAGTTCATGTCGAATCTCTCGATCAGATCAGCGCGCTTCCGCTCAATACGGAAGCCATCTTCGTCAAACGCCCAGACGATGCAAAGATCCAAGTGCTGTCTCGCTTGGAGAAGTTGAGAAGATTAATTCAGGATGGTAATTCATTCATTTCAGATGTCGGCCTGAAGACATTGGGAAGAATGACTTCTCTTGAGGAGTTGGATTTGGAATGGAGCGATGACATCACTGATGAAGGCCTCGCTGAGCTTTGTGGCCTTCGCAAGCTGCGTTGGTTAGACATCGGATTCTGTCTCGGAATAACCGCGCAAGGTGTGAAGCTACTTCATGAGAACCTTCCGCATTGTGAGATAGTTTCTTGAGCATCTGTTTCTCGCAAGCGCAATCCAACAAAGCCTTGCAGCTGACGGCGCGATAGCCAGTCTCTCAAGTAGCCTTGTTTCCCTCAACTTGAATGCTGATCGCGCACCGCAGCTGAAGGCCATCGTTAGCCCGCTAGACGTACGCATGATGAGTAAGAAATGGCGAAAGCTAAACCGTGGTTTCTTGGATGCTGTTTGTATGCGCAATAAGGATGAAGTCCGTCGTCTTTTAGATATGGGTGCAAACGTCGATGCGAGAAACGAAGAACATGATGAAGCTGCCATCATACTGGCCGCGAGGTCAGGTAATGCGGAGATGGTAGAGTTGCTGATCAATCAAGGAGCGCAGGTGAATGCACGTGATGACGAAGGCCGAACAGCTCTCTTCTTTGCTGAAGTGAGCTCGCAGGTCTTTGCGAGTTTGGTTGCGGCAGGAGCAGACACCAAGGCCAAGGATTACGAGGGGAACACAATATTGATGCGCAAGGTAGCAGGATCTCCGTCAGTAGCCGAAGTCGAAGAGTTGTTGCGGCTTGGAATCGAGGCAGATGTCAGAAACCAGGCTGGTGAATCAGCGTTGGATTTGGCGGTTAGTCTTGGTTTAGTGAATGTGATCGAGCGGCTCAAGTCCACACCCGCGGGCTAACACGCGCTTGGAGCGGACTCGCAATGAGAAAGCAAGGAAGGGATTCGCATGCAGGGCACCAACGCGGAGGGCCCTCATAGATTTCTCAACTATTCAGCTTGTCTGATTTCTCTTAGCAGTGTTCATCTGTGGCCAGCACTTCTTCTCTCATTACTCATCACAGCAATAAACAAGTATTTCGCGCAAAAGATCGTAAGACCAGGCTCTCACTCTTCTCCAAAATCACCCACGAAAAGATCTCCCCGATTCTAATTCTAATTGTAGCTGCGGACTACGCTCGTCGCTTTAGTTCCTGGTCGAGCGGCTGATTCACGTCAAGCAGGCAAGAGATACATTTCAGAAGGGTGAGATCTATGATTGAGAATCTATGTAAATTTCGTCATCTGGTGCAGGCAGCAATGACTATTTTAGTGCTGGCCTGCGGAATCTCGCTGCATGCGCAGGTTACTACCGGCACAGTGAGAGGTGTGGTCAAAGATCAAACGGGGGCAGTCGTACCTGGCGCGTCAGTTACGATCACGGATCCTAAGACAAATACATCACAAACTGCCGAAAGCGGCAGTGCCGGAGAATTCCAATTCAACAATCTACTGACTGGCACCTACACCATAACAGTGCAGCCGCCGTCGGGCTCGAACTTTAGTCCGCTCAACGTAAGCGATGTAGTGGTGAAGTTGAATAACATTACCGACGTTTCCGCTGTTCTTCAGCCCGGCGAAGCTACGGCGTCAGTGGATATCTCGGCCGGAGGCAACGAGTTGGTTGATTCAACCACGCTCAATCTGTCAAAGAATTTCAGCTCGCGGCAGGTGGTGGATCTTGCACAGACAGGCCAGGTAAGCGGCACAGCCAACGGTGGCATTTACAACCTGGCTTTGATTTCACCCAATGTCGTGAGTTCCGGCGGCGTAGGTTTGGGGACTGGCGGTTCGGTAGGTGGTCAACGACCACGCGACAACGATTTTATCGTTGATGGCATTGACAATAACGACAAAACAGTTTCGGGCCCGCAGATCTATATTTCTCCCGAATCAGTAGCCGAGTTCAACGTCTTAACTAACCAGGCGTCTGCGGAATTTGCACGTTCCACAGGCGGGCAGTTCATTACAGTCACCAAGTCAGGCGGCAATGACTTTCATGGTACGGCGTTCGAGTACTTCCGGAACAAGAAATTAAACAGTCTGGATAATCTGCAGACGCTGGCTGGCGTTACTCGTGAAACAAATCCTCGGTTTGATTTCAATCGTTATGGAGGCAACATTAGCGGTCCAGTCTACATTCCCCGTTTCGGAGAAGATGGAAAACCTGTCTATCACTGGAGCGGGAAGAATAGACTCTTTTTCTTTTTCGAGTTTGAGAATTATGGCTTGGGCCAGGCATCATCGCCCGGCAACGTCTCTGCTCCGACTGCCGCGGGACTTGCAACGCTTCAAGGACTCTCTGGTCTGTCGCCAACAAACCTGGCAGTTCTTACGCAGTTCGTTCCTTTAGCTCCAATCAACAACGCTGGGACGATCCCTATTTGCGGCGTTTCGCGCGATGCCTCAGGGGCCTGCCCGAGTGGTAGCCAGCTTAACGTGCCGATAGGAAACATCTCCTTTGCCGCGCCGAATTTCCAGAATAACCGCAACGTCGTCTTCAATCTGGATTTTAATCAGAGCAGCAAGACCGTGCATCACTCGCGCTTCATCTACAACCGCCAACACACGATCGACAATACGGCCACATTCCCGGAGTTTTTTGCGCCCATTCAAACAGATGGCCGGTTGTTCTCTTACACATTAATTCACAACTTCACGCCCAAGCTAACCAATGAAACACGTTTGGCCTACCGGCGTTATGTGCAACACATTCCGGTTCCGAATGTCACCTTTCCCGGATTAGACCAATTCCCAAATGTTGGTCTGGACGATCTGGGAATATCAATTGGGCCAGACCCAAATGCGCCTCAGTTTACGATTGAGAACAGTTACCAAATCGTTGATCAGGCGACTTACACGATGGGCAGGCACTCGCTGAAGTTTGGTGTGGATTGGCGCAACATCATTTCGCCGCAGTCGTTTGTCCAGCGCCAGCGCGGTGAGTACGACTATCCAAATCTCGATCTCTTTTTGCGCGATGTCCAGCCGAGCTTTGGCGAGCGGACCGTAGGGGTTTCCAATTACTTTGGCAACCAACACATCTTCTACGGGTTTGTGCAGGACGACTGGAAGGTAAGACCGAATTTCACTCTTAACCTTGGGTTGAACTACGTCTACCAACAGGTCCCGTTGACGGCGAGGCAACAGACGCTCAACTCGATTGCATCAGTGCCCGGTTTGCTCGAATTCAACGAGCCCAAAGCACAGAAGAAGAATTTTGCGTCGCGCGTCGGCCTGGCGTATGCACCGAATTTCCAAACGGGAGTGCTGCATCGAATTTTCGGTGGTCCGGATCAAAGTTCGATTCGTGCGAGCTTCGCAATGGCCTATGACACAATTGTCGACAACCTCTACATTCTGTCATTGCCACCGCAGTTTAATCAGACAATTGATGTGGGTACCAACTTCCCTGGAACTCCATTGGTGACGCCAAACTTTCTGGCAAGTGGAGGTATCCCGCCAAATGTACTTCCGGGTGCAACTACGGACCCGACTGCGGCGCGCGCTGCAACGTCCGCCTTCATTCCCGATCAGCAGGTTCCATCCTCGCTGTCATGGGGACTAACTTACCAGCGCGAGTTTTGCAAGAATCTGGCGGTGGAAGTGCGGTACCTGGGGAGCCGCGGCGTTCATCTGCCGACTCAGAATCGAATCAACATTCAGAACCGAGTCTTTGATGGGCCAGGCGGTTCTCTGCCGACGTTTATGTCAGCACCATCGCAGGAGACCATCGATAGTCTGTCAACAAGCCTGGCTGACATTCAGGCACGATCGAACATTCTTCCGGAATTCGCGGCCGCCGGATTTACGTCGCCTATCGCCACTTTTTTGGCGGATGGTAATTCAAGTTATCACTCCGGATCGGCCTCTCTCACCAAGCGGTTGAGCAGCGGCCTCCAGTTCACGGGGGCGTATACATGGAGTCACTTGATCGATGACAGTACCGCCGAGGTTTTTAGCACGGTGCTTACGCCAAGGCGGTCTCAGGATTTTCAGAACATGGTGGCAGAGAAGGCTGATTCAGCGCTTGACCATCGTCATCGCTTCGCCGCTTCGGCTCTTTACGATCTACCATTTTACAAAGATAGCAATAACCACTGGGCGCGGACTTTTCTTGGTGGCGTGAGCCTTGCGGCAACGGTGAGCTTCGAATCAGGTGAGAAAGCAACCGTGTTGAGCAACATTGACTCGAATTTGAACGGCGACCCCGCTGCGGATCGCTCGATCGTCAATCCCAATGGCGTGGCTAACACGTCAAGTCTGGTGACATCTTTGATGAGAAGCTGTCCGTCATTCAATTCGGATGGAAGCTGTGCAACGCCTGACGATCAGAGAATTGTGGGCTATCTGGCTGCGAATCCAGGAGCTCAGTACATTCAGGCTGGTCTGGGTGCGCTGGCGAACTCGGGTCGAAATACACTCCTGTTGCCAGCGATTCAGAATGTGGATTTCTCGGTCTTCAAGAGCTTTGCGATTGGTGAAGGCAGTAAGAAGATCCAATTGCGCGGAGACTTCTATAACGTCTTCAATCATGCGCAATACGTTCCGGGTTCGGTCAATGGTGTAGAACCAATCACGACTACCGGTGTGAGTCAGATCAACACTGTGGGCCAGACGGACTTCAACGTTCCGTCGCACGTGTTTAGCAGTCACCCGCGTCTCGTTCAGTTGGCCGTGAGATTCAATTTTTAATCGGCCTTAGAGATTTGGCGCAACTCGCTTTGGGAGGTAGTCGACAAACGGCTACCTCTCTTTTTCTTGAATGCTGAAAGTCTGCCTGCTATCAGCTTTAACTAATTTCAGAGCCCGTTGCCCTAAAGCCCACTCAATTGCAAATTAGTTAGTAACACTTGCCTCTTCCGTCGGACACGCCCACCACTACCTGAATCCCTGTTTTCTCTTTCCCGATTTTCTTGACAGGTTGATTAAGCGCTACTACATTGGCCGCACGATCACATCGCGTCAATTCGAAGTCATTCAGTCCCTAACGGCCAACATCTCGAAAGGACTTCAGCCTATGAGAGTCCGCTCTTCAGCACTTAAGGTTCTCTTATTATTAGGACTGGTAGCACCACTTTCTGCGCAGGTCAGATCCACCATTCATCCCGGCAGCCCGGGCCAGAGCGATATTCAGGCTCGAGAGTGGGCTCTAGCTCATATCCCGGATGAAGTAAACAAACATTTCAAAAAAGAACAGGTATCATCGTTCGCCCAGATCAGGGAGGACTTCACACGCCTTCAACTTATCAATAACGAAATGATGCAAACCGTCTTTGTCAAAGGTAACGTGGATCGCAAGCTGATTGCGGCGACAACCGCGGAAATCAATAAGCGGGCCGTGCGACTCAATGCAATCCTGGTGCTTCCGTTAGTTGATGACAAGCTGAAAAATCAGAAACTTGAGGACGCGGACGCTGGGCTGCAAGCCGCTTTAATGGTGCTTGACGGCCGCATCATGAGTTTCGTAAGCAATCCACTCTTCAAACACCCGAACGTGGTCGAAGCTCAGAATGCTTTAAAAGCGCGGAGCGATCTTAACTTGATCATACGGTTGAGCGAACAACTGAAGACGAGCGCTCTTCACCAGTAAAGTCTCAAGCAGTAGACGTGAGAGAGTGCGTAGCATCTCGCTGACCGCAATCGGCTCGGGTCATCAATGCGCGTAACAGCGCTCGTGCTTTATGCAACTGCGATTTCGAGGTCCCAACAGATCTACCTCTCATTTCGGCAATCTCACTATGCTGCATTCCTTCTATGTCGTGCAGGATAATCGCTTCGCGATATCCGTCAGGTAGTTTCGCAATTACTTCAGATAACAGAATGCGATCTACTACCCTCATTCGTGTCGGATCTCCCGTGCCCGCTACTGGCTGGACTGGCAGTTCCCCGCCCGTCGTTAGTTCAGGTCGAACTTTGCGCTTTCGAAAATGCATTAGTACTAGATTGACAGTTAAACGATGGAGCCAGGTTGTGAAAGCAGATTCGCCACGAAAACTTCCGATGGTGCGAAACAGCTGAATGAAAACATCTTGAGTGAGGTCTTCAGCCTCTGGAACATTTTCGGTCATGCGAAGACAAATAGAAAAGACGCGGCGATGATGTTCCTGGTAGAGCTCGTGGAAAACTTTTCGGTCACCTTCGGTTAATGCCTGGCTTTGATTGCTCATAGGCCTTTCCTTTCTGAACTCAAGCCCGCGACAACACATTGATGCCGACCTAATCAAATTCTCATTGCACTCAATGCTGCCCATCACTCTATTTGGTGAGGTGAAAAGGGTCTTTCCCAATTTTGCTCAGAATGTCTTCAGCTTGCTCGATCTCGCATCGAGTTAGGAAAGATGGCTTCGTTCCTTTCGCAGGATTGAACAAGTGGATCCCCGACGATGATCATTTCATACATCTATTCAGTTTCTGCTAAATGCTGAGCCATTGACCGGGCACCGAACGCACACGGTCGGCAAAGCGTGCCTAAATCACGAGCTACGATCTCGCGTCCGTCGTTCACTTCTTCGCCGCAGTGCACACAGATAACGCGAGATCGCGGGTGACCTGGAGCATCCATCTCGTTCAGCCCTTGGGCTACAGCTTTAACTGCAAACAACTCTTCGTCCTTGGCTTCGCGATAGAACCGCATTTGGCGAGCATATTTGCTCTCGATTTCCGGATATCGCTCGTCAGCCAAACGACGCGACGATCCAAGCGCCACTATGCGCACGGCCTCGCCGGTCCGTACGTTAAGAAAGGTTGCGGCCAGCTTGCCATAGTCGAGGAACTTCAAGTTTCGTTTTCCCAATCTTGCGCCGGTCACAGCTTCTACGGCATCGGCGAGCCACCGGTCGATCTCCACCCAGGCAATCAAGTTCTTTTCGTTCGCGACACGTGGATTCTCCAGACCGACGAGGTGACATCCCAAAACTGCGATCCGAATCGCGAGCAGTTGGCCTGGACACACGTCTCCGTAAATCACTTCATATTCGCTCAGCAGATCGTCAAGTGATTGCATGTCAGAAATTGAAAATGGTCGCGAACTCCGACCGCACATTGTGGGTCGTGTAGCTAGGTACTCCACGAAACAGCGGCAGCCCACCGAAATCCAACACGGAGCGATTAGCTGCTCGCGTGCGGTAGTATCCCTGCTCGAAAGCAAACGTCACCCAGGAGTTCAGTTTGTATTGAATGTTTCCGGAAAAGAGATCGCTCCTGCCGCGAACTGGAGAGAATCGTCTTGCGTCCCGTTGCCGCGCTTCGTCAAAACCATAAGAAACAAAGGCGGACCAACCTGCGTTTCGGCCTTTCGGGTCGGCATCAATCCAACGCGAAATCGGGAAGCCTAGTTGAGCGAATCCACCGGCTCCACGAACGGGCCGTTGCGGCGCTACAGTCGGAACTCCATCCAAGAGTCCAAACACGACCGTCGACCCGCCGTCGATTGAAGGAACTGTGACGGTCGACGTAAGTCCGGCAGTATCATTGAAATTAGACAGGAGCTGGCCACCGAAAAAGAAGCGCAGGTCGGAGCCCGAGTAATATTTTCCAACAAGTGTCACGAAGCGCGTTGGCAGTTGAAACTCGGCGCTATAGGCGGTTGCTGTCGCTACTCACCTCAACGCCGCTCGGGAAGGCAGCGCTAAACTGAGCAGGTACACTCGCCGCAGTCACGATAGCGCTGCGGCGGGCGTGTTCGTAACTGGCAATGAACTCGGCCGGCGCCACGCCGTCCGCTTTGTCCAGTTGCCACTGCAGTACAACCCGGCTTTGCAGTCCCGGCTGGTCCGAGTCAGCACCCTGCCGTTCGCCAAAACCTAACTGGTCAGCTACGTTTGTTGGCAGGTTGCCGAAG
>DATEXA010000092.1:0-1707 GCA_035257465.1 Pyrinomonadaceae bacterium | reverse complement strand
CTGAAAAAACCACCAGCTTGTGAAGAATAACGCATCGCCACTAAATTGGCTGCTTCGTGCAGTTGCTCTGCATCATCATCCATCGATCGTAGACTCGATTCGAGTCCTCGATAGTGACGACTGCCGAGATTCCAGAACAATTGTGTGGCCACGAACCCGGGCTTGCCTGTTCGGGATGCGTAGTCGTTCGCTTTGCGAATTCGCCTCGCCGTCCAGTTGGCTGCGCCGAGGGCTTTGACCCGCCCGTCACAAACAAAGGTGTCACAGCTGTCTATGATCTCCTCTACAGGAATGCTCTCGTCATCGCGGTGCAAAAACCACACGTCGATGTAATCTGTTCCAAGCGTCTCCAGACTGCCTTCCAAATCTTGCCGTAACTCCGAAGGTGAAAGCCTCACTCGCCAGCTATTGTCGAAGAGAGGATGTCCGGCCTTTGTGGCCAATACAATCTGCTCCCGAACCCCCGTAGCTTTGAGCCAATCGCCTACAATCCGTTCGCTCCGATGCTTCTCTCCAGGGACCCAGTCCGAATACACCCTTGCGGTATCAATGGCATTTCCTCCGCTTTGGATCCAGTAGTCCAATAGACGGTGCGCCTCAATCTCTGTCTGGCGGACACCGATCTGAGCCACTCCGAGGCACAGCGCAGAAATCTCAATATCAGTTCCGGGAAGCCTCACGCGGTCCATTGTCGTTTTGCTCGGTTACAGACAAAGCGCCTTAGTACGTTGAAAATGGGCTACGCCAACACCTGCGGAAGAGAGAAAGCACAGGCACGAGGTAATCGCTGCGTGGGTTGTGACCTGTTAACACACTTGCATAGGACCATGCGGGGTGAGTTTCCTTTTTCTAGCTCTGACCAAACGCATTGAATTTGGACCTTATCCGACGTTTGAATCGCGACGCGATGATTCAAAACCATAAACCAAAAAACAAGCAAATCTGCCATTGAAATAGACGAACACCGTCGCATTTACTTTGTGTTCGTTACGCAGGTCAATCAACTGGTCGCACGCGGCCGCCGCACTCTAGCGGTGAGCGGCCACGACCATCGTGAGTTTGCCAGCAAGGCTGCGCAATGCCTCAAGCAGCTTTGCTTCCGTCGGCATATCCCAGCGCGCTTGTTGCTTCGTCTAAGATCAAAAGCGACGGGCGATGGTAAGCGCGCGCGCAAAACCGAAGCCGTTATTTTTCTGATGCTAAAGCACGACCGCCTGCAGTTCACGAACGACCCGCAGGTCGCGGTAAAAGTTTGAGACGATACTTCTCAGCATACCGGACTCCCGGCTAACCAGGCGGAGATAAACCCCGGCGGGTATCGGGACCAACACGCTGAACTCACTTTCAAAATGGGGCCAGCCTGCTCGCGAAAACTTTCGGAGTTGGCTCATCGATTGGCTAGGCGGTTCACCGAGTGATGATGACTTGACCATATTGTGACAGTGGATCGTGTTGCCCCGATAATGGCGCGATGTATAGGCTATAGCGCTTCAGAAGAGCTTCAAGATCGTGTCGCGAGTGGCCGGACCATGCCCAAGCATCAGGGTGAAGTTCGATGATCAGCATCGGAAATGGCTCAGCCGCTAGCAACCGAGGAGCGCCCAAAAGCGCCGCGATCTCCCAGCCCTCAATATCGACGAGCACACAATTCGGCAAGCTTTGAGTGTCCTCGAGAACGCTGTCTATAGTCTTCAGGGGTACGGTGAT
>DATEXA010000091.1:0-22583 GCA_035257465.1 Pyrinomonadaceae bacterium | reverse complement strand
GCTTTCCCTGGTAGTGGTAAATCGATCAACGGGTGACGTTGCGCGAACTCTCAGCACCAACGTCTCACCGATTTCAGGACAGCTTAGATGGTCCCCCGACGGTCGCTCGATCATATTTGTTGAGGGCCCACCGACCAGGGATTCTGCTTTCTGGATCTCAGTCGTTGCTGCGAGCGGAGGTACTGTGCGTCCGCTCATGAAAGATTATTCCGGGACCGTTTACGCTCTGGAGTGGATGGCTGACTCCGAGCACGTCTTGGCCCAAAGCATGGAAGGTACGCGCCAGGCCCTCTTGACCATTGATACCACTACCGCAGCCATACGGAAACTCGCTGACTACATCGGGTCGCAATGGGATTGGAGTTTTAGTACAAACGGACAGACGATTCTCTATACGGCCCAAACATCGGAATCAGCGAGCGATATCTGGGTGTGGACCAAAGATGCGCCGCCTCTCAAGATTACCGACTTCAATCCTCAAATAAAGTCCTGGCGGCTGGGAAAAGTGCGCGAAGTAGAATGGAAAAACTCTAAGGACGGATTGATCCGACGAGGCGTACTAATCACCCCACCAGGTTACAAGGCAGGAAAACTCTATCCAACCATTGTTAATACTCATCCAGGCGACACACCCTGGTGGGTTGGCGTGCATGCGAAATGGTGGGCCTGGGGACAACTCCTGGCCTCGAATGGCTATGTAGTCTTTCTTCCAAACACTCGAGGTGTAACTGGCGAAACATCGCGACTGCATGCAGAGATAGGGTACTGGGGAAGAAGGTCGTTCCAGGACTTGATGGACGGCGTGGATTATCTTGTTGAACAAAAAATCGCCGATCCAAATCGGCTCGGCATCGGCGGCTGGAGCAATGGCGGTTTCATGACTGAATATGCAATCACACGCACTACGAGGTTTAAGGCTGCGGTTGCCCTGGCCGGACACTCAGACATGTTCAGTTTGTACGGCACGTCATACCTCCACGCTGGCATGCGAGTCGCTAACCCGGAGAGCCCCTATTACAACCGCAAGTCGTATGACGATGATTCACCTATTACACTCATTCGAAATTGCCGCACCCCTACGCTCTTGTTACATGGAATCAACGATGGCGGTGTACCGGTTGGCCAGGCCTATGAATTCTATCGCGCGCTAAAAGACGTGGGGGTGGAAACGGAGTTGGTGGTTTATCCGCGAGAGGGACATAGCATTCAGGAATATGCACATCAACTCGACGTCCAGAAACGCGTCATTGCTTGGTTCGATAAACACCTCAAGCCGTAAACCCAAAAGATCTAACTCCCTTCGAGATGTTCGCGCATCCACAGATTACGCCGATTCCGCAGAGAGCGAAGAGAATCGGGGAGTGCACAGGGCTAGAAACATGTTCCTCCCCGGAGGAAAGACTTCTAAGCGGTTTGCTACTATAGCTGGAACTTGTTCTTTATCTTTACTTGCATGGCGCCGGAAGCAGTGCATTGACATCGTAGATCGTCATCCACTCAACGGATTCACTATGAAAATTAAGTCACGCTCTAACAATCCTCTCGTCAAACGAGCTCGCAAAGGCTTTCGCGGGTTTCCGGTCGCCACCGTTGCCTTTTATGGTCCCGACGATCGACGCGCGAACAAACTCGCCATAGGTATCATCAGCCACGAAGGCGCGAAACCTGAGATGCGGCGATGGTATTCAGAAGATGCCGATATACGGTCCATGCCTAACATCGAAGCTGAGATTCAGGCCTTTATAAAGCAGCACGGCGTGCTTTCGGTCTCGATGGTTGATCGAATCATCGGATGCCCACACGAAGAAGGCATTGACTATCCTGACGGCGAGTCGTGCCCACAGTGTCCGTTTTGGCGCAGCCGAGACAGGTTCACAGGCGAGACGATTAATTAGCAATTCATCGGAGAACCCAGAAGTGAGTCTGTTGGAAAACCTACATCGAGCCAACGAGATTATTGAAGACCGTACACCTGCTGAAGAGAGATACGATCGCGAAGTTGTACGCTGGATGCGAAAGGGAAAAGCGACGATAATCTGGCTGACGTGGAGTCTCATTACGAGTACCTGGCCGAGCATGAGTTGATCATTGAGAAGCTCAGGCGATTAGAAGAGTGATTGTCACGTAAGAAAGTTCGGGGTTTGAACTGCTGCGGAATGGCGCTTGTACAAACTGTAGGCCCGAATCTCATGATTGCTACATGACTGAGAAAGAAATCATACTCGAGACCATTCGCGCCTCGCCGGACGACTGTACGTTAGACGAGATTGCGGAACGCATTAAGTTAATTGCGGCAGTCCAAAAAGGTCTCGATGAACTCTGACAGGGGCGAAGGCATTCCTCACGTAGAAATCAAAAAGCAACTTGCCTCATGGCTTATAACTTAATCTGGTCTCCCCGCAGCTCGCGACGACCTTCACGGCATTATCATCTTCATTGCTCGCCATAGTCCTGAGCATGCAATGTCGTTCGGTTATGAACTGATTTCCATGACAGATCAACTCGAAGTGGATCCACGGGCGAGAAGGAAAACTATGCCGGTTTTTATATTTGCGTCGGGATCAGCAGTGCTGACGTGGGTGCTCACCACCCTGCTCGCAGTCATGTGTTCCTCGCCTGCGTGTGCAAAAAGGGCTGAACAACCGCAGCTGAAAACTGCCTCCACTCATCCGATTCAATACTATCTATCGCTACCAGAAGGTTGGACCACCGGAAGGAAGTGGCCTGTCGTTGTTGTTATCGAAAGCGCAGATCGCGAGTTTCTCGACGCTGCTGCTGCCTTTGCTAAGGCGCGACAGCATCAACCATTCATCGTAGTTACTCCGCTGGTTGTTACAAATGGTGGGGCTGGCTATCGGAACGTGCCGACCTACCATTACTCGGACGCAGTGTGGGGACAGATTCAGAAGTCTGGTGACTTTAAGTTCGATATGGATGGGATCACTGCAATCATGCAGGATGTCGTCAAGCAGTATGGCGGAGAAGACAAGTTTTTCGTCACGGGTTTTGAAGCCGGTGGTCATACAGTTTGGGGAGTACTGTTCAACCATCCTGAAGTCGTGCGCGGTGCGGCGCTTGTCTGTCCAAACTATGCCGGCAGATGGGTAGATGAACAACACATTTCGTCGGCGTCGCAAAGGACAACGCTACCCATTCGAAATCTCATTGGGACCAAGGATGACTTGTGCTCACCTGGTCATCCGATCTACAAGCAAATGCAAAACGCCGTAAGAGTGGCAGAGTCTCACGGGTACAAGAACGTCTCTATCACCCAGGTAGAAGGAAAAGGGCATGAGCGCCTGGTTGACGAGGTGTTGGGTTACTTTTCGTCTCTGTTACAACCCTGAATCGCTACATTCATTTTCGATTTTTGGTTGTGTCCTAACTGGCTGACGAATACGGGTGTTTCATCCGCGCGCCTCTATTGGGAGAATAAGGTTGACGTTTTTGTTCCCAAAGGAGTCGCCATACCTGTGGCTGTGAGCGCATTTGCCGAAGAACTCCATCAGGCTAAGCGGAGTTGGGCAGAGCGCGCTTAAACTCATTCACTACAACAAGCATGACAAAGGCATCCACTTCGCCGCGTGGGAGCAGCCGAAACTTCTTTTTGATGACGGTCGTGAGGCGTTTCGATCTCTCCGATAGTTGAAGCGAGTGTAACTTAGACAAATCCCACGGACGGCAGTCCGTGGATTGTTCAAGTCCTTTCTACTAGAAGCCGCCCTTCCCTTCCTGCGCGCTTCGCGCGCGGAGAAACTTTTGTAGCATCATTCCTCGAAAGGACTTGAACTATCCATGCACTTCCTTGCATGGGATCACTCGCGCTTCACTGGTCCCATAGTTTGATCGAAAAAACCATTCATCGTTTTCACCAGCAGTTCTAAAGGTGGGACGTGGCCGCCCTCGTAAGTAACCATTTGCTTTGGTTCCGGAAGGATCTTGAACAGTGGCTCTGCCTCGCGTTTCAACGACAGATTTTCGTCGTACTTGCCATGAAGTAACATAATCGGTCCACGAATATGCGACGCGAAGTTTATCGTGTTAGCTTCGGCGATATTCTGCACGTAGGCCTTCCGTAAGCCCGAACCCGCCAGAAAGACTGCCGCGTATCTTTGCTCAACTGCCGCCTGGATCAATCCAACACGCGCTCCCGAGCTGACACCGAAAAGTGCGATCTTCTTCGAGTCGATGTCCTTTCTCGTCTCCAGATAATCCAAAGCCCGACGCAGATCGGTTATCCAGTTGACGATCTTGTCGCGATACTCTGCTTTGGTTGGATCGGGCTCGACATACCCTTCCGGCAGCAGACGCTCGATGTAGCCTTTGATGATTACAACAAATACCGCGCGACCTAATTTAACTTGAGCGCCTAGGAGATGTTCGGCCGCCTGAGTTGCTGACCGCTGCCCATTTTCCACATCACCAGGTGGGAGATAGTGAATCACCTGAAAAGGTCCAGGAAAATTCTTTGGCAAATAAAGATAAGCTATTGCCCGTTCACCATCAGCACCATTGAACGTGATGCGCTCGCGCGTCCACTCGGGTGTCTCCTGCTTCTCGATTTGTGGATCAAGTGGTCCCTTCTCGTAGTCGTAAGCGTGATGCCATTTATTAAAATCCGCATCGCTTGTGCGAGCATAGACGGGGACTTCGTCTTGAATCTTTATCGTTATGTTGCCCTGGGCCTCGCCAGTAGAGAGAGCACATCTGAAACCACGCTTCTCAGAAGAGAAAAAACCAGGGAAGCCACCGTAGTTAGCAAATGAATATACGGGATCACCCCACGCTCCACCTGCCGATAGAAACCCTTCCGATGTTTCATTCAAGCACCATTCAGAGACGTTCCCCGCCATGTTGAAGGCACCGAAAGGGCTAATTCCAAACTCTCCGCTGTCTACTGGCTAGGTTCCATCACCACCGAAGTTTGCTCGCTGGTCCAAGGTGTCCCCGGGATAGAACACTCCCCATGGCATGTAGTTGGTGAGCGACGCGACAGTTCCATTCCGACCTGCCTTTTCCCATTGAAAGATCGTGGGCAATTGCTTCCCACGAAACGCCGCATACGCCGCCGCCTCATACCAGGAAACATCGGTTACCGGATAGTTTCCTCTGCCTTCAGCAAAGCCCTGATTGGACCAGCTACGTGGACCAGGCAATCCGGTGCGGTCTTTGAATTCCTCCATCGCCTGTTCCCAGGTGAGCGTCTTACCATCCTTAACGAATGGATATTTCCAATACTGCTTCTTTAGGTAACCGCCCCCATTGATGAACTCCTTGTACTCCTGATTACTGACCTCATACTTGTCGATAAAGTAATCGTCGAGATGAATTCGCTCATCGGTTGGCCGCGCCCAGGCCACCAGACGATAGTCGCCACCACTGACTGGAGTCATTCGGGGAGGCACTTTGTCTGCAGCGATCAGTTTCATATCTACTTTGATCGGAGGGGGTGTCACCACAGAGCCGCCTGCGCGAAGTAGGGTGCCGGATACGGTCTGCGCAATGGGAGCGTAACCTTCCTTCTCTACATAGAGGATGTACTGGCCACGAGCGATTCGCAGATTAGCGATCGGAGTTTGGCCGATCAGCTGACGAGTGGCAGTCGAATCTGAGGTGAAGCGCTTCAAATAAACCTGAGCACCAACGGGATCGGAAGTTACGGAAAGGCTATCTGAGATAGTGGGCCTGAGCTGCTCGATAGTCGGGTCATCGGGAATGTACTGCTGGGTTTTTACCGCCAGATCGAAGGCCTCAAAGTTTCGGCCTGCTTTGCTCAACGCTTGGATCTGTGGGATCTGCTTTCTGGCCCAACGCTGATTCAAACTTTGAAGAACAAACCAGCCAAAGGCTACGACTGCAAAAGCAACCAGCGCAATCACTGCATAGCGCTTTGATTTTTGTGGAGCCGGCAGCGTGTGCTGTTGTTCTGGAAGAGTTATGCGTTTGTCAGCAACAATCGTTTCTGCTTGATCTTTGTCGAGGGTAGTTCCGGATTGACTCGCAAGTGGCCGAAGTGGCTGAGCGATTCCCGAAGCTGTGGAAGCAGAACGTTCGAGGCGGTTTTGAAACTGAAGGTCATCACGCAGGTTTCGTAAGTCGATCAGCAGATCCTTTGCGGTCTGATATCTGTCATCAGGATTCTTCCTAAGCGTCTTCAGAACAATTCGCTCTAGTTCAGTGGATATGTCTGGAGCGAACCGCGCCAGAGGCAGCGGCTCACGCGTCAGAATTGCCGATGCAGTTCCAGCCGAGCTCTTATCAAGAAACGGCTGGTGCCCACACAACATTTCGTAAAGCACAACGCCAAAACTAAAAATGTCACCACGACCATCAAGTGAATCTCCGCGAACTTGCTCAGGCGACATATAAGGCAGCGTGCCAATGACAGCGCCGGGTGTGCTGATCATTGCCTCAGTTTCGGCCTCACTCGCGATCAGTTCAGTCGACTGCATCAGCTTCGCCAGGCCGAAGTCCATCACTTTCACACTGCCTCTGCTCGTGATCATGATGTTTGAAGGTTTAATATCGCGATGAATAGTTTCGTGAGCGTGGGCTTCCGTTAGCGCGTCTGCGACTTGCACGGCAATCGAAAGAATCTCAACCTGGTTAAGTGTCTTTCGCTTCAATAAAGTGTCGAGCGTCTCACCTTCGACGTATTGCATGCAGATGAAACTGTGGTCGCCGTCTTCCGCAATCTCATGAATTGAACAGATGTTGGGATGGTCGAGGTTTGCAGCCGTTCTTGCTTCACGAATGAGTCGTTGATGTGCCTGTTTGTCCGCATGGGCAGTTTCCGCAAGGACTTTAATCGCGACGCGCCGGTTGAGTTTTGTGTCCTCAGCGAGATAAACCTCACCCATACCTCCGCCGCCGAGCTTTGACAGGATGCGGTAGTGAGAGAGATTACTTCCAGGTTTGGGCTCGCTGCTCATAACGAGGGGTGTTGGATGATTGCAGATTGCTTCGCATGCATGGTAGTCGGAATGGTCTGGCTAATCCAGAGTTTTGTGCTGCACGATCTTTTTCGGTTCAGCGTGACACGAATCGGGAAGGGCGGTTGCTTTGTGTGAGTTCGTGTGAATTCGTGGATCGTCTATGCCCAGAAAACACGATCCACGAAATCACACGAAATAACACGAATCATTCGTTGCGTAACGCCACCAGTGGGTCCACCTTTGTTGCGCGCCTGGCGGGGATGTAGCACGCTACAAACGATCGCGCTTTCGATTTCACCTACTACTAAAGGGTCGAAGAATACTTTTCAGCGCGTGACGACGAAGCTGGAAAACAGAGGTAATCCGGATCAGCCCTTATGGCCTGTTTTTGGCATCCTGATTTAGAATACCCCCGCAAGTAAGATCCACTAGTCTCGCATTCTTACCTCTACTTTGAGCAAAGTCATCTCTCCCGATGCTCTTGATTTTGGTCTCGCCATTCTTGCTGCGGCAGAGGCGACCCATTCACACACCGAAGTCACAAACCGAAGTACCGTAACAAACAGGTCGTGTGAGATTTCCCGAACCAGGGCGATTGCCAAAGATCTACATAGGCCGCGGGGAGAAAGAGCGCGCAATCGACTGGCTCGAAAAAGCGTACGAGAATCGGGAGGATTCATCGACCTGGCTCAACTCCGACCCGTCCTCTGAGAGCCTTCGCTCAGAACGGAGATTCCAGGAACTGGTGCGGCGCATTGGGTTGCCGGAATAATAAGTCGGCAATCAGCGATCCCGTAGGCTGCCACCTTCGCATTCTTCAGTCGTCCACAGATTACACTGATTGCACAGACAAATCCCACGGACGGCAGTCCGTGGATGGTTCAGGTCCTTTCTACTAGCGATGCGGTGTTTCCCTCCGGCGCGCTTCGCACGCGGAGAAAATTTTGTAGCAGCGTTTTTAGAAAGGACTTGAACGATCCCCACACTGCCGTGTGCGGGATTTGTTATCGGGGGGCTAAAGCGATCATGAGGCCGTCGTTCGGACAAAAGACCAAGACGGAGAGTGGCTTGTAATCTCTTATCAGTAGTCGAGCTCCGACAGCATGATGGCGCAATTCGCCGATCCGCGAAACGCTCCTGAGGTGCTGGCACTGCGTGAGCAAATTCGATCGTGGCTCTTTCATGACCATTTCCGAACTGACGTTGATGCGCCGGCACGTTTGCCACAAATCGGAACTCACACACCAGTGTTGAGCGACAATGGTTCCGATCTCGCCGCAGCCCTACAAACAATACGGGAAATTGGAAATGCGTCAGCTCTGGATGCCGCCATTACCGATGCGTTTCCAAGTTCGACGGTTTCAGTTGAAAACATCGAAGGTCGTTTTGAGATTGCCATAAATCAACACGGCTTGCTTCGACCATTAAAGGCCGCAGAGCTTTCCGATGGAACCATTCGCTATTTGCTTTGGGGTAGCAGCACTCCTTACCCCCAGACTACCTGAGTTACTTGTGCTGAATGAACCGGAAACAAGTCTGCACCCCGATCTGTTGCCTGCACTGGGTCGACTAATAGCAAGCGCTGCTGAACGTTCCCAGGTTTTCGTCGTGACCCACGCACCAAAACTCATAACGACACTTGAAAAGAGGAAAGGTTGTAACTTGATCAGATTAGAAAAGCAGTTTGGCGAAACTAAGATTGTGGACTCCGACGAACTCGATGTCCCACCATGGCGGTGGGCTGCACGTTAAAGATAGCTTGAAGGCTTGAAGCATTGAACCATCCACAGATTACGCAGATTACGCAACGCAGCTCAGGCCGCAACCAAATGATTGTGCGAACGCGCAAGGGAAAGCCATTCTTTACGCCAACGGCGTTCGCGTAAAAACTTTGCTAGAAAAACAAGAAGTTGTCGGTTTGCCGCAGAGTTCCCTCAACTCTTCATTAACTCTCCAAATGTTTTCGACACACCCGCGCCATTTGGAACAATCCGCCAGTAATTGATTACCTTTCCTTCTGCACCGTCGACTTTTCTCCAGACTTGCACAATGCTACGCGCGGAGTCGGTCTGGTTCGCTTTGATCAGGGCATATGCCTTCACCGCCTCTGAATGAATCAGCGTCTTCTCGTATTCTTCCGGCGACGCTCTCCGAAACTGCTGAGTCGTGGTTTCAAGCAATCCCAAATCGCCCGTCTCTGCTGCAGCAAGCTGGATCAATGAGACTGGATAAAACCTGGGCTCAATGGCGAATGCCTTTTTCGCGTACTCGATAGCTGTGCCGTAGTCTTTAAGACCCAAACTAGCTGTAGCCTTTACCTGGTAGGCAACTGTCTGACCGTACTCACTCAATTCAAGTTTGTGTTCAAACACATAGTCGGCTGCATCGTTAGCTTCGTTGTACATTGCCAGCTTGTTATAGGCGAATCCCAGATTGAGCCAGGTTGAGACATCGTCACTCGACGTCTTGAGGTGCTCCTTGAAACATGCGATCGCTGCGCGATAACGGTTGTCCTTAAAAAATCTGTCGTTGCCCAGCATATGGATATAGTTCTGCGGCTGAGAAGCGATTAATTGTTGTAGCAAATCTTCGAGGTGTTGCTGATCTTCAGCCGGTGCGTCGTCGAGAATCATATAGATTCGATCCAGGAGGACTTGCGAGGGTGTCAGTGTTCCGTCGCGTTCACCCTGATCAATCAGCTCCCTGGCTTTCAATAGATCCTGCGCCTCGGTTCCTTCGAACTTGTAGATCCCCCGATCAATCAAATACTTAGGCAACTCACGCATTGAGTTGATTTCGTTCATCAATGACATGAACTCTTGCGAAGTCTTGTCATATTCCATTGAGTTAACGCCGAGCCAACCACTGCGAACCTGCGCTGACATGCGAGTTAAGCCACGCCAGGCGACAATTTCGACTGTGGGTACGTGCGCTGCCTCGTAGTGGTTTTTGGCAGCAAAGAATCCAGCATCATCAACAATCTCGAAGCCACCGTATTTTGTGATCACATCCATTGTATGAAGGCCTGCAGATTCCGCCGGACTGTTAGGAAAAACCTGTGTGATCTTCAGTCCCCGTTGCGGCGGGGATTCGCCGGTGCGCTGTGAAGGAGAAAGCTGCGACGTTCGAGCGAGCAACGAAGAGCAACCACTTAAGAGTACGACGCTAAGGAAAGCGGCAATCAAGAGTTTATTCATGAAGACCTCGATTACGGAAAGGTGCTGGGACCGCAGGCGTCCTCGACGGCTTGTTCTCGATTAACTGGCTAACGTAAAGAGGAGTTGGGGTAAGAAACGCTGTGTCGGGAATTGCGTTGGAATTTATTTAAGCGTTACGTGTTGTGAAAGTCAACAAATATCTCGGCGCAGCAGCTGATGTTGAAGGCAACAAAGCAAACATTAGAGATGGCTGACAAATTGAAGCAAGTAGGAGTCAAGTATGAGTTGATGGTGCTGCCAAGCGTCAGTCATAGCTTCATAGGCAAGACAGAGAATCAAACACACGAAGCAAATTGAAGGCACTGGCTGCCACCTTCGCATTCTTCGATTCGGACCATTGGAAGATTGTAGGGGTGGCCCTCCGTGGAGGGCCGCCTGAAGAATTAGCGAAGACCTCCTGCGACCTGGAGTATTTCTCCTGTGATCCATGCGCTGTCTGACGATGCAAGGAAACCAACGGCCGGTGCGATGTCTGCTGGCAGACCGATGCGACCCAGCGGTGTCTGAGCGACTGTTTCCTTCGCAAAATCGCCGCCCTGAATTCCCAAAGCCTGAACGCCCTCAGTATCAACTACCCCGGGATTAATCGAGTTCACGCGGATCTTCCTTGGACCAAGCTCTTTTGCAAGTACATGCGTGATTGTATCTACGGCTCCTTTAGTTGCCGCGTAGACCACGGTCGCCGGCGGCGTAACAGAAGTTATCGTTGAGCCGATATTGATTACGCTGCCACCCTCTGGACCAAAATACTTCAATGCCTCACGCGTTGCCAGAATCAGGCCGAACACATTGACGCCAAACTGCCGTTGAAACTGATCTTCTGTTGTCTCTTCGAGCGTCGCGAACTGATATACGCCGGCATTGTTCACCAGAATATCGAGTCGACCAAATGCTTTCTTTGTTTCGGCGAAGAGGTGCTCGACGTCTTTACTTTTCGCAACATCCCCCTGGACCGCGACGGCCTTTCCACCTTCTTTTGTAATCTCACTAACGACCCGCTCCGCACCTTCCCTCGAGGATGCGTAATTAACCACCACAGACGCCCCTTCAGCTGCAAGATACTTTGCGATGCCAGCGC
The DNA here is from genome assembly GCA_035257465.1 of Pyrinomonadaceae bacterium. GTDB lineage: Bacteria > Acidobacteriota > Blastocatellia > Pyrinomonadales > Pyrinomonadaceae > PSRF01. The sequence goes on along the minus strand of DATEXA010000091.1, from coordinate 11,352 downwards.
CGATGCCTTTCGAAGCGCCCGTTACAATCCCAACTTTCCCTGCCAACTTTTTGCTAGCCATTGTAATCAACCCTTTCTTTTGAGAAACGAAACTACGTTATTTAATCTCCGGGCCGTTTGTATTGGCAACTTTCCAGCCACGATGTAGCACGCAGATCCAAAGCAAGTTTGGTCAGCCAAGTTACGAACCTGACCATATGAGGTCATTTGGCGACAGGTGGTCAGCAGGGTGGTGCCCCGTGTGGGTATCACCCCAACAATTTGTCTCTAAATCTGCGTAATCGGCCTGATCTGTGGATGTGTTACATTGTCCGCTCTCGAATCAATTTTCTGCGGAGCTTGGCCCACATGAAAAACAGGAAACTAGTCGTTGCGGTATTCGCTCTCTGTCTACTCTCCACATTCATCATCCAAATAGACGCACAAACCAAACACCGTCGAACGAGAAGCCGAACTCCTAAAGTCGCGTCTGCGGCTATTACCACTCCCTCCGGGCTGACTTATCTGATCACAAAAAAGGGAACGGGCCGTCAACCTAAGTCAGGTGAAACAGTCGTCCTGCATTACACCGGCATGTTGACCAACGGCGTGAAGTTTGACAGTTCGCGTGACCGCGACAAGCCTTTTGCATTCAAACTGGGAACCGGTCAGGTGATCAACGGATGGGACGAAGGTGTGGCGAAACTCCGCGTCGGCGATCATGCAATCCTGGTGATTCCCGCAAAGCTTGGTTACGGAGCTAAAGGCGCTGGCGACGTCATCCCTCCTGATTCGACGTTGATTTTTGTTGTTGAGGTCGTCGACGTCAAAGCGAATTCGTTGGCGGATGTTTTATCTAAGACGCTTACCGCGAAAGGCGTCGAAGCTATGATTGCGGAGTTCCACAGACTCAGAAGTGTTGCCGACCCCGATCTCTTTATCGCCGAGTCGGACATCAACGCATTCGGCTACTCCCTCTTAAGAAGGAGGCAAGTGAACGAGGCGATTGAGGTGTTGAAGCTAAACGTTGAAGCGTATCCACAATCAGCAAATGTCTACGACAGTCTCGCGGAAGCCTACATGGTGCACGGAGATAAAGAGAAGGCGATTGAGAATTACCAGAGAGCACTCGCGATCGATCCAACGATGGGAAGCGCGAAGCAAGCGTTGGTGAAGTTAACGGGGCAGTAATTAGCCACAGATTGGACGGATGATACAGATTCAAAAACAGGTAGTCTCCAGGCAGGGCAGCCCACTAATGCGTGCTGGCACTTTACGCGGCGACGTCGATGTATGAGGAATAGGTGGATGGTTCAGGTATTTCGTAACCTTCTTCGCGCAAGCCTTCGAGATGAAATTCGATCGCTTCCTGGATGTTGCGCTCGACTTCATCTTTAGTCTTGCCCGTTGAACCGCATCCCGGAACATCAGGTGAATATGCGGAGTAGCCAGTCTCTGTTTTTTCAACGATGATTAAGTATTTCTTCATGGTTTCAGTCCTGACTCGCGATCAATCCAACGATGGAAAGTCAATCAATCGGTCAACTCAATCGATGAGCGTGAAACTTCTCGAGCGTGACAGGTTTGTTGTCCCATCACTCACCGTAATCTTCAACTCATAACTGCCGGCCGGAAGTTTCTCAACCGGCAATCCGGCCACGAACTGACTGCGTCCCGACGCATCGCTTGCCGGCAGCTCGCCCGGCATTTGGGTTAGCGTTTTGCCCTGGCTCAGTATTTCAACCGTGAGCTTTGGCTTGCTCGCAGCACCCTTTGGAACATACACCGTGAAAAAGAATGGCACTTGTTTCTGCGCACGCGGAATCGGCTCACCCAGGTTTGGGCTCACGATCATGTTGGCGACGCGGAAAGGGTTCTTCTTGTTCTCTTCCGGATTGTCCACCTTCTCGCCTCGCGCCAAAATTGCAACGTCACTGAGACGCAACTTGCTCTCATCGGTTGCGGGTACCTCGATAGTCCCCGTACGTACACTCGCACGACCGCTGGGCGCATCGTAAGCAATCATCTCCACTGTGTAACGATCAGGCGGAAGATTCGCTTCCTGGTAAAAGAGAATTCTCTCCTTCTTTGCGTCATCAACCTTGTCGGCTGGACCATTGAGTTTGTATGGATTGCTTAACTTCGCGACTACCTGACCCGCCGGATCCTTCACCAAAACCAGGATCGAGAAATCTGTGTCGTACACTTTCTTTGCCTGGTCTACACGCAGCGTAAACGCTGACAACGGAACATCAACGATCACTGGAGAGAGTCCCATCCGTTCTCGCTCTGGAAAACTGAATGCGCCACCATAAAACGGAAATGAATCAGGTTTCTGTTTGTTGTCTAAAGCTGCCAACACCGGAGCTTCGTAGGAGAGTACCGGTGAAGCGAAATTGCCCTTGATAGCGTAGTAACCTTTGCGACTCTGAACTGAAAGTCCCGAGCGTTTTAGTTTAACTTCGATCTTTCTAAAATGTCCGTCGTACTTTTGACTGCTTGAACTGTAACTCATCAAGTAATAGGAATGCAGATCTTCATCAACCTGTCCTAGTCGGCCTTTTAAATCATTCGAATCGGTGATGAGGAAGCCGCCTGTTTGATTGGCAAGCTGACCGAGACCGCTGTCAGGATTTAACCTGAGGATATCCTCGTTACGTTCCAACTCCTTAGTCATCGGACCATTGGGATCTGAAGTGCTTCCTAATTGGGCCATCCTTACTTCACTGCGAGAGTTGATCTCCTTACGAGTCTCCGAATTCTTACTCTCTGTCCGAAGGCCCGCGACGTCGACAGAATAAAAACTGACATTACCGCGATTCGCTTCGCTGATTACCGATTGAAAAGCCTGCATCACATTGGGTGGAAGAACGAGTCCTTCCGAGAAAAAGATGACCGCCTTACGACCTGGTAAGGATCGAAGTGATGCGGCAATGTGCAACAGACCATAGGCAGTTGCGTTGCCCTCCTGATCGCGCTGCATCTCTTCATAAAACTCGAGGTTTCTCAAGGCCAATGCCGCGGCAGGCGCGATCGACTCTGTGTTTGCTGCCGGCTGTGTTTGACCTTGCTGTTGCCGCATGAGATCTGTGGCTACGATCGTTCTATTTGCGCGTGCCTCCTCGTTGGTCGACGGATACTGTGAAGTGACGTGAACACCTGCTCTTTCGATTCCCGTTTTTACCTGCGCTAAGTCGTAGGTATATGGCTGAAGCACAACTACCGAAAGATCAGTCAGGAACACACCGACTAGCTCGTTCTTTTTCACGCTCTCACCCAGATAATTCAGCGCAGCATCTCGTGCACGTAGTCGCGATTCGGGTGAGAGTCGATCGAAGACAAGTGCAACAGCGCTGACACCTGACGATTCCGGTGTCACTCCGCCGCCAGGAGTCTTTGTCACAGTTGGATCGCCAGGAGTTGAGGTGTTGTTAGTCGCCGGGGTCGCAGTCTCGGCGACTGTTGACGAGACGAAACGAAAGGAATTTATGTCTTGCTTGACGCCGTCTTCGTAGACTTCAAAGTCCTGCTGCGCAAGATCTTTGATCAGCTTACCCTTCTTATCTCTCACCACGAGGTCAAACAGCACCTCGTCTTTGCTTATCACAATTCGATCCGAGTTCTGCTGTTCAGCAGTACGCTGTGTTTGAGCACTCGTGGTGAATAGCGCTCCAATGGAGCAGACCAACGCCATGCAAGCGAGACTAAGTTTGCGCATAACGACGACCTTTCTGGTTTCAAGTGTTGATGAGGTCAGACGGGAAGAAGTATACGCATTATTGTTTTGATTTGCTCGCAGGTTTTAAGGGCTGAGATTGGGGGCAGGACGGCTAAAATCTCAGATTTCAGAAATTTCAGATTAAAAGCAAGCCTACAAAAACGAGAGTTGTTTCACTTCCTCTTTTCCATTTGAACTTCCTGCTAACATGTCTACGAGATCTTCAGGAGTGCTTGGATTAGGCCATGGAGAAGCACCCTTGTTCTGCAACGCCTTCAATCCTTCACTCGCCTGGCCCGTTGATCTTACGTACACCGGAACAAAATGCAGTTTCTCTAACTGCTCAATCGCGCCAGCCCACGTCCCGCCTTTTCCAACATCCGAATTGACTACCAACGCAGCGTCACTGAGCGCATAGATCAAACGATTACGTTGCATAGCGTGTCCAACATTGAATCCTGCTGACGGATCAAACACAGTAATCAAAGTTAACTTGGAGTCAAGCAACAACTCCCTATTTTCGCGATTGACAGCTGCGCGTTCCAAACTGTCCGCCAACACACCAACGACTTTGCCATTCGACTCCGCCGCACCACGCATTGCTGCCTGATCGATTCCGCGGGCGCCACCGGAAATTAGAGTTTGCCGAGCTAGCGCACCGAGCCGTCCTATGTTCTCCGTAAACTCGACAAGCTCTGTATCCACATCTCGAGAACCAACAACAGCGAGTCCGCCAGTGTTCAATAACTCGGCATCGCCACAACCATAAACAATCGGAGGCCCATGTTCTTTCATGTGCTCGATAAATCTCTTTGGATACTGCTCGTCAGTTTGTCCGGCAACCCAGATCGCGCGCGACCGCCAGCGTTCGACAACCTGGGTAAGTTGAAATCCTCTACCAAGGAGTTGTTGGTAACGATCTGTCTCAGAGAGCGCCTTAACTTCGCGAGGCAAGTCAGATGAGCTGAGTAGAACCGCTGGCTCGAGATCAAACTGCATGAGCAATTTTCGAAACTTAACGTACTCGCCCGCTGTCAGCACATCAGATGACTCGTTTTGCCCTGCAATAAGCGGAGCGGTCAATAGCAATGTGATTTGAGTATTGGCTGATAACATCTACGTGAGCGCGAGTGCAATCGGAAAGACTTCACCACTGCCATTCGAACGCAAGAGCCAACTTGCAACAGTAATTGTCCAACGCGAGTCAACCATATCATCAACCAACAAAACTGAGCTATTCGACATTGGTTTCTTTGTAATCGCTAATGCACCATCGATGTTGCGCGCCTGTTGAATGCTGTTCGCCATTGTCTTCTGTTCAGGTCGATCATCCGTCTTCACCAAAACGCCTTCAAATGGTAGACGTAACCGCGCCGCAAGTCGCTGGGTGAAATCAGGAACGAGATTCGGATGACGCAAAGAAGGAATACACGTAATCCATTCCACTGGTGGATTCCACTCCCGAATGAGACGTTCGCATGCCTCAACCAAATCCTCGTCGAATCGACCAACAGAATACTTTCCTTTACGTACCAGCTCGCCCCAACCTGCGTCACGCCATACGCAAAGCACCTTTCCGGAAGACGCCAGATGGGATGACGCAATCTTCCCTTTCACTGCGTAAATGGGCATACCACCGGCTGGCCACGTTAGACGCGGCTCGATTGTCAGACTAGAGCGACGCAAAAATTGAATTGCGTCACGAACCACTGATGGATTAGGTGTGGCGGATAACTCGGGCAGGTTTGGTTGAGTGATGTTTTCAATGTTTCCATCAAGCGCCTGAATCAGAAACTCCATATGCCCTGAACGCAAGCGAACATATTCCTGCATCTGTTTTTGTTCCGCGCGGCGGAGTTCAGTTAAGCGGTTTGCGCGTTGCCAAAATGCCTCGCTCAACTTTGCCGCAGTGAGTTGCCAACGAGTACCAAGCTTTATCACAGGCGCTGGTGATTCGAGTGAAAGCAGATCCAGTGTTTTCTGAATGCGTCCTTTGGTCAGATTGATTCGGCCCATTATGTCGTTAACGGACAATCCCTCAGGGTTCTCTTCGATCGCATTAACTACTGTTCCTACTTCTTGCCGGGTAGGGAAAGCGCTCTCGATGAAGTAGTCATTGATGTCCTTCTCTTCTTCACCGCTGAGCAACACGCCGTACACCGCATCGATGGCGCGACCAGCACGCCCGACCTGTTGATAGTAATGGACCACAGAGCCTGGTGTTTGGTAGTGAATGACGAATGCAAGATCAGGTTTATCGTAGCCCATTCCGAGCGCAGTTGTGGCAACGAGCGCTTTCACACGATTCTCAAGTAAGGCCTGCTCCAGTTCCGGGCGATGTTCACCCGTGTCGCTTGTGTATGCCTCGACACTGAGTCCACGTGATTTAAGCCAATCAGCGACTTGGATCGCATCGCGTATCGTGAGGGTGTAGATGATGCCGCTGCCCTTTAGTTGCTGAACATGTTCCGCTAGCCAGGCTAGTCGTTCGGTTTGATCGGGCAGGCGAATGGTTTGGAGCTTTAGAGAAGGCCGATTGAGATCGCCGCGCTGAATCTGAAGGTTTGGACCAAGCACACTTGCAAGGTCGTCGATCACGCGATCGTTCGCTGTTGCAGTTGTTGCAAGTAAGCGAACGTTTTGTGGAAGTGTCTTAGCTATCCTTTCCAGGAGCCGGTAATGAGGCCTGAAGTCGTGCCCCCAGTCAGAGATGCAATGCGCTTCATCAATAACCAGTAACGAAACGTTGTTTGCGACGTGTGCGAGTACACGGGCGCGAAAACGTTCGTTGGCGAGACGTTCGGGAGAGATGAGCAGTATGTCGACTTCGTCATTTCGTACGGTGCGTTCAATCTGATCCCATTCGTCTTCATTCTCGGAGTTAATCGTTAATGCTCGCACACCCATACGTTCCGCGGCCTGGATTTGATTTCGCATCAGGGCAAGCAGAGGCGAGAGCAAAATGGCTGGCCCATTCTCAGGTGCAAGCTGCGCAGTCCGTGCAGACTTCGGTCGTTTCTCGCGCAACATCTTCGTCGCAATGAAATAGACGAGACTCTTTCCCCAACCGGTCTTCTGCACGACCAAGAGTCGGCCCCGCCCTTCGACCACAAAACGAATCGCCTCTTCCTGCTTTTCGCGAAAGAGTGCATTTGGGTCACCAGTTGAGATTCTTAGTAGTTCCAGCGCACGTGAGGAGTTGAAGATCATGAGGAACGCGCTCCTTATATTCGATTGTAGTTTGGGAAGTTTATACCACGTAGAAGTAGTGTGGAGAAATGGCGCGGTGTGAATGAGAGAGGTTCGCACCGACAAAGTTTGAATGCGCTGGGGCGCCCCTTACTAGATCAGCCTTCTCGTCTTTATCTTCATTGAGCTGATCCAATTGCCACGTTTAATGCTCAACTTATGTTCGTACCCAGGCTGCTTCATCATTTGACACACTTCTTCCAAGGTAAATCTTGAAGCTGGCATACCATCAATATTGGTGAGTACATCGCCCACACGCAATCCAGCTTCTGCCGCCGGCGAGTTTGGAAGCACCTGATACACTCTGAACGTTCTGAGATCATCGCCGTAGGCACGTAGGCTAATGCCGCTCATGTCGTACTCAACCGGCTCGGCGTAGTGAGCATTTGGCTCGAGGATCAGACGACCATTCGCGTAATCAAAAACTACTCTGAACTTCCGCAGTATCTCGCTGCCAATCAAACCTTCGTAGTCAGAACTTGCCAGTGCTCCGCCGGTGTCTTGCGATACGTAGACTAAGGGCGTGCGGATACTCAGGTGTCCGAGCGTGAATGATGTCGCGCGAGTAACTAATAACCTCGTCTGACCGCCCAAACCCGACAGCGACTTGTCTAAGATCTTTTTCTGATTGGAAGCAGGCAGACGGTTGGACCGTGAGAAGGGCGTGGTCAAAACCGCAGTTACCATTACACCACCTGTATCAACGAGAAACTGTCCCTCAAGTTGCGGGCGACCCGGCATCTCGACTTTGGCAGGAACGAAAAAGTGACCATCGCGCAGCGTGAGGGGGATGCTCTCTCCAGCACCCGAGTAGGTGTAAGTCTTAGGGTTGCGGAGTCTAATCTTATTGTCTAGATAATCAATCTCGACAACGTAACGCGTGAACAGATCGAGTCCGACGATACCATCCAGAGGTCTGCCAATCAGGGCTTCGATCGAATCAAGTGCAATCACCGCGGCGCTTTGATCGATGTACTTTAAATCGGCGATGCTTATCGTTAGACCACTCGTCTCGGCAACGTTGTACGTGGATGGTCCTGCTCCTCCTCCGCGTGAGACGCGTCCCTGGAGCTTGAGTCCCAGATCTCTTGCCCGCCTTGTGTCGATGAAAAAAGGCGAAGTTGCGCCACTGTCAAGAGCGAACCACATTGGCCGTGAGTTGTTGATCCGCGCTTGAAGAAAAATGCCACCGTAAGACGTTATGTCGGCAGGTAGCGTTAAGAAGTTTTTGGAAGGACTCTGGGCGAGGTTTTTGGCAAGTGAGGTAACTTGCTGCGGCTGCCTGAATACAGCTGGGCCAAGCGCTAGTACGACAAGCACGCTCCCTAATGCTGGCCGAATAGTTCTCATCCAGACCTCTCGAAGAAAAGGATGGCTCTTCTTTTATCGTCATATTCTATGACAAAGAACCAACAACCACCTCTCGTCTAAGAATCATCCACGGATTTCGCCGATTACGCGTTTGCCACCGCAATGGTCTTTGCCCGCTTCGCGGGCGCCGGACCACTTACGCAAACGAAGAAATCGTGGCAATGTAGTTAGTACCACAGCGCGGGTAGCGTGTGGGTCAACGTCACAGGCCACACTATTAGTTAGCGATAGTGAGGTCGACCCACGCGCTACCGCGCTGTAGTACTGACTATAGCTTTACGGACTACATTTCCCCGGCGAATATTTTTGATCCACCCACCGACGTATACGCCGCATATCCACCCAGCGCCAAACAAATGACAAGTGCGATTGTGAAGTCCGTTGCGTACCAGGCGGTGAAGTCTGTTGTGATCGGGAAGAAGATGTAGAGATGCGTGACAAACAACGCGGCAATCAGCGCGAGCAGACCATACCGATGTAATACAAACACGATAAGCAGTGCCGACACTGCATTGAACGGCACCATTATTAAGCTTGAGTTTGTGACCAGCGACAACATTACAGTGATGAGTATCCAGAGTGTGATCAGCGACAGCATTTCACTCCGCAACACAGCGACAAATACCAGCAACACAAAGACGCAGATGAAGGCGAGGAAAAGCCCGGCTGAAAACTGGGAGGCGAAGCGACTGAAGAACTGATGTGTATCGAGGATGACCGTACCGGGAGTAAGCGTTACTGGTGTTGCCTTTCCAATCCAATTCGGCGCAATTCTGGAAATTCCTGAAACCACAATCAGACTCGCGCCTATCACTGTTCCAATCAAAAGATCACGACCGACAAGCGGATCGCGAAAATCTCCCGCCAGCAAACGACTCCACGAGATTATCCAGGCCGGCCACTTCTTTCTAACAAACGGTTCCAGCGAGATGTAGAGTAGCCACAGAAAGACCGCAAGGAAAACGGAAAGAGCCAGATGAAATAATAGCTGCGCAAACTCCGGGTCTGCGAGGCCGTTGTGATGCGTCGCAAAAGCCCAGTAGAGCATTCTCACAACGAAAAACACCGTAGCCAATCGCATTGCGCCCCGCCGATCACCACGCCCAAGTCGCAGATTTCTTCGTGCAAGCAACGCGCTTCCGAATAAAGCGAAAAGACTAATAACGATGAGCATGTAGGTAAGAACCTTGCTGCTCCGGCTTTCGCCTGGCTGCTCCTGTCTCCCCAAGCGGTCCCATGGATATATCGTTTCAAAGTAAACAAGACGACCGCGAAAGGCTGCTGCTTCAACGTGAAGCTTTTCAATCGGATGTGTGGCGTCAATGGCGTCAATGGCGTCAATGCTATCCCAGGCGGTGCGCTCGTCGTATGCATGCAGCGGAACCCGCGTCGACGTGACCTGTTGGAAGTTCTTAAGATCGAGGCCGGCAGCATGAAACGGAATGGACCAATCGGCGTTTACGCGTTCGCTTGTTGGCGGTTCAAGTTGTGGCGGAACGCCCAGGAACCATCGCAGATGACCACTCACGTCCAGGTACAGACTGACCATGCCGGATACATCGAGCGCGGGTTTAGAGACCTCTATCGCCTCGACCGTTTCGAAATAACGCGGACTCTGACGATACCAATAACGATAGGGACCCGGCGCAATATCGCGCATCTTCTCCCAGCGTTGTGGCGACTGATCGTTGTTCGCAATGTAATCTAGATAATCAGTTTTAAGGACGAAGCCGTCAGCGTAATCTGCCGGCGCTTCGCTGTAACCCAGAGCCTTCACTACATCTCGCGCACGAGCCCGCAAAACTTCAGGAGAGTCCCCAAGAGGCGCCAGTCGATATATGGCGGTGTATTTGGTAAGCCAGCAACCGAGACCAAGCAACAGTACAAATGCCGCGAGCAAACTACCCGCAATGATTGGACTAAGAATTCCTTGTTTTGGTGCAGCAGCCACCATCTCCGGTGAAGGTGTTTCACCGGCGGCGAGTGCGGCGGCGATTGGATCACCACCGGGTAGTGCTGCAGCTACTTGTAAAGCGGACGAGGGACGGAGCGCCGGATCTGTTTGCAGACAACGTTCAACGACTCGCTCGATCAGTGGATCAAGATCTTTGACAAGTGAGGTTAACGATGTCGGCGTGGTTTTGCTACGCCGCATTTCAATTAATTCACCGATCGTTCTTGCTTCAAAAGCTTTCTTGCTGGTGAACAATTCATAGAGCACGAGACCCAGCGAATAGATGTCGGTTTTGACTGTCTGCTCTCTTCCTTCCAACTGTTCGGGCGCCATGTATGCGGGCGTGCCCGCGGCCAATTCGTGCTCTGAAAACTCCTCAGACAAACCTGCTAAACCGAAGTCGAGAATTCGGGCGTTGCCGTCGCCGTCGATCATCACATTCGCGGGTTTTAGATCGCGGTGTAGCACCCCTACGTCGTGAGCTGCGTTGAGACCTGCACAAATCTGACGTGCGAGCTGAATGGATTTGTCGATTGGAAGACTACCGATGCGCCGCAGAAGAGACGAGAGCTCTTCGCCTTTGATGTATTCCATCGACAGGAAGTGACGTCCATCCGTTTCACCGATGTCGTAAACACGGCAAACGTTCTTGTGGCTCACCTGTCTCGCAACGCGTACTTCACGATGAAACCTGGCGAGGGCAGCGCCGTCGCTTAAGAGATGATCGGGAAGGAACTTGAGAGCGACAGCTTGGCCCAACTTGAGATCATCGGCTCGATATACCTCGCCCATGCCGCCTTTGCCCAGCAGGCCAACAATTCGATATCGCTGGAGCAGGATTGCGCCGGGAACAAACCGAGCGTTGTCGATGGAATCGTAAGATTGAGTTGGAGAGTGAACCGGAGTCTTGCGCCCTTCGAAGCGTTGCGTAGCTGCATTGTCGAGTTGAGCGCCACAACTCGGGCAGGTAGCGGAGTCGACACTGATCTCTTTCGAGCAGGATGGGCACATGAAGTGACGGGAGATCATTGAAAGTTGTAGGGCGGCACTCCGTGACCACCCGTCTGCGGGGTTCAAATTA
>DATEXA010000090.1:0-7414 GCA_035257465.1 Pyrinomonadaceae bacterium | reverse complement strand
CGCTAACGGCTATACCAGCCGCACCGAACCCTATCACGGTTACTTCTTTAAAATCCTGAAGGGTCAGGGGCCGGCCGCACCGCTGGGCCAATTAGATTACGTCATCAAGGACGTGATGATTGGCGGATTCGCGCTGGTCGCAACGCCGGCACAATACCGAAATACTGGAGTCAAGTCCTTCATTGTGAGCCAGGACGGCGTCGTCTATGAAAAAGATCTCGGGCCGCAATCGCTCGAATTCTTCAAGAGTATGGAGCGCTTCAATCCGGATCGGAGCTGGGCGCCGGTGTTGGAGAAGTAGACCAGGCTGCGCACAGGGCTCTGTTTGATCGAGCGAACTATTGAAGTCTGCAGTGGCGCAAAAGGACTGACACCCGATGGGAGCAGCCTCAATTGAAATGATAGACAAACGCGATTCAGTGAATCGCGTCCGTGCAGCTACCGTGGCCTGGCTGCTCACGGCTGTCTATTACTTCTTTCAATACGCTCTTCGTTCGGCACCGGCCGTGATGATGCCGGAGCTTAGCAACGCCTTCAATATCAGCGCCCTCGGGGTCGCTTCCATTGTTGGTTTGTTCTACTACGGTTACTCGCCATTTAGCTTGATTGCTGGAGCCGCGATGGACCGAATTGGACCACGCCGACTCCTTCCATGGGCAGCAGCGGTCGTTGGTATTGGAGCGTTGCTTTTTTCGACTGGTGACAAACAACTCGCCAGCGCCGGCCGATTCATACAAGGTGCCGGCGGCGTGTTTGCCCTGGTTGGCGCTATCTACATCGCAACCAGGAATTTTCCACCATCACAAGCGGCCACACTGATCGGCGTTACGCAGATGTTCGGAATGGCAGGTGGATCTGCAGGACAGTTTCTGGTTGGTCCACTTATCGGACGGGGGCTTCCCTGGAGAACTTTTTGGGTGGCAATGGGTGTTATCGGGCTCTTGATCGGCGGAATCTTGTTCTTTGTCATTCCAAAAGAAGAACGACCTGCCTCAGGACCCTGGTTCAACAGTACGGTTTCGGCTTTCAAAACTGTATTCAAAAATCCGCAGTCGATCTTGTGCGGCATTATTTCCGGATTGATGTTCATCCCGACCACTATCTTCGACATGATTTGGGGCGTCCGTTACCTGCAAGAAGCACACGGAGTTGATTACGGTTCAGCGGTGATGCGCTCGGCAACCGTTCCGTTCGGCTGGATCATTGGTTGTCCATTGCTGGGTTTTATTTCGGATCGAATTGGTCGCCGAAAACCAGTAATCGTGGTCGCTGGATTCGTGCTTCTTCTCTGCCTCGCATGGATTCTGTATGGCACGCCGGGAGTTTTTCCTCCGTATGTAATTGGTCTCGTCGCAGGTGTCGCATCTGGTGCTGCAATGTTGCCGTACGTAGTAATCAAAGAAGCGAACCCACCGGAGTTCGGAGGAACCGCGACGGGTGTTGTTAATTTTTTGAATTTCACATTCAGCGCACTGCTCGGTCCAGTGTTCGGCTGGATTCTCGGGAGTGTTTCCGGTGGTGCAGCGCGAATGGAATTGCAGCATTACCAATCCACATTTGTACCGTTACTGGGTGGAGTAGGAATCGCGATTCTCTTGGCTCTAGTGTTGAAGGAGACAGGACCAGCAGTTCGCGCCGCTTTGCCGAAACCATAAGGGGTAATAACCAATGCAATCAGCAACTGGGACCGGAAAATACGAACGACTTTTAGCGCGGTGCGAAAACTTGGCACCCGTTCCAACCGCAGTGGCACATCCATGCGAAGCAACGGCTTTGGCTGGGGCTGTCGAAGCCGCAAAGCAAAACTTGATTGTGCCATTGCTGGTTGGACCGGCTGCGAGGCTTTCCGAGACTGCCGCTGAGGCCGGTATCGATCTCGGCGACTTAACGATCATTGATGTACCCGATAGCGTTGCTGCAGCAGCAAAGGCGGTGGAGCTTATACGGGAAGGTAAAGCTGAAATACTAATGAAAGGCAGCCTGCACACCGACGAGTTGATGGCAGCTGTCGTGTCTCGCGACAAAGGTCTACGCACCGGACGTCGCATTAGCCATGTCTTTGTGATGGATGTGCCAACCTACCACAAAGTTCTGATCATCACTGATGCCGCGATCAATATCGCACCAACACTTGAAGATAAAGTCGACATCTGCCAGAACGCGATCGACCTCGCGATTTCTCTTGGCCTGGAGAAACCAAAAGTCGCAATCCTTGCCGCCGTTGAGACAGTCAATTCGAAAATGCAGGCGACACTCGATGCGGCCGCGCTGTGCAAAATGGCGGAACGCGGACAGATCCAGGGGGGAATACTTGACGGCCCACTTGCTTTCGATAATGCCATCAGCAAACAAGCAGCTGAGACGAAGGGAATTAAATCAGCCGTAGCCGGTGATCCGGACATTCTGCTGGCGCCCGATCTCGAAGCCGGAAACATCCTTGCGAAACAGTTGACCTTCCTGGCCAACGCTGACAGTGCAGGGATGGTTCTCGGCGCAAGAGTTCCGGTAGTTCTAACCAGTCGCGCCGACAGTGTTCGTTCGAAGATTGCCAGTTGTGCGGTGGCAAAGCTGGTAGCGCACGCGCGACGTGCGAAGCCTCAGGGAGCCTAGCCATGAACGACTACGCACTTGTACTCAACGCGGGATCATCGAGTCTGAAGTTTTGTGTTTTTGAGCGTCCGGCGGGAAAGAGTTGGCGGCTTGAAGCCCGAGGTCAAATCGAAGGAATCGGAACTTCGGCGCGTTTGTCTGTTAAAGACGAAAACGGTGAAAGTCTGGCCAAAGAAGATGTAGGGGTTAATGATGGAAACGAAGCCGTCGACAAGCTCGCTGCGTGGCTACGTTCAAAATATGGTGGATCAAAGGTTCTGGGCGTCGGACACCGCGTCGTTCACGGCGGCGTGCGCTTCAACGGTCCGACAATTGTGACGCCGCAAGTCATCTCACAACTTCGTAAGTTAATTCCACTAGCTCCGCTTCATCAACCGTACAACCTTGCAGCAATTGAAGCAGCATCCGAACGTTTGCCGGGCGTACCGCAGGTCGCTTGCTTCGATACAAGCTTTCATCGCGGACACCCCGGAGTTACCGAACTCATTCCACTTCCGCGCGAGCTGCGAATGAAAGGATTGCAACGTTATGGTTTTCACGGGTTGTCGTACGAATACATCGCTTCAGTGTTACCGGACATCGCACCTGAGATCGCCAAGAAGCGTGTGCTTGTGGCCCACCTTGGAAGCGGCGCGAGTTTGTGTGCATTGAAAGAAGGGAAGAGCATTGATAGCACGCTCGGGTTCACCGCCCTTGATGGTCTATGCATGGGAACCAGGCCCGGCGCCTTGGATCCCGGAGTTGTCCTTCATCTCTTTCAAGGTTTGAACTTGTCGGCTAAAGAAGTCGAAACATTGCTCTACAAGAAATCAGGGCTACTCGGAATCTCGGGAATCAGTAATGACATGCGTGATCTGATTGGTCGGAAAGAACCTCAGGCTCACCTTGCAGTCGATTATTTCGTCTATCGCGTTGCCAAAGAGATAGGAGCTCTGACCGCAGTGCTCGGTGGACTCGACGGAATCGTGTTTACGGCCGGAATTGGTGAGAACTCACCAGAGATCCGTAGACGAATTTGCAAGGCGTCGGCGTGGCTAGGAGTCGAAGTCGACGATGCCGCTAACACCAATCACAGCTCACTCATTTCCACTTCCAAAAGCAGAGTCTCGGTATGGGTGATTCCAACGAATGAGGAACTGATGATCGCACGCCATACCGGTTCCTTGTTGGGATTGGCGAAGGCGGCAGCGTGAATAATCGAACAGAGGAGAATTACTATGGCTTCAACAGCCCAGGAAATTACCAACGAAAGAAAAGTTGAAGGTTGGCAGGGATTCAATATTGGTCTTTGGCAAAATGAAATCAATGTTCGCGATTTCATTCAGCAGAACTACACGCCTTATGAAGGAGATGCATTATTCCTCGCTGGCGCAACAGAACGAACAACAAAAATATGGGAGCGGCTTAACGAACTGTTTGTCGAAGAGCGAAAAAAAGGTGTTCTCGACATTTCGCAAATCCCAGGTGGCATAACTGCCCATGCCCCAGGTTACATAGATCAGCCAAATGAATTGATCTTCGGCCTGCAGACGGAGGCACCTCTCAAGAGATCCATTATGCCAAACGGTGGTCTGCGCATGGTGGTCAACGCACTGAAGACTTATGGCTATGAACCCGATCCGCATATCGTTGAAGCTTTCACAAAATATCGTAAGACTCACAACGACGGTGTCTTCGATGCCTATACCGCAGACATCAGGCGTTGTCGTAGTTCCCACATCCTAACTGGTTTACCAGACGCATACGGGAGAGGTCGAATCATTGGTGATTATCGTCGCGTTGCCCTTTATGGTGTCGCTCGGTTGATCGCATACAAGCAGCAAGAAAAGAATAGTCTCGACTCCGCGATGTCGACGGACGCGATCATTCGTGATCGCGAAGAACTCAGTGAACAGATTCGTTCGCTTAAAGAACTGCAACAAATGGCCGCCAGTTATGGCTTTGACATTTCAGCTCCCGCTCGCAACGGGCGCGAGGCAGTGCAATGGCTGTACTTCGGTTACCTCGCGGCGGTCAAAGAACAGAACGGCGCAGCGATGTCGTTGGGCCGGACATCGACCTTCCTGGATATCTATTTTCAACGTGATTTGAAATCGGGGTTGTTAACTGAAGAACAGGTGCAAGAGATCATCGACGACTTTGTCATCAAGTTGCGCATCGTGCGTTTCCTACGCACGCCTGAGTACGACGAACTTTTTGCCGGAGATCCTACCTGGGTCACTGAATCAATTGGCGGCATGGGTGATGATGGCAGACCCTTGGTAACAAAGACGAGTTTTCGTTTTCTGCAAACCCTATACAACCTTGGGCCGGCGCCCGAACCTAATCTCACCATTTGGTATTCACCACGACTGCCCGAAGGCTTTCGCAGTTTTGCTTCCAAGGTGGCGATCGACACAAGCTCCATTCAATTCGAGAGCGATGAAATCATGCGGAGCGCCTGGGGCGACGACGGCGCGATTGCATGTTGCGTTTCACCAATGCTCGTCGGCAAACAAATGCAGTTCTTCGGCGCCCGCGCAAACCTCGCTAAGTGTTTGCTGTATTCAATCAACGGCGGCAGAGATGAACTCACTGGAGAACAGGTCGGACCGGCAATTGGTGCGGTTCAGGGTGAGTTTCTCGACTTCGATGAAGTCCTTAGCAAGTTTGAAAAGATGATGGACTGGCTGGCGAGCGTCTACGTCAATGCCATGAACGTAATTCACTACATGCACGACAAGTATGCCTACGAACGCGTGGAGATGGCCCTGCACGATTACGCCCCATTGCGCACGATGGCATTCGGTATGGCGGGCATGTCTGTGGTTGCCGACAGTCTTTCAGCGATTCGCTATGCAAAAGTTCGAGTGATTCGAGATGAAACCGGGTTGGTCACGGATTATCAGACCGACGGCGACTACCCTAAGTTCGGTAACAACGATAATCGCGTGGACCACCTCGCGAGTTGGCTTGTGAGTACGTTTATGACCAAGCTTAGGAAGTTTCCAACCTATCGAAATGCTTTACATACTCAATCGGTTCTGACGATCACCTCAAACGTGGTGTATGGCAAAAACACCGGCAACACACCTGATGGCCGACGCCATGGCGAGCCGTTTGCCCCAGGCGCCAATCCAATGCATGGTCGCGATAGTCATGGCATTCACGCTTCCGCCGCATCAGTAGCGAAGATTCCGTACCGCGACGCAGCCGACGGTATTTCGTTGACCTCTACATTAGTTCCGGAAGGTCTTGGCCGCATTGCCGAAGATCGCATTGTCAATATGCGCGGAATACTCGACGCGTTCTTCGGCAGCACGGGATACCACATGAATGTGAATGTACTTAACCGCGAGATGCTTTTGGATGCCATGGAGCATCCAGAGAAGTATCCCCAGCTAACGATTCGCGTGTCGGGTTATGCAGTGAACTTCATCAGACTGTCGCGAGAGCAGCAGATGGATGTCATTAATCGTACTTTCCATGGTGCGTGACAGGAGTGGTCCTGCTTTGGAGACAGCAATTAAGAAAGAGAGACTCCAATGAAGAAATGGCTTAGCGCGACTTTGATTGTTATTACGCTTTGCGCAGGACTGGCCCTGGGTGTGGAAAAGAAAATCATCCGCCCCAAAGGCACTAAGCCCGATGGACCATATAGCCCGGGAATTCTGGTAGATGAAACGCTTTACGTTTCTGGTCAGGGCGGTGAGGACGAGAACGGAAAGATTCCAACCGAATTCGAAGCTGAAGTGAAGCAGTCACTCGACAACATCGGAGTAGTTTTGAAAGAGGCAGAAATGACACCGGCCGATGTTGTCAGTATCCAGGTCTATTTAACTGATGGAACGCTGTTCCCACGCATGAATGCTGTCTACAAGCAATATTTTAAAGATCCGCGCCCGACACGAACCACCGTGGTGGTAGCTGCACTCGTCGGATCTGGACGCATTGAAATTACGGCCACGGCAAGAAAGTAGGAGTCGGATTTCTGGCTAAGACTCGGCAGCCTGGAATCAGTTTGAAAACCGACAGTACTTTTCACAAAGGCCCCAGGTCATGACCAAACAAGAACAAATGGAAGCGGTTTCACTCGAGGCGTCGAGTCCCTTCGAACTCCGCGTAAACCTCTCCACCGATGCATCAGAATCTGCCGTGAAGAAGGCCCTGACCAGCGGAGACATGGGCTTCTTGCATTCGTTCACAACTGGCTCGACCGTTGATGGACCGGGCGTACGACTCGTTGCGTGGACTGCAGGTTGTCAGTGGCGTTGCTTGTACTGCCATAACCCGGATACATGGAAGATGATGAATGGAATGCCAGTGACGCTCGATCGTGCAATAGAGGAAGTCGCGAAATATCGTCACGGTCTAAAAGTGATGTCGGGTGGTATAACGCTGAGCGGTGGTGAACCACTGATGCAAGATCGGTTTGCAATCAGACTTCTTAGCGCGGCCAAAGCCATGGACGTCCACACCGCGATTGAAACTAATGGTTACCTGGGCGAACGACTATCGGATGAAGAGCTAGAAAAGATCGACTTAGTGCTGCTCGGTCTGAAAACCTGGACTACTAAGCGTCACCTCCATCTGACTGGAAAAGACATTACCCCAACCCTGGAGTTCGCGCTGCGTTTGTCGCGTTTGCGGCGAAAGATCTGGGTGCGGTTTGTGCTGGTTCCGGGTTTGACCGATGACCCCGAGAATATCGATGAGATTGCGAGATTCGCTGCCGATCTCGGCATCGTAGAACGAGTAGAGGTTCTGCCTTTCCATCAACTCGGCCGTTACAAATGGAACGAACTCGGACTCGATTACGCGCTAA
>DATEXA010000089.1:0-11699 GCA_035257465.1 Pyrinomonadaceae bacterium | reverse complement strand
TCGTAACCGTAAACTTAACAATCCTATTAGGGCAATACGTTAAAGCTCATAACCTCGGTGTGATGTATGCGGCGGAGACCGGGTTCAAGCTCGAAAGTGATCCAGATACAGTATTGGCTCCTGACATAGCTTTCATCCGCCGCGAACGAGTTGGAATTGTGTCAAGAGGCTACCGCTCGGGCGCTCCCGATCTGGTGGTCGAAGTTTTGTCTCCAAGTGATCGGAAGAGTAAAGTCGAGAAGAAGACTTCCAGATGGTTATCGTTAGGTGCTTCGACAGTTTGGATGGTTAACCCTCAAACACGGACTGTTGATGTGCGGTTCGCCGATGGTGAAAGAAGACTCTTTACAGAAGAAGATGAACTCATTGGAGACCCAGTTATTCCAGGCTTTCGTCTTCGCGTGTCTGAAATCTTTGCCTAATACTTCAGTTGGATCGAAATCTTCCCATTGGCATCTTCGATAGCGGCGTAGGCGGACTAACCGTTTACAGCGCACTGCACGAGCGACTTCCTAACGAACGTTTCGTTTACCTGGGCGACACTGCCCGAGTTCCCTACGGCACAAAATCATTGGCGACAGTTGAGCGATACGCTGTCGAAAATGCAAAGTTTCTTGAAGCACACGGAATCAAGTTGTTGGTGGTCGCTTGCAACACGGCGTCTGCCCTCGCCTTACCGGCAATCCGCAGAGCAGTGTCCGTCGAAGTTGTCGGCGTGATTGAACCTGGAGCTCGTGCAGCCGTGGCGATCGCGAATCACAATCGAATTGGCGTAATTGCCACTGAAGCAACGGTTCAGAGTCACGCGTATCGTAACGCGATATCGGTGTTGGATGCGGAGTCAAAAATAGTCGAGCGTGCTTGCCCTCTTTTTGTTTCTCTGGCTGAAGAAGGATGGTCTGAATCTGACGTGGCACGTGAGGTAGCCCGACAATACTTGAAGGACTTTAGTGCGGAGCCAGTAACTGCGTTGGTGTTAGGCTGCACCCACTATCCGATCTTGCGCAAAGTGATCAGCGAGGTGGTTGGGGAAGATGTCACTCTAATTGATTCCGGTGAAGCAACGGCTGCCGAGATAAGAACCTTTCTCAAAAGATCCGGGCTTGCACACTCAGATACGTCAGCGCTTTATGAAGAGCGTCGACTGTGCGACGATCTCGATCACTTTTATGTGACTGACGCCGCGTCGAGATTTGCTAAAGTAGCTGAACGATTTCTTGGTGTTGCGCCAACAATCCTGGAGGCAGTGGAGATATGGGGTCACGATGAGCTTCGCACGCACTGATGGCCGAGCGCCAAACGGATTGCGGCCGGTGAAAATTACACCGGGCTTTCTAGCGTATGCTGAAGGTTCCGTGTTGATCGAGATGGGTAACACCCGAGTCATCTGTGCGGCATCACTCGAAGAGCGCGTTCCTCCGTTTCTGCGTAACACTGGTCAGGGATGGATAACTGCCGAATATGCGATGTTGCCGCGTTCGACTCTGACTCGTACTGCGCGCGAAACCGGACGAGGAGGTGCCTCAGGTCGGACACATGAAATTCAGCGACTGATCGGGCGCAGCCTGCGAGCTGTTGCTGACATGAAAGCGCTGGGCGAGCGCACGCTGACGCTCGATTGCGATGTTCTGCAGGCGGATGGCGGAACTCGCACAGCAGCAATCACAGGCGCCTATGTGGCATTTGCGATCGCGGGGCGTCGCCTGTTAAAGAGCGGAAAGATTTCAAAGTCGATCTTATTAAATCAAGTTGCGGCAGTTAGTGTGGGTATCGTCGACAAGGTACCATTGCTGGACCTGAAGTACGACGAAGACTCACGAGCCGAGGTCGACATGAATGTTGTTTGCACGGGAGACGGGCGTTTTATTGAAGTGCAGGGCACAGCAGAACGTGAACCGTTTAGTCGTGAGCAAATGGATGAATTGCTGGCGCTTGCAGGCGAAGGGTTAGCTTCTTTGATACATCTCCAACGGGATGCGATTTCGCAGTTTGAGTCCTGAACGTGAAATACAACTGATTAGACTCTACATGGCATCTGAGCGCTGGATGGTTACCGCTACGGCTATCTTGAGCATTTAAGTTAAGCAGGCAAGTTTCGAAAAAAAGGAATCGGTGAAGGAGATGCGACGAAAAGTATTCTTGGCACTGGCTCTGATCGGATTGATTGCTTTTACGGCAATAGGGCAACAGCAATATACGAACGACAAAATTGAATATACCTTTGACTTGCCGTCTGCAACCTGGCGTTCCATTGCAGAACCGGATGCTGTTCATGAACACCTGGAGTTTATTTATGGCGACCGGCTTGATGGTTACCTAACCGTCCGCAAGGAAGTTGTTGAGGCTGGAACGACGCCATCGCAATTGGCCCAACGTGATCTGGATCAAAAGCTCCAATTCCTGCCTGGCTTTCTTGAAGGCAAAGAGGAACCTTTCAATGGTCGACTCGATGGTGTGACAGTCTCTTATGAATATACGCGCACAGGCAAAGTCATGCTCGGTCGAATCTATTACCTTCAGGTAGACAATCGCACGATCTACGCGCTGCGCTTTACCGGATTGAAAGACAAGCTGAGTCGTATTCGCAATCAAACTGATTCGATTGCAAGAACATTCAAGCTGAAGTAGTTCGCACCTTATTTACTCAAATGTCTGGTCGCCGGAACCGTTTCCGGCGGCCATTTTTATTTCCAGCAGATCTTTTTGACGATGGTAAACTGTTCGCACATCGTTTATGAAACTTTGCCTCGCTCCCGGCCTAACAATCAAACCTTCTCGCATTCACGGCAAGGGGTGTTTCGCAACGCAAGCCTTTCATCGCCGGCACAAGATTGCCGAGTATGCTGGTGAAAGGATCTCCAACGCTGAAGCGCGACGGAGAGCTCATCGGAAAACACTACGGATTTGTGAAGTCAACAGGCGCTGGAGTTTGGACGGAAGTCGCGGCGGAAACGGTACGCACTACATAAACCATTCATGCAGGCCCAACGCCTTCATGCAAATCCTCTACGACCATATTCTCTTTATCGCCCTGCGGGACATCAAACCCGGCGAGGAAATCACCATCGATTACGAAACCACTCTTCATCCCGACGATAAGAGATGCATTTGTGGTGCGCGGAGCTGTCGCGGAACGATCAACCGAATTTGAAACTGAAACGAGGCGTTAGAGTCTAGGAAGGGTAAAACTAAACTTCGAACCACGCCCCTCTTCTGAATCGACCGCTACACTACCTCCGTGCTGTTCGACAACCTCACGCACAAAGGACAAGCCAAGTCCCGTTGATTCTTCGTCCTTCTCTTGTCCCTCGCGAACGACTCGAAAGAACTTTTCCCATACGCGATCCTTGGACTCCGCCGGAATACCAAAGCCTCGATCTTCGACACAAACTCGCACGGACTCTGCTTCCAGTGCCGTAGAGACAGTCACTGTAGTTTTCTCGGGACTGTATTTGATGGCGTTGCTCACAAGATTTTTGAGAACCTGAGTTATCAAGCTCTTGTCAGCCGCAACTGGGGGAACACGCTGCGCCGGTTGCTCTACCAGCCTTATGCGTTTCTTTTTGGCAACCGGCTGCAAGGTCATAATCGTTTCACGAACGACTTCATCGAGGCGCAGCGGTATTTTCAGGACTTCCTGTTTGTCCTTTCGTTGTAGTTGTGTGACCGCGAGGAACGTATTGATCATTCGCGACATTCGCTGAGACTCATTCGCTATGATGGTCGCGAACTCTCTTGCCTGCTCAGAAATAGCGTTCTCGGTCGTCAACAACTCTGCAAAGCCGTTGATACTTGTCAGCGGCGTCCTAAGTTCGTGTGACATTAACGAGATCATGTCACTCTTTAGCTTCTCGTATTCTTTGATCCTGGTAAGGTCACGAACAAAGATCGCTATTCCTATTGGATAAGTCTCATTTTCGCGAAGCAGTGAAAGCCGCAATCCTAGAATCTGGTTTCGCTGATCGAAGTTGAGTTCTCTTTCGGAGTCGAGACCAGTCTGCAGGACTCTCCTTACAGCGATTGCAGGTTCGTCAAATACGTCTGTGCGAAATCGATCCAGCAGGCTGAAGATATCAAGCGTCTCTAGCTGCTGTTGCGTGATTTCGGCAAAGTTAAGTAGCGCTGAGTTGGCTAAAGCAAGCGTACCGTCGAGGTAAGCTATAGCGACACCGTCATCGACAATTGTTAAGGCACTCGCTTCACAACGTTGTTCGGTGAGCAGTGCGCGAAGCACGTTGAGAGCGTCGAGTTTATTTTCAGTTCCCCTTGTTGAGAAAAAGGCTAAACGTGAACTGTCACGTAAGTGGTTCGCAAGAATCTCTCGGGCGAGATTTCGTGCGAATTGAGCAGCGACGGCTTCGAGCAAAGGACGATCGGCTTCGCATAATGACGCATTGAGTCGTACTAGTAGCACTCCGACGGTTTGTTGTTCGTGTTGGAGCGGGACTGCGACATTGGTGGGCCCACCATCTGAAGGAGCTTTAAGAACGAGTTTCCTGGTGGCAACAGCACGCTCGCAAAGTTTGACTCCGTCGCGCCAAACAGAATGGCGATTCGCGTCGTTCAAATGTGCAGTGTCACCCTTGAACTGAGCGACTGTCTGAAATTCCCTGGTCGTTGTGCACTGAAACACTACCGCCTCATTCAAAGGTAAGACTGCGTTCAAAAGTTTTAGGCCGTTTGCAAGTTTCGACTTGGCTTCCGCGGTCTTTACTGAATCCGATCCGCTTGCCGATTTTAGTAATGCTTTTGAGAGCAGACGATCCAACTGCCAGAGCGAGAACACCTGCACAAGACACAAAGACAAAGTGCCGCCAAACAAAACAGGCAATGGCAACAGGTCGATCCGGAAAAGTCTTGACGTTGCGATACTGTACAAAGGTACGAGCAAGAGCGTGGTTATCAGGTATAACCAACAACGCCGGATTCCCGCCTTCTTCATCGTAAGACCGACGAGAAGTGAGAATGTAAGGATGAGGAGCGCCGAGAGATCCAAACGAAGTGGCGGTGATGGTGGGCCCCCCGTTTCCGAAGCAAGGCCAAAACCATTCAGCCCAGATGGTAACGTTCCCTCGTGCCAGCACAGAAAGGCTACAGAGCCCGCAAAAAGAGACAGGATAGAAGCAGAGACATAGGATTTTGCTTGTTTAAGTGAGTTCAATTTTGGAGAAAAACAGTACGAGGTGTGGGTAAATTACGTATTGAGTTGAGGCTCTGTGGATGAAGCCCGACCGAATTATACAATGCTGGACTTTATTAAATCTACAGTCTCACTTGAGTTTGTTGAGAGCCGAAACCAGGACCGCTTCCTCGACGGGGAAAACACTCCTCAAATCCAGCAAGAGCTTTTGGTCGGCGATACGTCCGACTATGGAGGGAGAGTTGTTGCGCAGGGCGATTTCGATTTCCTGAGCGGAAAGACCAGGGTGCGACAGAGCTATGAGCCTGGTGGGTAGATTCGCCGTAGGTCCGGCGCCGCCACCCGTTGCGGACTCGCCTGGCACGATCTCCCACTTAAGCCCATTGGATGTTTTGCTAACGCTGTCCATAAGCGAGCGGGCTCGTGCCTCAATTTCCTCTGGACTAAGCGCGAGCATTTTCAATACTGGGACACTTGTTTCCGCTTTGCCGGATTGATGTTCGACGAGAGTTGCTTCCAGGCCAGCCAAACGAATCTTGTCGCTTCTGAGTGCGCGATAAAGCGGATGCCTTCTAAGTCTTTCAACGATTCCTCGTTTACCAACTATCAGGCCTGCCTGTACGGATCCGAGGAGTTTGTCCCCACTGAATGAAACCAGATCAACGCCGCCAGAAATAAGTTCACTGATCACAGGTTCACCCTCAACACCCAAGTTATGAAAGTCACTCAATTGTCCAGAACCTGCGTCTTCGTAAAGAGGGATCATTGCCTCTCGCGCAAGTGACGCGAGTTCGTTAAGTTCGGGCGAACTGACGAAACCAACAACCCGGTAGTTCGAAGGATGAACGCGCATAATGAGGCGCGTTTTTGAAGTGATGGCTTTGCGGTAATCATCCAGGTGGGTCTTATTTGTCGTTCCAACTTCAATCATGCGGGTGCCTGAACTTGCCATCACATCCGGAACACGGAAGTCACCGCCAATCTCAACGAGTTGACCTCGAGAAACTATTGTTTCTCCGTCACCTGCGATCACGCCAAGAATCAAAAGAGCAGCGGCGGCGCAATTGTTCACTACGAGTGCGTCTTCAGCTCCCGTCAAATCACAGAGCAATGCTTCCACACGAGCGCCGCGCTTACCACGTAGTCCACTCGCCGTGTTGTACTCGAGAGTGCAGTAACCCGCGGCTTGTTCACTAATTGCCCGTTGGGCCGACTCCGACAAAGGGGCCCTGCCAAGGTTTGTGTGCAAAACGACTCCAGTGGCGTTGATTACCCTTTTGATTCCACTTTGACTCTCGAATGTAGCTGTCTCCCGCAAACGCTGCTCTGCCTTCGCGAGTAGCGATTCCGATGAATATTGATTTGTTTGCACTTCTTCGTTGCGAATTGCAGATCTAAGCTCTGCTATAACAAGTCGCGCTAGCACAGTTACCTTCTTGACGCCAAGAGTTTCGGTTAGTTCGCCGGCAGTAGGAGTGCGGAGCAACTGATCCACAGAGGGGATAAGGCGCAGTCTTGAATCACCGACCGGTTTGCTTTGGGGCATAGGTTTGGGATGCTTTTTTGTCTTGGTAGGTAGCATAGCCCCTAGTTTGTGACCAATCAAACACTGCCACTTCGTGCGCTCCGGAATAAGCTGTTGACACGATTCTTTTGAAACACCTAGACTGGGATTCAGCATGCGTCATCGACGCACCCGCCTAAACAACCCGCCTTGGAGAAACAATCTTGGGATTACGCGAAAACAAGCTGGTCAGAGTAAAAGAGCAGATTCGAATTAAGAACAAATATGCGGCAGGCGACAATACGCCCAGTTTGGACGAGCAGCTGAGTCGCTTGGAAGAAGACATTCGACGGTTACGAATTGAATTCGACATTTTCTTCAACGGTGCAGCAAAGCGACCACCGTACGATACCAAAGGTCGCGTTGAAACAATCATCAAGAGGTTGGGTGACGACCGCACCCTAACCTACGCACAGCGCTTTCGGTATAACTCATTAATCGCTCGATACAATGCGTTTCGCGATCTGTGGCGAAGGACTATGCAGGGACGCGAGGAGGGTCGCGACCAAGTATCTGCGGCAAAGGCCAACGCCAGTAAGGGTGTTGAACTGACCCGTGAGTCAGTTTCGTTTGTCTGCGTGGACGCTCGCAAAGAGATTCCGACGATTAAGAATCTTTACGACTCCTTCATAGCGGCAAAGAGAGAATGCGGGGAACCGACAGCAGATCTCTCATTTTCGCGTTTCCACAGCTCAATTGCATCCAAGGCTGACAGTTTGAAAGAGAGACTGGGATGTCGTCAGGTAGAGTTTTCTGTGAGCGTAGAGAACGGTCACGTAAGTTTTAAAGCAAAGGCGTATCGAACCCCTCACGATCAAGGAAAAAGGCGACCATAAGGTCGCCTTTTTCTTGCGAGCTTACCGGACCCGTGACCGGAAGCAGTCAGTGGCTTTGCTGAAGCAAGCCGGGAGACCATCACATCTTCGTTACTTTTTCGGCCTGAGGTCCTTTAGGGCCTTGCGTAACCTCAAACTCAACTTCCTGACCCTCTTCGAGAGTCTTGAAGCCGTCGCCCTGAATGGCGCTGTAATGAACGAAGATGTCCGAAGAGCCGGGCTGTTCGATAAAACCATAACCCTTCGAATTGTTAAACCACTTGACCTTACCGGTTATTCTAGACATAACAACGAATCCTCCTAACGATTCGGTAAAACAGGCAGAAAAACCCCATGGCTTTCATACCTTCTAGGTTAATGCTTGTGAGCCGGGTCGCACCTTGACGTGGTGCTAGACGGAAACACACAACCAACAAAAAATGCATGGTGAAACGCGCGGGGTGCGCTATTTCATCATGCACAGACTAACAGGGGCAACCTAACGAAACTCATTGCTGTAAAGCTTTTTTACTCTGATATACAGGGGCTGAGATAACTCTGACCCTGCCTCAAACGACGGCGCATACTAAGCGAAAGCGATTCAGGCTGTCAATCAAAAAGCGAGTTAAATCTATGTCCTGTTGAGCTTACGGCACCAGAAGCCATAAGCCGTCCAAATTTCCTGCGTTCCAGTCTCTATTTTTTCGGATTCATTAACAAATAATGCAATGGGTTCACGGGTTCATCGTTAATGCGAACCTCGTAGTGCAGGTGAGGTCCAGTTGAACGACCGGTCGATCCGACCTTGCCTAGCAGCTGGCCTCTGGAAAGCAGTTGCCCAGGTTCGACATCGATATGCGAGAGATGACCATAACGCGTGGAAAGCCCGCCGCCATGGTCTACGACAACTAACTGCCCGTAACCATTTTGCCAACCAACAAAAGAGACGCGACCACTGGCTCCAGCAACCACAGGAGTTCCCATGGGTGCTTCAATGTCCTGCCCGGTGTGGAATTCCCATCCAGGACCTCCAAACGGATTACGGCGCCCACCAAATCCACCTTCAAGTTCTCCGTCGACTGGCCAAATTGCAGGGGTATAGCCACGTTCACGAAGTACATGTTCGTAAGCTCGCATGTCTTCTTCAAGACGACTCATTTTGGAAGCGAGTGTAGCCAATCCCATTTCGTCCAAGGGCAGCTCGGGCCCTCCAGTGCCGGGTAAAACTGTCGAGTCCTGAAGTACGCCTGACTTTTCTGCAAGCTTTCGTGAGGTGTCTTCGACCTGTTCGACGCGATTGTTCAATTTTGCGAGTTCTAGTCGCTGTTTGTCGTTCTCAGCACGTAGTTGCTGGTTCTCCAGTGCCGTGCGCAGGTGGGCTGCTTGCTGAGTGAGTCCATAAAAACCGTATACCAACCCAACACCAACACATAGAGCGACCACACAGGAAATTGACACAACTTTCCTCTCCACTCGAATACGTTGAACGCGGGCTTGCGAGCGGGAGGTGTGGGCAATTATGAATGCATAAAATCGTTCTTCTTTGGCCATCGTGGTGCTCCTTTTTGCCGTCGCGTAAAACCGAGGCTGCGTCAGCAACCAAAGGCACAAACTCGCCAGAGTGCGATTTTGCGCAGGTTAAGTTTTAAGAGTTCTTAATTGAACCTACTTGAAGAATTGCAGCGGATGAGTTGAAACCTCAAGGTCCCTCCGAGGTGAAATTCATCCGACCGGCGCCGCAAAGACGCTTGACCCTATCACAGGGCAACAAGGTCATGCAAATTTCGCAGATTGTGAAAACACAGCCAAATCATGTTCATTAGATGAAAGGACCCTGAGAACACATGGAACTCAGGGTCCTGATATTTGATTTGAACTTAACTTAAATCTCGTCAGCTTCCCGACGTTTTCTCGAACGGTCGCGCAAAATTGCCAAGAGAATTAATACAAGCAACGCGACAAAGATAACGACTATGGCTATTTTGATTGCGACAAGGAGAAAACCGACCAACGTAATGAGTTGTCGCAAGAGCGCTACGATCAGAAAAATCAGAGCGATAAGTCCCCCGAGCCGTCCAAAAACTCTTATTACTCCACACATAAATGCTCCCTTATTGAAAACCGCTTCCTGTTAATTTCTCAAGATCTCCGCTCGAAAGGAAGTGGATCGCGTCGTGCTAACTGCGTGGTTTCGCCTGTTCGAAACGTAGCTGTGTCTACAGGTCGCGACGCCACGACAGAAGGTGGTGGACGGCGTGAATCAAAGCGCACGATACGATCGGACGTTTTACCTCTACGAAGATAATCAAACAACATGTACGCGCCGAGTGCTACTAGTGCGACTGGAAGCAACTCCTTGATTGGCAATTGTACTCCCAGCAGCGTATGCAAAAGAAAGAGCGTTCCTATGATGATTAAGGTAGTTCCCCAAGCGAACGGATTTCCGTAAAGTCGACGCGCAATGACATCTTCTTCCGCGTCCGGGGATAAACCAGCTCTCATTAGTTGTGCAGTTCGACATGCGTCGACGGCCGCAAATAACCACGTGCCGAGAACGCCGAGCACAAAGAAGAGAACACCCTGGGTTAGAACGGCCATCTGAAAGAAGCTTGCAAAGATTGCAAAGTGGACAATCGCTTTCGACGTTTGTCCGTTGTACGCAGCACCGAGGCCAGGAACGAACGATAGAAGCGTCGCGACAAAGGGCGAACTTTTTCTTCGGACGATATGTGACGGTGTTGCGTGATGTCGCAAGAGCTCAACTCCAGCGACGATGCAATCCTGGCAGAATGGAAACCCGCGCACTCGATGATCACAAGCTGGGCATAGCCACCGAGCGCACTGATTGCACTGAACCACCGCTGGATTCTTTGCATGGTAGCCGCAGTACATCATGTTATGCCTTCATCTCTTTAGTGACCGTCGTGCCCGTTATTCGGTTTGGACGCAGACTTGTTCTGATCTTTTTGCTGCTCTGTTCCGTCCTTGGCTGGTGGCGGAGCCGGCTTTCGATCATCAGGCTCGACTAGTTGCTTCAAATCATCGGTGATCTGTTGCACCTCAGTATTTGACTGTCCTCTGGTTTGTTCAGCTAATTGCAAACTTACTTTGTAAACGCCACTGATCGATCCATCGGCCGAAACAGTGTTGGTTAAAACCAGAATCGCTACCAGTAGCATTGTCGCCACAGTAGCGAGTTGGGGAGAAACAATGAGATCGAGCCAGGCACGAAGTGTTGAAGCTGCGCGAGATGTCCACGGCGCCTTTACTTCATGAGGAACGACCGTGCCGAGCGTTGCCTGAAGAATTCTTTCGTTAAGACCAGCAGGTACCGGCTGCTCTTCAGCGATATATGTGTAACAGGCTCCAATAGAGCGAACTACTTCGCCAGGTAATTCGGTACAGCGGTCACAAAGTGCTGCGTGCCTTTCCCAACGGTGATAGAGATGTGCTGGTAGGAATCCATCGAGGTAATCAGTCAAAGACTCTTCAAAGTCTGAACAACTCATTGCCGACTCCGGCATAGTTCGCTGTAGGATTCGAGCCTCAAGCTCTCTTGAAGGAGCAGGGATAGCAGCAGTCCGGCAAGCGTCGACTGCGCTTCGGACAGCTGAAAGTAGTTCGTGACAAACCGGGCACTTGAGAGAATGCTCGGCCATTTGGCGATTAATCTCAGGATCGATTACGCCCTCAATGTAATTAGTTAGTTCATTCTCAAATTCCGAACAAAGCATTATCGTTTCGCTTCCTGCCCCACTTATTCAAAGCTAGCTTTCCTGTCCCTTGGAAAGCAAGTTGCCCTTAACTCAGGCTTCACTCATCGCAACAACTTTCATTCGTCTAAGTATTTTTGCCAATTCTATGCGTCCCCGATTAATTCTAGACTTGACGGTGCCTTCAGGTATCCGCAGCAAATCTACTATTTCCTGGTAACTCAACTCTTCGATATCTCTTAGAATTACGCACGTTCTTAAATCTGGTGACAACCTGTCAATACCGGCCTGTACTTGCTGTCCGAGCTCCCGACGTTCCATTTCCTGTTGGACCGTATTTGAACGAGAACGCAAGTGATAGCTATGGTCAGCCAGGTCGTCCGCCTGATTGTCGTGCGGTGTTCGTTGGCGCTTTCTGTAGTCGTCAATAATCAGGTTTCGCGCCAATCGCATCAACCAGTTTTGCA
>DATEXA010000088.1:0-3133 GCA_035257465.1 Pyrinomonadaceae bacterium | reverse complement strand
CGCTGACGAGGCAGCACGAAATGCCCTTCGGTCACACTTCAGCCGCAAGGGGATCGATGCAAAGGTAACCAACGGTTATGGGCCATTTCATCGAGTGATCTATCCGATGCCAGAAGAGCTTCCACTCGTTAGCGTCATTGTTGCAACGCGAGACCATGCCAATCTTCTGAGGCAAGTCGTTGAAGGAGTTCTTCACGAGACTGACTACCAACCTCTAGAGCTAATCGTAGTCGACAACCAGAGTTCTGAGTCTGCGACGCTGGACTATTTCGGAGAGTTACGGGGCAATGCTCGTGTCCGAATAATTCAATACGACGCGCCATTCAACTTTTCGGCTATCAATAATCTGGCGGCAAGAGAAGCAAAGGGTCAGATTTTGGCTTTAGTCAACAATGACATCAAGGTCATATCTTCGGAGTGGCTGGCAGAAATGGTAAGTCACGCCGTTCGACCGGAGATTGGGGCGGTGGGAGCCAAGTTATATTACCCGAATGAGACAATTCAGCATGCGGGAATTATTCTCGGTCTGGGTGGAATCGCCGGACATGCCCATAGACACTTGCCACGGCAAAGTGCGGGTTATTACGCGCGGGCGCAGGTGTTGCAAAACTACTCAGCAGTGACGGGAGCATGTCTTGTCCTCAGGCGCAATATCTTTGACGAAGTCGGAGGCCTTAATGAAAGCGACCTGCCGATTGCATTCAACGATCTAGATCTTTGTCTGCGGATTCAACAAAAAGGGTACAGGATCCTCTGGACACCTTATGCCGAACTGTATCATCTTGAATCCGCATCACGTGGTGCTGATACAGATTTAGATAAGCTACCGCGATTCATCAAAGAACAGGAATTCATAAAGTCCACATGGAAGGATCGCCTGGCGTACGATCCATACTACAGTCGAAATCTGACATTGAATAAAGAAGATTTTTCTTTCGACAAGCCCAGAAAGAACGCGCCGTGGAAAAACGACAAACTGATTCCATGGTCTTATTCAACGATAGAAGCACATAGTAGTGATCCCGTTACATCGTCAGTTGGTCCTACAAAAGCTTAAATGGTATTTATCGGTAATCCGATGACTCTTTCAGTCGCGATGACCACCTATAACGGGGCAAGGTATCTGCAAGAACAGTTGCAGAGCATCGCGGATCAGTCACGCTTACCCGATCAAGTGGTTATCGTCGATGATCGATCGTCTGACCAAACCCAAGAGATCATTCACTCATTCGCGACTTGCGCGCCTTTTCTTGTAAACCTTTATGTTAATGAGACCACCTTGGGCCCGACGAGGAATTTTCAAAAAGCAGTTGAACTCTGCGACGGTGAGATCATAGTACTCTGCGATCAGGATGATCGTTGGCACCGCGAAAAACTCTTTCAGATCAATGAGGCTTTTTCCGCATGTCCAAACGTTGGCTTGGTGTTTTCAGATGCGGAGTTGATTGACGAACACGGAAAATCATTAAATCGCCGTCTATGGGACCAGACATTTACCGAGAATTATCAGCGTGCGATTAGATCTGGTAGGGCGTTTGAGCTCCTGATTCAACATGATGTGGTGACAGGCGCAACGATGGCTTTTCGACAGTGTTATCGAAATGCGATTCTGCCATTCGCAACCGGGATCCCTCTCTTACACGATGGTTGGATCGCCGTAATTATTGCTGCGATCTGCGAGGTATCAACGTTGCGCCAACCTTTGATCGAGTATCGGATTCACCAACATCAATATCAGGGAATTGAGCCTTACAATAAGAAGCCGCGGACGGAAGACTTCCAGGACATCTCTTCCTTAATAAAACGCTCCTCATACTATGCTGATCATATTGACAAGCTCCGTGCGGTACTGCAAAGGCTCGACGCTGTGTGCAAGTTGGCCGACGCGCGAATGCCTCTGGAAACATTGCAGGGTCGCATCGCTTATGTAGAGAGTCTTATTAATCACTTCAATGCGAGAGCTGGTCTTCCGGAAGGAAAATTAGGCCGTGCTTCAATTGTTCTTAAGGAGCTCTTAACATTACGCTACCATCGTTATTCACGCGGATGGCTTAGCGCGGTGAGAGATTTAACTATATGAGGCCCAGATGTTCGAATAATCAAGCGTTTATCCATTGCGAGGCGATTTCTTGACCCGTTTTGAGTTTTTTGCGGGTTTCACCGCATGGGCCTTGCAGAAGCGTTTGCCCAGTCGTAATGGCTCCTGGAATAAGACTGAAATCAAGAAGGGAAAAAAATCTATTAAAAAGGTTCTTGACTCCTTGCACTAATTGATTTAGAAGTGTGTTTACTGCCCACGATCGACCTGCCCCCTACAGGTCAGAAATAATCGAACAATCTATGGGGAACGGTCTTGTGGAGATATGTCCCAAGGAACCCGACCGAAGCAAGCTTCACCCATGAGTTATCAGTTTGGGGTTCAACCTAAGGCGACAAATAAAAGTTCTTGCGTTCTACTCACAAACTCTTGATATCGCATCTTCATTTTGATTAAGGTTCTTCACACTCTAGATTCTCTCAATCGAGGTGGCGCAGAAATGTTGGCCCTCGACGTTTGCCGAAATGCTAAGGCGAACGGTTTGGACCTAACCTTTCTTGCTACTGGCGGTGGCGACTTGGAAGATGACTTTCGGGAGTCGGGGGCGGATTTCATATCGTTGAAACGCAAATCGCCAATTGATCTGCGCCTCGCGACTCAGATTCGGCAGATCATTCAAGATCGAAAAATTCAAATCGTGCACAGCCACCAGCCGGTTGAAGCTTTGCACCTTTACTTGGCAACGCGAGGAACCAATACAAAGCGAGTCATGACCTTGCACGGTGTGAATCCTGGTACGAAAAACGCACTGGCTCTGAAGTTCGTATTGCCCAGGACGGATGGTTGTGTCGTAATTAGCAAAGACATGGGTAATACGTTTTTGAATAGGCATAAACTTGGTAAGAACAAGCAGGTTTTAGTTATTACTAATGGTGTAGATTCTAAGCGTCTAACGTTCTCAGGGCGGAACTTGCGCGACGAACTTGGCATTCCTGCGCACAGTTTCCTCCTCGGTATGGTTGCAAACTTTAGTCCGGTAGCACGTAAGGACCAGATGACGGTCTGTAAAGCACTGCCGCAAGTGTTCAGATCGGT
>DATEXA010000087.1:0-7675 GCA_035257465.1 Pyrinomonadaceae bacterium | reverse complement strand
CGGCATTGAAGCGAGCCGCTACATCTGTCGGAAGCAAACCGCTACTCGTTCTTACGAGATTTCGAAAATCACCCGCGCGCTCGGCCGCAGTTGGAAGCAAGGTGGGTTGGTCAACAAAGTCTCGTAACCAGCGTGGCTCATAAGCAAAGAAAAAGAATGTGCGGTTATGCCCGTCGTAGACTGGCTTCCCGCCTTCACCAAACCTCGGAAGATAAACAGGGCCACCGAGAGTAACCGAGACCTGATTGTAACGACGATTGTTTGGAGTGCGTGGACCATTGCCGATTGTGTAAGGCTTGGCATTGGTTACAGGATTGCGGTGATACCACAAGGCAACTCCATTGAAATCATTCGTTCCAGACTTCGTCGTTGCATTGATTATTCCGCCGCCGGTAAAACCGTATTCAGCTGAATACGCTGAAGTTTGAACGGTAAACTCCTGCACTGTCTCCGGAGTAAAACTCACGACTGCTCGAGCGATGCCAACACCTGTATTGTTGACGCCGTCGGCAAGGATTGATGTGCTTCCTGATCTTCCACCGTTCACATTCAAGTTGAAACCCGGCACTGGCTGCCCGGACGTTACATCAGGATCTTCACTACCAGCATCTCCGGTAACGTTCGGTGCAGTGACGGCAAGATCCAGCACGCTGCGATTGTTCAGTGGCAGGTCTCGTATTTGACGTTCAGAGACTGTTTGAGTTGTGGTGGCGGATTCAGTATTGATGAGCGAGGCCTCAGACGAAATCGTCACCGTCTCACCCACCTGACCGGTTTCAAGCGTGACGTTAACAGTAGCGACCGTAGCGGTATCTACTTTCACGTGCTCGATTATTGACTTCTTGAAACCTTGTGCTTCGACGCGGACACTGTAAGCCACCGGCTCAAGAGATCTCGCGATGTATGTACCAGATTCGGAGGTCGTCACGGTTGTTGTTCTTTGTGTACCGAGAGCGGTAACGACAACAGTGGCTCCAGGCACAACCGCGCCATTTGGATCAAAAACAGATCCACTGATACCGCCCTGGTTGCTCTGGGCCAAAACAGCAAATGAGCACACAAGGACGACGACGACGGCTTTAACGAGTCGCATATCAAAACTCCTTTCAGGTTTCAGAAACCGGCAGAAGAATGGGACTAAATACGCGGGGGCGGTTGAGTTTTGGAGTGCGGCGCCCCTGCGCCGCTTTGGTATATAAGATTAACCTGCTCGAAATCGATTACTGCTTTACCAAAGCGGTGCGGGGGAACCGCACTCCAAAGAGCAGCTCAACTCAATTCAATATCCAATCGAGTAACAGATGCGGGGGCAAATTTGTAAACGAACGACGAACTCGGCGATCTTAATGACGCTACCAGTGGAACTTCAGATTGTCTGGGGACAACGCGCTGAGGGTCTTCAAAACTGTTGTGTGCATGCACATCCGTCGCCGTAAGTGTAATTGCTTTGGCGTTTTGCATTTCAGCGCCGCGGATGGCAATCTCAGTTTCTCTTGCATTCTTCAAATCAGGATTAGTAACAGTCAATACTAAGCGACGACCGTCGATCGATGCTGAGCCGTTCAGCCCGCGAACTGTCGCCGGTTGTCCATTGCGAGTGTAGGTAGGTTTTGGCGACGCGACCAATGTCCTTACCGCGGTCTTTCCCTGGTGCACCGAGTACATGTCAAACACGTGATACGTTGGCGTCAGAAGAAACTTATCTTCATTAGTCAGGAACAGTGCCTGCAAACAATTAACGAGTTGTGCGATTGCCGCCATGCCAACTTTATCGGCGTGACGATGGAAGGTGTCGAGAGTCTGGCCTGCGAGAACAGCATCGCGAATTGTTGATTGCTGACCAAGCAGATGCGTGTTGTTTATTTGAGTGCCCGGTTTGTACCAAGCCCCCCACTCATCTACGACGAGCTTGATACGATGCATGCGATCAAACTCACCCATCACATTCCAGCATTCCAAAATCATGGAGTCGATGCGGTCAGCCTCGTTAAGGAGCTCGTACCATTCTTCCTCGCTGTAGTTGAGTGCATCGCCTTTTCCTTTGACCCAGTCGGTGGTCCGTCCACTACTCACGTTCCATGAGTAGTGATGCATGGCCCAGCCCCACATGGAACCAAAAGCGCGACGTTCGTTCAGCTTGGTAAAGAATCGTCGTGTCCAATCGAGATCACCACCATTCGGCCCGGCGCCAACGAAAGCGAGATTGACTCCATAACGAGGGACCCACGAGGTGAAGCGTCGATACTCGGCTGCATATTCTTCAGGCGTAAAGTTGCCGCCACAGCCCCATGATTCGTTACCAATGCCCCAGAATCGCACCTTTGCTGAATCGCGTTCACCTCTTGTGGCACGTAGATCAGCGAGTGAGGTTGAGCCTGCGGGTGAGTTGCAGTACTCCACCCATTGATAGAAATCCTTCGCCGATAAGCTGCGCAAGTTCGCGGCAATGTACGGTTGGGCACCGGTTAACTTGCAGAATTGCAAGAAGTCGTCGGTACCGAACTGGTTCGTATCAAACTTCCATGGACCGTCAGGTGTTCCCGCTGGCCAATCAGGAGTGTCGTACCAAAAGTTTGTTCGGCGCGGACGTTTGTCGCGGGGACCGACGCCGTCGTGCCAGTCATAGCTATCTGCGAAACAACCGCCGGGCCAGCGAATAACACTCGGTTTGATCTTCACCAGTGCGTCAACGAGTGCTTTGCGAATGCCACCAACGTTGGAGATCTTCGAGTTTTCACCGACCCAAATGCCGTCGTAGATAACACCGCCGAGGTGCTCTGCGAAGTGACCATAGATCTCAGGAGCAATTGTCGCTATCGGCTCCGCTGTCAGGATTTCGATTCTCGAGTCGGGCGATTGCGCGGTGGGCATGAGGGACAAAAGCTTTGGTCCCCACGAGGCCTGGGTAGTTCGAGTCAATAATGCCCCGCCGCCCACCATGGCCGCCCCGATGAATTCACGTCGCTTCATTGATTGTCTCCAGGTAAATGTCCGACAAACTTTAGTCTGTCGTTCCCTAGCCCCGCGCGTGCAAAGGCAGCGCTCAAAACGAATTGAGTCTGAGAACCGAACGTTCGACAAACTAAAGTTCGTCGGACACTATCGCTTCCCATCCGTTGGACCGGGCCAGTTGTCACTTCGGAATGGACTCGCAGGCAGCCCACTATCATTAGTCAGATTCGGATTTTTCGGATTGTTGTTGAATGCGTAACGCACGGCAGCCGGTTGCGCGACAGATGGCGACCAAACCTTCACCTGGTTGCGTCCGATGATTTGAGCCTCGGCCCAGTACCACTTCTTGTCAGCACCGGCGATCGCAAACTCCGCGGGCTTACTACCATCGCGAGTCTTCAAACCATGACCTGCATCGTCAAACGTAACGATCATTTCGGAACCAGAAGCGGAAGGCGTCGCGCTCCGGAAAGTTGGTCCTGATCTAGCTGAATCTTTCGCATACACGTCTCCAAGTGCCCAGAGAGCCATTCGCTTGCCAACATCCAACTTATTCTTCGGATGAATGTCGTGAGCCTCACCGATATCAATGGTGACTATCAAACCAGTCTTTGCCAGAGATCGCGACGTTCTTCGTTGACCTTCGCGGATATGACTCCACGCTTCGTCCGCAGGCTCACTCTTTTGGTCTCGATAATTGGGCAGCTGAATGATCCCAAACGGAAAGTCCCCTTCACTCCAACGCTCACGCCAGGCTTTGATCATCACCGGCAACAAGATCTCATACTGCTGCGCCCGCGTTTCATTCGATTCGCCCTGATACCAAAATGCGCCCCGAATGTAGAACGGAATCAACGGAGCGATCATTCCGTCGTAGATCGACGCCGCGATGCGATATTCACGCAAAGCATCGGGAACTGCCGGCGACGGTTTCGGTTGCGCGCCGGCTGCTTTTGCTGCGTCAGTTTCAGCGCGCCACTTCTTGATAGCATCGTCGTACTCGACCTTAACTCGTGGGCGTTCCTCATCCCAGGTCTTCGTGCGATCAACGGTGAGTTTCAGATCAGCGGAGGCCAGAAGATATTCAACTGGTGTCCATGCTTCCGCCTGAGAGCCTCCGTACGAAGAGTTGATAACGCCGACAGGGACCTTCAACTCCTTTTGTAACTCAACGGCGAAATAGTAGCCGGCGGCAGAAAATTGTTTGACAGATTCGGATGTGCACGCTTGCCATGTCGCAAGTGGAGGTGGTGCATGCTTGAAAGCAACCTGTCGACTGACATTGAACAGGCGAAGTGTCGGGTAATTGGCCGCCGCAATTGCCGCATCTCCGTTTGCCGTTTCGCTCAATAGTCGTTGCATGTTTGATTGACCGGCAACCAACCAAACTTCGCCAACGAGAATGTCAGCTAGTTCGATCTTGTTATGGCCCTCGATCGACATGGTTGCCGGCGTCGAGTTCGCGTGCAGCGGATTTAGTCGAACTAACCACTTACCATCTTTGTCAGCAACAGCTCGTTTTTTCTGTCCTGCAAAAGTGATCGTGATGGCTTCACCGGGATCAGCCTTCCCCCAGATCGGAACTTTCTGACCTTGCTGTAGAACCATCCCGTTGCTGACCACGTCAGGGAGCGACACATTCGCACGCAGGGTGGACGAACCGCAAAACATTACAAGTGCAACCAGTACGAAGATGTATCTGGGTCTCATTGTTTGCTTGAGCCTCAACAAGTTTTCAAGGTTAGGAAGGGGACCCTGTGCCCGCTTAGCTGCCATCACATTAACTTCATCGGATCATACTGGCTGAGATCAGCGGGGACAGGGTCCCCTTCCCAACCTGAAATTTTGCGATGGAACATATTCAGAGTTGAGTTTCACAATTCATAACTGAGTGAAGAGCTTGATACCTACAAAGCAAACAGAACTCACTAATTACCCAACGGTTTCGTATTCGTCGTTACTGGACTTGCCGGCAAGTCAAAACTCTCCAATGGATCCGGCCGCGAGGGATCGAACGGCCGAACATCGCTCGTGAGAAACTTAGCGAGTGGAAGTTTTTGCGCTCGAATCTGTTCCACGATGCACTTTGCCAACTCATAACTTCCGTAGTTGTTATGGTGAGTACCGTCGCCTTCTTTGAATGCCAACTTCGATTTTTCCGGACCCAACGCCTCATAGAAGCTGGTACTCATCTTATGCAGATCGATTAATGCGACCTTCTCTTCCTGCGCTACCTGTCGAACCGCTTCGGGATAATCACCGTGTGAATTCGTGATCCTGCCCTGGTCATCAAACGTGCGTCTTTGCACTGGCGTGATCAAAACCGGAGTCGCTCCATGAGCACGAGCAACTTCTACAAACTTCTTCAGGTCTGCTTTGTAGGTCGTGAACGCACCGACACCTTCGCCTCGTTCCTTCTCGTCGTTGTGCCCATACTGAATCAGCAGGTAGTCGCCGGGTTTAAGACTGCTCGCAACTTTGTCGAGGCGACGTGCGTTCAGTGAACTTCGAAGAGACTCACCGGATTCAGCATGGTTCGCAATTGCGACGAGTGGACTGAAGAAGCGAGTCAACATCTGTCCCCAACTGTTGTAGGGCTCGCTCGGTTGATCGCATACAGTCGAATCGCCAAGCAGATAAATCGTCGGCAATTTATCAGCCCGTGTAATTTCAATTGTGCTGATGGCCGGATGGGAGTTATTGAACTCCAGTGTCAGCTTCTCATCCCAGGCCCAGGCTTCGGTTGTCTTCTCGCGATCCTTGAGTTTTACTTCGCCGCCTCCAGGAATCGCAGGCGTGCGAACGTTGACGACGAAGGTGCGCGTTACATACTCGCCGGCTGGAGAATCAACGCGCTCGAGCATCAGCCGTCGCAACTCGGCCTTAACGGTTGTTCTCGATTCCTTTCCGAAGTCACCGAAAGTGATCCGAACGAAGTAGTTTCCTTCGGGAAGGGCCACTGAAAAATAGAATGGTTTTTCGCTTGTGCAAAAACCCGAATGCACTTCTCTAGTTATGCTTTCTACACAGGAAATCCTGGCGTCGGGTTCAAACCCGTAACCTAATGCTTTCGAATAAAACGTATCGCTGCCAACGCGCTCGTGACCGAGTTGAGTTTTTGTAGGGCCAAAATCAAAGTGAACAACTTGCTGAGAGATCGCTGAAGAATTCAAAAGGAGAAGCACACTAGCCACACGTGCAATTCGCAACGAAGAATGCAGATTCGAAAACGCTATATTGATCATTAGGAATTTCCGAACCGTCGAAGGTCTTCTCTGCGCCAACTCTGCGTTCTCTGCGTCTCCGCGGTTAATTTGATTCGACACTATTTTTCTAACGCAGAGACGCCGAGAACGCAGAGGCCGCAAAGAAGAACCGGCCTCCGTTTACGATGTTGCTTTCTTGATCTCCACTGCGAAAACGTGGGTCGGACCAAACATGTTTGACCTGAATACAATCCATTTCTGATCGGGAGTAAATGTAACGTTGGGCTCGAGCCGGTAGTTGTGCTTCGACAGATTCACCAACTTCTCCGCTTTGAAGTAACCGGGTTTTATAAACTCCTTTGGATTTGGCCAAGCTCCATCAGTTTTGTCTGCGACCAGCTCAGGCCGGAAAAGATAAATCCACTGACCGTTGCCAGGAGCGGCAACACTGTCGGGACCACCACCATCGCCGGCGAACAAAGTTCCATCAGGCGACACATTGAAATGCACTGACCATTCACTTCGTTCGAGGTGGTACCAAATCCTTTCACCGCTGGCGACGTCGTAACCTCCTAACCAGAAGACCTGGCTCTTAGGCGTCTGCAGGTCGTACCAGATCATCTTCCCGTCACCACTGAAAAACTCATGACCTTCAATCTCCATGTTCATCGTGCGGTGATGAATCTGCGTCAGTGCCGAACCGTCGGTGCGAATCGTCCACGTACGGTCGACCTTATGCCACGGACCTTCGTGACAAAACATGAGTAGCGTGGGATCTGTCGGCGAAAACTGTATGTGGTTGTACCAGTCGGTACCTTTCAGAAGCGTCTTAACTTCGCCCGTCTTGGTGTTGACCGTGATGAGTTGCAAAGGACGTCGTTCGGCGAGGCGACGCTCCATCATGTCGCCTTTGCCCGGATAGTTGTCTCCGCGTGGTGCCGCAGGCGTAGCTGCCGGAACTGGTGATGGAGGTGGCGGACCGTTATCGATGATGCCGGCGAGCAGAGTTTCATCGGCATTGACACTGGCGATCGATGTGCGCGGTGGAAGCTTGGCGACCTCGCGAGTCTGTTTGGTATTGAGGTCCGTTGCGTAAACAGTACCTGACTTTATGTAGTAAATGTCTCCCGACTTTCTGCCGGTGACGATCACGTTCACCCGTCCGTCCACAACCTTCTCTATCGCGCGCGTCTTGAGATTAATTGTCGAGAGTCCGGTTGGCGTAGTGATGATCAACTTTGAGCCGTCGGGAGTGTAGGCATTTTGATGAAAGTACAGACTGGCACTGCCGGGCTCATCGCTCAACCGAATAACGCGATGACCGGTATCGGGATCAATCCATTCGCGCGGCGGTTCTTGTGCGGACGAAGTTGTAGCCACGAACAGAATTGCTGCCAACCACATAAAGACTTTCATCACTTTTCCTTTCTGTGAACTGACACGCCCGCGAATCCCTTACTTATAGTTTGGGCAAGATACATACACGTAGTTCGTTGCTGGGACCGCAGGCGTCCTCG
>DATEXA010000086.1:0-2314 GCA_035257465.1 Pyrinomonadaceae bacterium | reverse complement strand
ACAGGTTACGACTTATGGGTCCCGTATTTTAGCAGGAATCATCTTCTGTTTCGTTTGGGATGGATTCCGACTAACGCTGCCAGCCTTTGGAGGGAATTGACTCTGCAGCCGCACGGATACTACGCAGCCGACATTTTTGGCACTGGCACATCGTTTGTTCCTGCCTTCGTTGTTCTCGTTTGCACCGGGCTATTCTTTATCAGTTTCAACTGGTTCGTTGGGTGCGCTTTTCTAGCGGGGTTCAGTTCGTTTGCCGTGACGCTGAGCTACCTATTTGGCCGAGATGGACGATTCTACCTGCCGCTTTTGATGCTTCTGGTCGCCATCGCTGTCCTGCCCGTTAGGTGGGCCACACAAAACATTTTTGCCGGAAAACGACTTATAAGCGCGGCGACCGTGTTTATCTTGTTTGCCGGGGCCTGTCTCGGTTACCCTTCACGTTCTGGCTACAACACACACGGAATTAACCGGTCGCAAGCTTGGGACGCTCTTCATTTTGCCACTTCACCTCGCCGATCGATCGCATTCTTTGCCGAAAGACAGTTCGCCAGACAGCTAAGCGGGCAAACTGGAATCGTCCTCAGCGATATTGATCCTGTTTATTTGAATGCCCTTCTGCCGCGTTTGTTTGTCGCGGCTCCCATCGATGGGAAACATAATTACAAGTGGAGTTATATATGGCGTTATGATCGGCCCCAAGCCTCGGCCCTGGTGCAGCACGGCTTGCAACAGTCGCTTTCGGTTTACGCGCTATTTACCTCCCAACACGACCTCGCTGGCAACCAGTCACGACTCCCGACCGTTCCTGGATATGAATGGCGGACTCTAAGCGACTCCGAGCGCAATGTGGCAATTCTAAAGCTCACTGCAATCGGATCAGATCAGGCGGTGCCAGCCCTCGAGTAATGCGCCTAACGGTTCTCTTCGCACATGGCGCATCCGGAGGTCGATTTGTGCAAAAAGCTCTTCGGCCTGGGTTATTCGCCGGGCTGGTCTTGTTTGCAGCCTACCTTCGTGTAGCTGGATTGACCTGGGGGCTCAACAGCGGGTACGGACACGATCTGAATTTCCAGCCCGACGAATTTGTAAGCCTTAGGGGGGTCCTCGAGCTGGACTTACTAGCAGGCCACATTAAAGCCCCGGGAGCATACTTCGAGGGTACGTTCAATTACTACCTTTGGGCCGTGCCACAAGCACTGCTGAAGCTTACCGCTAGCAAGAATGCAGATCTCAACAATTCAACGAAGACACAACGTCACTCCGATCTGTTGTATGTCTCCCGATGGATGTCGGTGTTACTCGATCTCTGTACAATCGTTATCGTATTTCTCGCCATTAGCGAGGCGAGTCGGAAGTTCTATCCGTCATTTTTGGGCGCGCTTTGTTACGCTGTTCTGCCAATGCAAGTGATCTACGCACATTTCATGAGGACTCACATTTTGAGCAATTTATTATGCGCTTTGGTCATTTGGTTCTCATTTAAGCTTCGGAAATCCCAATCGTGGCAACTGCTTTTTCTCGTCGGTCTACTTTCTGGTTTCGGAGGAGCGACTCGGTATCCCGTCGGAATCATCGCCGTGATTCCGTGCCTGTATTTACTATTCGATGGCGGTAACGACGTGCGAAGCTGCAGGCTGCGATTTTCAGAGCGGGCGAGAAGCTTCGTAGCAACCCAAGTTTGGTTGATTGGTTTCGGATTTGGAATTGGGCTGTTCCTCGGTCATCCAATGCTGTTTTTAGATACAGCAAGCGTTACAAAGGCAATTACCACCGAGACGCTAAAATATGCGTCGTTACACGAGTTCAGCGGGAGTCAATTGGTTAGTCTGTCCGTTCTCTGGAGGTATGTTACATCCGTGATTCCGTTTGCGATGTATCCCATGCTGTGGCTAGCTCCGTACTGCGCAATCTTATATCTTCTTTTCAGACGCAGCCTTTACAGCCTGTCTGTTCCAATACTGATTTTCTCGTTTCTGTATCTTTACTTCATGGGAAAAGGGTACCTGGGACCTTATTTCGCTCGGGTAACCATGCTTTTGTTTCCTGGCTTTTGTGTACTCGTTGGAATTGTTTGCAGCGACTTACAGTTGACACTGCGAAACAAACGGACAACGGCCGTTGTTCTAAACGGAGCACTCCTGCTCCTCATGGTGCCATCGATAATCTTCGATCTGGCATACGATCGCGGTATGCAGCAGACGGACGCGCGCGAGGCTCTTAGAAAAGACCTCCAGAACTTCATCGGAGAAGCGCCAGCGCGGATTGGTATTTTGCATTGGGGACCCTATTTTTACACCGCAATGCCCGCCGCCAA
>DATEXA010000085.1:0-7728 GCA_035257465.1 Pyrinomonadaceae bacterium | reverse complement strand
GGGTCGGCGCATGGGTCACGCCGGCGCAATCATCGCTGGCGGAAAAGGAACCGCCGCGGAGAAAATGAAAGCACTCGGCGATGCAGGAATTCACGTCGTAAAGTCACCTGCGGATATCGGTGCCGCAATGAAGGACGCACTCTCGG
This sequence comes from Pyrinomonadaceae bacterium, assembly GCA_035257465.1. Taxonomy (GTDB): domain Bacteria; phylum Acidobacteriota; class Blastocatellia; order Pyrinomonadales; family Pyrinomonadaceae; genus PSRF01. The sequence continues at coordinate 7,582 of DATEXA010000085.1, read as the reverse complement.
CGGCTTGAAAGAATATTGAACTTCGCAGGGTGAACTTGTTCTCGTTTCCCTTTTGAGTTTTGGAGGGCTCCCATGAAGACGTGCCCAGCTTGCAAACGACTTTATTCTGACGAAGAAATGATCTTTTGTCTCGCAGACGGTACTCAGCTACTTAATGTCAAACGCAACGTTGATCTGGACGCGACGTGGCGATTGTCGCCTCGCGTGGACGAACCTGCTCCGACTCAAGTTGCTCCCACATTGCCTGCGCCACTGACAGATGAATCGCAGCGACTGTCGACAATTCGATACCAGCCAGAGTTTCAAAGTGCACCTGTCGCTCCGGCTAAAACTGCTGAGCAGCGCAGTCGAAGTATTCTTCCGTGGCTATTCGCGATCGTAGTCGTGATGGCAGTATCAGGTGTGCTGGTCGCCTGGATCCTAACCCGCGACCGAACCGAGAAAGGGTTAGCGAGTCAGGTTCCGTCTCCATCTCCGCAGGCGACTGTTGACACGAAGGATCAGTCGACACCGACGTCAGCGCAAAAGAGTGAAAAGGGTACTTCCCGCACCGATTCAAGGTCGACTCAACCCAAGTCAAACAGTCCAGTGAACGCACCCGACATTACGCAGACGGCTGCGTCAGTGCCTTCGCGAAGGCCGCCGGTGAAGAAAGATGTAGGGAGGACGGCAGTTGTGCCGCCGGACAAGAAGAAGGTTGAAACGCCGAAACCGACAGGAGAGGCCTTCGTACCTGTAAAGCCCTAACATCGCGACGAGACATTTTGAAAATTAGTCTGATTACTAAAGCAACCAGGATTGGAACACTTTAACGATGAATCTAACTTTCGGCATTATCAAACCCGACGCCGTTCGCGCCGGCCACACAGGATCGATCATTCAGAAAATTCTCGACAGTGGTTTTAAGATCCGGGGATTAAAACTCATTCACATGACTCGAAGGGAAGCTGAGGGCTTCTACGCCGTACATCGTGAGCGGCCGTTCTTCGCCGGCCTGACTGAATTCATGTCGAGCGCTCCATGCATTGTTATGGTTCTCGAAAAAGACGGTGCCGTTAAAGCCTGGCGCGACTTGATGGGCGCGACCGATCCCGCTAAGGCAGATGTTGGGACATTGAGAAAGCAGTTCGGGGGCTCACTCGGTGAAAACGCCGTTCATGGGTCCGACTCCGATGAAAACGCGGCGATTGAAATTGCGTACTTCTTTAGTCAACTCGAACTCGTCTAACAAACCGAACGTGGTGCTTCGTCGTATAGACAGGTGATGAAATACTGTCCGCAGTGTCATAAGGAGTACACCGAGGTCTGGATTACTTTCTGTTCCGACGACGGCACCATTCTGGTTGACACTGGCTATGAACAGCCGAAGTCAGCAGGTAGTCCGCGACCGCCATATGCGCCGACGAGTGTGGAACAACCTACCTGGCGATCGCCGGATCCGAATGCGCCAGGTGGTTGGGTTAGCCCGACTGAGCGACGACCAATTCCTTCACCGGTGTGGCAACCACCACCGCCACCTGGCGTCTTTCCTCGACAGCAACAAAGTCAGGGATTGGCGTTGGCGTCGATGATTGTTGGCATCCTCGCTACGTTCATTGGAATTTTTTGTTTGGGCCCAATACCCGGGATCGTGGCGTTGGTGCTTGGCCTGGTTGCACTGTCGCAGATCAAAAGGTCTCCTCATCTTTACGGCGGAAAGGCTTTTGCGATTATCGGCATAGTTACTGGTTCACTGAGCACGCTGCTTTACGGCGCGTTCATTATCGTGGCGATCATTGGAAATATTCTGTCCTGACTTACAAAATGAAACGTTGTCCAACTTGCAATAAGACTTTTACGGATCCGACTCTCAGTTACTGCATCGAGGATGGTACGCCGTTGGTTGCGGTACCCGATGCAGAGGACGAACTAAGTCAGGTCGCTACTGAAAGCAGTGCCGGATGGACCCCACCGGCTTATCAGCCACCTTCGTACACAGTTCCGGCTGAGAGCAGTAAAAGGAAAACCTGGCCGTGGGTCGTGGGCATCTTCGGGGTGTTGTTTCTAGTGCTAATTGGAATTTCCGTCGCAGCTGTATTTTTGATTCCGCGGATGGTGAAAAAGTCGAATCCAATTATCATCTCCAGAAATGACTCAAACAGGGAAAGCGACGCGAACACTTCAGGTAATCACAACGCAAACTCTGAAAACACAAACAACGTCGAGACAAACTCGAATGTCAACACCAACAGTCCTGCTCCTAACGACAAGGATCTAGTGCTTAGTCAGCTAACCAATGTTGAGCAGGAATGGACCGCGGCGAATCTCAATGCGGACAAAAAGAAGTTGGGTGAGATCCTCGCCGATGACTTTGTTGGTCCGGACAGCAATGGCAAGATGCAGGGTAAGGCAGAATACTTACACAACATCGAGCGCGACACGACTGTTCAGAGGTGGGAGCTCGAGGGTTTGCATCTGACGTTGCGCGGCGACCGGGCAACACTGGCAGGAAAAATTCATTATTGGATCGATGATAAGGACGTTGCTTACGATTTTGTCGATCGATTCGTCTGGCGAGACGGTCGATGGCAAGCAACTGGTTCTGACGTTACACCTAATCAATAAGAGGAAAGCATGTCTATCATTACCGACGTTATTGAATCGACGAAGGCAATCATTCAGGGGATGGGTGTGACGCTGTCTTACATCCCCAAGCGCAAATGGACGGTCCAGTATCCTGAGGAACCTGTAACCGTTCAGCCGCGTTATCGAGGACAGCATCTGCTACATGTCGATGAATACGGAAGAGAGAAATGTGTTGCTTGTTATTTGTGCGCTGCTGCTTGTCCGTCCGAATGTATCTACATCGTAGCTCGCGACGATCCGCGACCTCCAAATGAAAGAATCGGTGTCGACGAGCGTTACGCCGAGGTTTACAACATTGATTATGGTCGCTGCATTTTCTGTGGTTACTGCGTTGAAGCGTGTCCAAAAGACGCGATCACTCACGGGTACAATTTTGAGCTTTCAGTTTACAACCGAGCCGACCTGTTAAAGACGAAAGACGATTTATTGATCACGAAGCAAGTGCAGTCGAGAAACTACCGCGTAGCTTCGTCACACGAAGACGTGGATTCTGAGTACAAAGAAGTCTAGTTTGGCGGTTTCACTTTGCGCGCGGACCACGGTGCGACCCTCGCGGCGCCGCCAGTTGGTTTGGCGAGAGGAGTCACCGGCGACCACCCGGACAGATCTGGCGGTGGGTTTCAATGAAGACACCCGCCGCCAATTCGTTTTCAACTTTGGTTTTTAACTCCCATGACCTTCCGTGAGTTTCATTACCGTTGGTCAGTCGATCTCAAATCAAGCCCTGAAAGTCTGTGGCCCTTCATTGCTGATACCAATCGATTCAATCGCGATACAGGGTTGCCAAGCATCGTCGTTGACGACGACAAGAAGCCACTTCGCAACGCGCGCCGAAAGGTGCGGCTCTCAATTTTTGGTATGGACGTGGAATGGGAAGAACAACCTTTCGAATGGGTGGTTCCTGTTCGTTTTGGTATCGAACGTATCTACAGCAAAGGCCCGATGGCCCGCATGCGCGCACTGGCGGAGTTGACACCCAAAGAGGACGGCGGCACGCGCGTTACTTATGAAATACGTGCAACCCCTAAAAACCTTATCGGCATGGTAGCCATTCCTACTCAGCTCAAACTGAAAACCGGTCCGCGAGTGCGCGCTACGTTCCAGAGGTACGATGAATTAGCGAGCGTTGGCGTCGATGCGGGTTTGAGTGAGGCTTCGACTTTGCCAGAAGCGGATCGTTCGCGGCTAGCTGCGCTGGGTGAGAAGCTTTTCGCAGAGACGGATCGGTCAGAGGAAGCGCGCCAGGTAGTCGACCGGCTAGTTTCTTTGATCGAGACTGCTGACGATTTTGGGGTTGCCAGAATTCGTCCCTATCAATTTGCGGATTGCTGGAAAGTTTCTCGACGACTGGTACTTGAGGTCTGTTTACGTGCAACTCGTGTTGGAATGTTGGACTTGCGTTGGGATCTACTTTGTCCAATGTGTAGAGGTGCTAAAGATACTGGTTCGTCATTGAAGGACATTCCGAGCGAGGTTCATTGCCCCAGCTGCAAAATTGACTTTACTTCCGACTTCGACAAGTACGTCGAGCTGACATTCAAGCCAAACCCGGCGATCAGACGAGTTGAAGTCCAGGACTTTTGCGTTGGCAGCCCTGAGCGAACACCTCACATCGTTGTGCAGCAGTTGATACCTGGCGGTAATGAGCGAGCACTTGAGTTGCCGCTTGGTTCGGGAAACTATCGAGTGCGCGCACTCGAATTGCAGGGATCACAATCGTTGAGTGTCTCGGCGAACGGCGAAAGCTCCGCGACGATCGTTATTTCGAAGGAGGGCTGGAGCCAACAAGAGCTTAGTATCTCCAAGCGCACTTCATTGACATTGAAAAACGAGACCGATTCCGAACAGTTGCTGATTCTTGAACGGATGGCGTGGAGCGACCAGGCTGCGACAGCTGCAGAGGTAACAGCGCTGCAAATCTTCCGAGATCTATTTTCGACGGAGGCGTTGCGACCCGGTGAACATATTTCTGTAGGAACACAGACTGTATTGTTCACCGACCTTCGTCATTCGACGCGGCTCTATCGAGAAATTGGCGACGCGACCGCGTTTGGACGCGTAATGAATCATTTTGATGTGCTCAAAAAAGTCATCGCGGAACACGACGGCGCGATCGTAAAAACAATCGGCGACGCAGTAATGGCAGTGTTTCGTTGTCCCGCAAACGCGCTGGTCGCAATGCTTGATGCACAGTCAGCGCTCGCGAATCCGGGTGAAGGCGCTATGCCGTTGCAACTGAAGGCTGGCTTGCACAGTGGACCGTGCATCGCGGTGACTCTGAACGACCGGCTGGACTATTTTGGCTCGACCGTAAACATGGCCGCGAGACTTGAAGGGCTTTCCTCGGGAAGTGAGGTGATAATCTCGCGAACAGTTTTTGAAGATTCAAAGGTTATTGAATTGTTGAAGTCTGAAATGTACGAGGCATTACCATTTGAGATGACATTGAAGGGATTTGAGGAAGAACAAGCAGAACTTTGGCGCGTCCGGAGAATTGAAGAGGCGTCGGTGAAAGGCCAGGATCAAGGACCCCGGACTAAAGACCAGTCAGCCATATGACCCCTCTCTTATCCGCCAAAGAAGTTTCGAAGATCTATCAGATGGGGACCAACAGCGTAACAGCGTTGGACAACGTGTCGATTGACATCAACGAGGGTGAGTTCGTTGCGATTCAGGGAACCTCGGGTTCTGGAAAATCGACGCTTCTAAATATGCTGGGGGGTCTCGATCATCCTTCCAGGGGAGAAGTCTTCTTTGCATCAAAAGCGCTTGGGCCATTTAGCAAACGCGAGATGGCGCGATATCGTCGTTTCTCAGTTGGAATGATCTTTCAGAACTTCAATCTCATCCCGACAATGTCAGCAGAGGAAAACGTTGCGCTCGCACTCGCGTTTGGCGGATTGCGTGGACAACAGAGGCGCGATCGAGCAGGTAAACTGCTTGCACGAGTTGGACTCTCAGATCGCATGTCCCATCGACCGTCGGAATTGTCTGGCGGCGAACAGCAACGAGTAGCGATCGCGCGTGCTCTTGCAAACAATCCCAAGGTGTTGCTCGCCGATGAGCCTACCGGCAATCTCGATTCAATTCGTGCTCACGAACTCCTGGGATTGTTGCGCGACATGGTAAACCATGATTCGCTAACGATTCTTATGGTCACTCACGATCACGAATTGGCGAACAGTTTCGCTGATCGGATCGTGTTCATGAAAGATGGAAAAGTGATTTGAGTTAATTGCCGATTGCCGATTGTAGCAAGCACTCTGAAATCTCAAATCTGAGATCTGAGATTCGCCCTGGGAGAATTCATGTCAAACCCCGAAAGCCAAATGACACTTGAGGCGCTGCGCTCTGTGCCGCTCTTTGCCTCGCTCGACGACACCGCCGCAAAAGATCTTCGTGCACTCTTGAAAGAAAGGGAGGTCAGTAATAAGACTCGACTTTTTCGTCACGGAGACAAAGGCGACGCGATGTATTTAATCGAAAGTGGTCGCGTCCGAATTTTCATTCAAGACGCAGAAAAGAATGACGTGACGCTTGCCGAACTTGCCCAGGGCGATTTCTTTGGCGAAATGTCGCTCATTGACGGTCGACAGCGTTCGGCAGATGCCCAGGTCATTGAAGACGGCCGATTGGCTATTCTTCCGCGCGACTCATTTCTTACTTTTGTTCGCAAGAACCCTGACGTCGCCCTGGCAATGCTTAGCGCGTTGAGTGAAAGACTGCGCCGGACTGATGAATTGCTTCGATCACGTGTATCGAAGAACGTTAATGATGAAGCCGCGGCGCGTTTGACGATTGCAGATCGCGCGGCGGACCTGATTGCTGAGTTTGGCGGTAGTTGGAAGTTTATTGGAGTCTCGATCGCTCTGATCATATTTTGGATTATTTTCAACTCTTACATTCTGGTGAGAGGATTTGATCCGGTTCCATATCAAATGTTGAACCTGGTCCTGGCGGTGATCGCCGGTATGCAGGCACCCATAATCATGATGTCGCAGAACAGGCAGGGGCTGAAGGACCGGTTGCGCGCGGATCTCGACTACCAGGTGAATCTGAAAAACGAACTCTCGTTGGCGGAATTGCTGCGCCGTTTAGATGTGCTGGAAAGCGAACGACTGCCGAAGTTGTTCGAAGAGCAGAACGCGAGACTGAAGCAGTAATTTCACATTTCAGATTATGATCAAAGCCATCTTCTTCGATTTCAACGGGGTCATCATTGACGACGAGATGATCCAGATGAACGCCTACAAAGAAGTTCTAAAGGAACACGAGATCGACCTTACTAAGGAACTGTATTTCGGCGCACTCGGCATGGACGACAAGACTTTCGTCAAGTCTATGTTCGATCGGGCGAACAAAGGTTTGGAGGCCTCGGTCGTCAACAAGGTGTTGGAAGCAAAGACAAAGTTGCACCGGACAATGATTGAAGATGAGTTGCCGCTGTGTCCAGGTGTTTTGACTTTTCTTAAGGCTGCCTCACGCCATTTCTCGCTCGGGCTGGTGAGCATGGCAAGCCCGGATGAGATTGGATACGTGTTTGAGCGTGCGCACCTTGGGCCACTATTTTCAGTGTTGGTGATGGCGGGTGACGTGTCAGCTTGTAAGCCCGCGCCTGATTGTTATCGTCGTGGCTTGGAGAAGCTAAACGAAAAGAGGCAAAGCGAAAGGTCATTACCATTGATGGCAAGCGAGTGTCTGGCAATCGAAGATTCTCCACCCGGCATCGAATCCGCACGCGCGGTGGGCATGCGGACGTTGGGAGTAACCAACACGGTAAGTGAAGACGCTTTGCGAGCGGTTGGGGCCGATGTTGTAACGAAGAGTCTTGCTGACTGGACGACCGATGCAGTCAGACATGTGTTCACGTAATGCCGGTGCCGGGAGCCAGTGCTGGGAGCGCAGGCGTCCTCGCCCGCTAATTGGTGGTTGGATTCATCGCGTGAAAACAAACGAA
>DATEXA010000084.1:0-9769 GCA_035257465.1 Pyrinomonadaceae bacterium | reverse complement strand
GCCTTCGCGAGTTCGGTCGCCACCGCCCCAGGCGACAGCACGTTTACGCGGATGCCAGTGCCCTTCAGATCCTCTACCCAGGTCCGCGCGAGGTTGCGCACGGCCGCCTTGCTCGCGCTGTAGGCGGTGAACGCCGGGGCGCCCGTGGTGCCGGCGCTCGATCCGGTAAGGATGATCGAACCGCCCTTGCCCATCAGCGGCAGCGCCTTCTGGACCGTGAAGATCGTACCCTTCACATTGGTGTCGAAGGTTTCGTCAATGTGCTTGGCGGTGATCTCGCCGAGCTTAAGCTGGCTTCCCACCCCGGCATTGGCGAAGACGATGTCGAGGGTTCCGCGCTCGGCCTTCACCGCTGCGTAGAGTCGGTCGAGGTCGGCCTCATCCGAAACCGAGCCCTTCACCGCGCGGGCATTGGGCCCGAGCTCGGCCACCGCGGCGTCGAGCGCTTCCTGCCGGCGGCCGAAGATGAAGACGAAGGCGCCCTCCTCGATGAAGCGCTTTGCCGAGGCGAGGCCGATGCCGGTAGCGCCACCAGTGATCACGGCGGTCTTTCCATTCAGTCTGTTCATGTCGTGCCTCCTTTGGAGTTGTACGGCCGCCACGCAAGGTTAAGTCAACTTTAATCGACACACTTGTATGTTGCAAGTTGCACGTTGCAAGCATTAAATTACAACAGCATATTGAAGTGCATTTTTGGACCGGTCGCGAGTTGTTGTGGAGATCTAAGGGGTCGTATCACAAAAACTCATGGGCACGAACGAAGGGCTCGTTCTTTTCCAGACTTTCGAGAATCGCTTTAGTTACGCCGTCTCGATCCTTTTTCACCCAGCGGACAAGTTCAGCTGGGGTATCGGAATTCGGAGCGTGTTGTGATCCCCAAACCATTATTTCCAGAACCAGAGGAATGAGGTCCTTCCCTTTGGGAGTTAGCTCATAAATAAATTTTGATTCGTTCTCGGGGTCCTGCGTCTTCGTAATGACGCATTCTTCCTCAAGGCGTTTTAGGCGGTCGGCCAGAATGTTGCTCGCAATCTTTTCCCGGCAAGCCAAGAGTTCATTGAAATGGCGCTTACCCCACATAATCATGTCCCTGACAACCACAAGGGTCCACTTGTCGCCGAACACATCCAAGCCATATGCTACGGCGCATCCCGATTGGCGCTGGTCATGTTTTGCCTTACCCACGACACTGAGTATTACACACAAAACTTGCAAGTCAATTTGAGGCCGGAGAAATCACTCTCTCGAATAGGAACGAACAGTCAGAAAGAAGGACGAGATGAAAATTGCGACAATCGGAATGGGAAACGTCGGTTTTACACTTGGCAAAAAATGGGTTCAAGCTAAACACGAAGTCACTTTTGGCTCTCGGCCTGAGTCGATCCAAAATTGCGTTCGCATCGAATAATCCAGGCGGTATTGTCAGGTTAATTGACCAGAGAGGGGATCAACCAGTGGATGCCGCATACTGCACGGATGCGCACCTTTTCTCATTATCATCGTCACCGCTTCCCTGCCGAGATCATCGGTCATTGCGTTTGGTTGTACTTTCGGTTTGCCTTGAGCTTTATGAAGACGAGGACGAGCGCGAGGACGAGGATGGCAACTCTGCGTCACCTGCGACATAGTTAAAAGAGCGAATCTGATGCGCTCTGGGGTAGTGACCGGTGACTCCCGAACAACAAAAACTTGCTAACCAGATCAAGACAGGCGAAGCCTGACCAACATGGGGTTGGGTGGACTTCGATAGGGTGTGCTATCACCTTGTTAATGGCCGGGATCGTTTACGCTCAAAGAAACGGATTAGACTTGCAGACACCAGACCACATCCTTGTGTATCGGACACGGGATAGCAAACAAATTTGCTCGAGCATCCAAACTCATTAGAGGAGGAGGTCCAACATGTCGCTCGCTGGAAAATGCGCCTTAATTACTGGAGGCTCACGCGGTATCGGCAGGGGAATTGCCTTGAAACTGGCGGAGCACCGCGCCCGGGTCTGTATCAATTACGTAGAAAATGAATCTGCCGCAAACGATACTCTGGCGCAAGTCCGCCAGCGCGGCTCAGACGGTTTTACATTGCGGGCCGACGTTACACAGATGGATCAAGTTAGCGCAATGTTCAGCAAGGTCAAAGCTGAATTCGGAAAGCTTGACATCTTCGTCGCCAATGCCCGACCTGAGGCTCCGACATTTTTTCATGCCCCAATGGACATAACGATTGAACAACTCGACGCGGCTTTCGATTCGCAGGTCAAAACGTTTCTCGTCTCCGCGCGCGAGGCAGCGAAATTAATGAGCGAAGGAGGAAGAGTATTCGCTATCACATACGCCCAAGGCAGTCGCACCGGCGGGTTACTGCCTTGGGTAGCAATGGGTTCTGCCAAAGCAGCGATGGAGTCGCTAGTTCGCTATTTTGCTGTCGCGCTAGCTACGCGAAATATCACGGTCAATGCAATCAGCCCCGGGTGGACCGAAGGCAGTGTTTTAAATTCGCTGCCTGCGCACGTTCAGGACCTAATTCGGGATTGGCATACGCGCGGGTGGACACCCATGCGACGCCTGGGGACTCCCGAAGATATTGGAAATGTCGTGAGATTGTTGTGTTCCGAAGATGCCGTATGGATTACTGGTCAAGTTATTTTTGCAGATGGCGGTGCGTCGTTGATGAATCCCGACATGCCAACTGAAATGCAAATAAGTTAGTTGGTTATTTTCTGCGTTCACTGCCGAGGATGAGCAATCGATCCTGGTAGAAAGCACTGAAGAGACGTTCTGCCAAATCGGACTCAAGACTCTTGACCCGGACATATTGCTGCCAGAATGCCTCTCTTCTTTTAAGCGCCAGGTAGGCCGCGCCTAGATGATATTGTGCGCTTGCATCATTTGGCATGAGACGCACTGCTTGCTCGAGACAGTCGGCGGCTGACTTGTATCGACTGAGACTTAAGTAAACCTGACCTAAAGCTGCGTATGCTTCACCGGAATCCCGATCGAGACTGACAGCTTTCCTTAATGATTCGGCTGCTTCCTTGAATCGTGCGGCGTCATGATACGCGACACCTAGATTGTGATGGGCCAGCGCGGACTGGGGCTGGAGCAGAACTGCTTGGTTCAAGGCGGTAATAGCCTCATGGTATCTGCCGAGTTCTGCAAAGGCATTGCCCAGGTCGTTGTAAGCCTGAAAATAGTCAGGCTTGAGGCTGATTGCTTGTTCAAACAGTTCGATGCTTTCTAGCGGTCGATTCAATTTGAGATAGACGTTACCCAGGTTGTAAGTAAAGACCGCGTTGGCCGGCTGCAAGGATATCGCATGCTGCAACGACGCGATGGCTTCTTGGTAGCGACCCATCTGGGTATAGGCATGAGCGAGGTGGCCATGCGCCAGCGCGGAGCGAGAGTCAAGCTCGATTGCTCGCTGATAGGCCTCAACTGCTTCCGGCCAGCGTCCGATTGTGGCCCAGCGGTTACCCTCCCCGATTAGCGTCTGGGCATCGTTCTTTGGCGTCGAATACTTCTGGCAAGGTTCGGCAGATGATGTCCTTGCTTCTATCTGGTTTGTCAGGCACGGGACGCCAAAGAGAATTGCCAGCGTCAGCCAAAGTGCACGGATACTGTGTAGTTGGAGGAACATTGTCGTTAGACTCCTTCCGATGTGTGAGAGTTTGGTGCTAAGTGAGAAGACCGCCGCCTCGAACCATCTGTCCGCGACGACGGCCTCCGTGTTTCGGTCAGCCGAAAAGTCGTTTTCGTCACTCTGCGAACAGCTGTTCGGAGAGCGCCGGTCTTACGATGTGAACTTGATCTTCTCCTTGATCACTTCTGCCAGGATCGACAGACCATACTGGATTTTTAGTCGCTCGATCTCGCCGTGCTGTAGTTCCGCGCAATAATCAATAAACGTGAGCCAGCTTGGATGGAGCTGTTCAAAGCGGAAACCCTAATAGACGGCAGTTTGCGGTAACGCCAAAAGCAGTATTTCCTTTGATTCCATCGCTCATAAACTAGTCTCAAATTCGCACTCAATGGAGTGGCTAGCAAGGGTCAGGGATTTGTTATGCCGATCGAGAAGGCTACGTAGAAGTCTCCCTGATTCACTGTGGACCATGAGCCGGATCTGCCCTTGACTGGAACGCGTAGACTAAGTCTCGCTATGCTCTGCTTCACAGAACAGTCCCCGGTTACACAGCCACCCTTCGTTCCATCTGCTGTCATTGTCCAGTTGTTGCACTGGGAGTTCGCGGCTCCATTGCACCTGACGTTAACGTAGTCCGTCTCCTGAAATACGTCTGCGCCAGTTATTGGATTCATATGCAGAAAGTATTCATTGCCATTGTCGGCAAAAAATATCGCCAACGGGCAATTGACTGTGACGCCAGGCGTCATCGTGAACATGTCGTTGTTGTACAGATGACATTTCGAGATAAAGCGGGCTGGGACTAGTGCTGAGGTAAACGGTGCTACAGGAGCACCACCATTCGGACCGGTGTTCGGAACCGGCTTCGTGAAATCGAAAAAGATTTTCCTGGGTGTAGAAGTGATGGCGTTCTTGCTGTCGAGAATCCAATCGCCGGAAACGCCCTGGATGATCGACTGTATATTCACGCCGTTGGTGTATTGAGCACCGTCACTCCGAATCTGCATCCAGACACGCTGGGAGGTCCCATTGTCAGTTATGTCGGTGAAGTCGCTGATTGTACTTGTAACAGGAACGTCGGGCGTCGGCATAGGTTTACCGGCCGCCAACAGAGCAGAAGCGCTATTGCTATGAGCGATGCTCGGTCGTTGAGTGAGAATGGTAGTTGCCATAGCAATGGATAAGATAGACAGAATCAATAGGAATGTTCGAGGGCGCATACAGATCTCCTTTTGAACTTCGACATTTTCGAGTTGAGCGTGATGAATAGTTCGCTACAGTTGATATAGCGAGAAATCGATAGAGGTAAGCTCAAGAGAAATTGTTAATTGCCCTCGCTTGTTAATTCCTCCAACCATTTTTGAGAATCAAGGCCAAAAGCGAGACATACGGTATAATTCGCTTATCGGAGCTTGCCTGACCTAAGCATTTTCGAAAAGCATGTCCAAGTTACCTGATCAAGTAACTGAGCTACTGCACAGTTGGAACCGAGGCGATGGAAGAGCCCTCGACGATCTGATCCCGCTCGTCTATAGTGAGCTTCGTCGATTGGCGAGGCTTCATATGGGGCGGGAACGTCCCAATCACACCCTTCAAACTTCCGCCCTGATCCATGAAGCGTATCTGCGGCTTGTAGATCAGCAGAAAGTCGAATGGCAGGACCGCGCACATTTTTTTGCGATGGCTGCCCAGATCATGCGCAATATCCTTATCGACCATGCACGCAAGTATCGATCTGCAAAGCGCGGAGCTGGAGCCCAGATGGTACCGCTTGATGAGTCTGTCATGGCAAACAGTCAGAGAGCCTCAGAACTCGTAGATCTGGATGAGGCACTCACAAATCTGGCGGCCCTCGACTCGCGCAAAAGTCAAATCGTGGAACTGCAATTCTTCGGAGGACTGAGCATAGATGAGATTGCTGAAGTCCTGAAGATTTCACCAGCCACCGTCAAACGTGATCTACAAGCAGCCAAACTCTGGCTGCATCGCTTAATGGCCCAGTGAGCCAACTCACCTGGAGTTTTCGCTATACAAGATTGGTGGAAGGTTTTCCTTCGGGGATTAGTCTATGATCGACCCGGAACGTTGGCGAAAAATCGATGTGCTCTTGGTTGCAGCGCTTGAGCGAGAGCCCGCGGCACGACTGGCGTTTCTTAAAGAAGCCTCAGTCGGTGATGACAGTTTGAGAATGGAGGTTGAGTCATTACTTGCCTCCAGTGAAAATGCACTGAGTTTGATCGATACTCCCGCCTTTGAAGTTGCTGCTGGTTTGCTCGCAACGCACATCCCGGAACTCGCTGAAGGCGAGCTGCTTGGCAATTACAGAATTCTCTCATTCCTCGGCGCTGGTGGCATGGGTGAAGTGTACCTTGCCGAGGACCGGAAGCTTGATCGCCGAGTTGCTATCAAACTGTTGCCTGCCGGAAGCAACCTTGATCGAAAGCAACTGCAGCGTTTTCAACAGGAGGCACGCGCTGCCTCCACACTTAATCATCCGAATATTCTGACGATCCACGAACTGGGCGAAGTGGATGGTCGCCAATTCATAGCAACAGAGTTCGTGGAGGGAGAAACGCTTCGTCAGCGGATGAAGCACGGCAGACTGGAACTGCGCAACGCTTTAGATGTAGCCGTGCAAACAGCTAGTGCTCTGGCAGCGGCCCACCACGCAGGCATCGTTCATCGCGACGTTAAGCCAGAAAACATCATGCTAAGGCCAGACGGTTACGTGAAAGTGCTCGATTTTGGACTGGCCAAGCTAACTCAACAATACGAACGAATACCCGCAGCGCGAGCGGCGGCCCAGGTTGATACATCGTCTGGACTCGTAATGGGCACGGTAAAGTACATGTCGCCTGAACAAGCACGCGGCCTACCCGTAGATCCACGGAGTGACGTCTTCAGCCTTGGTGTCGTGATGTATGAAATGGTCACGGGCCGCAAACCTTTCAAAGGAAATGAAACTGCTGATCTAATCAAGTCAATTTTAGGAACAGAACCCACACCTGTGTCGCAATGTGTCCCGGGGCTGCCTTCCGAATTAGAGCAAATTGTAAGTAAGGCACTAGCAAAGAATCGGAACGAGCGCTATCAGACGATAAATGAGCTATTAGCTGAACTCAGTCAGTTAAGACGCAAACTGGAAGTTGAGCAAACGCTCGGCGACGGTCACCGCACAGAGTCATCGAGCAGCGAAGTCAGAACCTTTCAATCAATAAGCTCAGAACTTCCGACAGCTGCCAGTAACGTGTCTATAACGCAGCAGGTAGTCAGTCTAGTTGCACAGCACAAGTTGCAGGCTGGAGTGACCTTTCTCGGTGTATTAGTCGCAGCAGGAGGAATCTTTTACAGCTCGACGAGGCGTTGGCGAAGGACACCAGCCTTCCAAGAGGTACAGATCTCTCCACTCGTCGAAACAGACAGGTCGAGAATGAGTGCAATTTCACCAGACGGCAGGTACATCGCTCATACAGTTGTGGATCGAAATAAGCAGAGTCTGTTGCTCAGGACAGTTGCTACAAACAGCAATACCGTACTTGTTCCCCCCTCAGACGGTTGGTTTTCCGGTGTGACTTTTTCGCGTGATGGAAACGACGTTTATTACGTCATGTGGTCAAAAGACGATACGACATCCGCTCTTTATCGGGTACCCGTAATGGGAGGCGAATCTGCGAAGATCCTGGCTAATGTCGCCAGTCCAATTACATTCTCTCCGGATGGCAAGCGTTTCGCCTTTGTGCGGGATACAAGCGAAACCGAAACCGGCTTGTTTATATCGAACACCGATGGCACACAGGAAAAATTGTTGGGCCAGCGCAAGGCACCAAATTCCTTTTCACCTGCCGGGCCATCATGGTCCGCTGATGGAAAATTAATTGCTTGTGCAGTCTTTGATGAACTCCCTGATGAGCAACCCTCGTTTATGAATGTAGCCGGCGTAAACGTTGACGATGGCAAGGAGCAACTTCTTACAAATGGGAAATGGTCGAAAGTTCTGCAGGTAGCATGGCTGTCAGATAACAGCGGTTTCATCATGGCTGCTAAGCAAAAAGGACAAGGAGCGCTGTTGTGGTACGTGTCGTATCCGGAAGGTAAGTATCGAAGGATTACCAATGATCCAAGCAACTATCCAAGCGACTACGACAGCGTCAGCCTAACTTCGGACTCAAAGACGCTTGTTGCTTCGCGATTTGAGACGCGGACAAATCTGTGGAATTCGCCGTCAGGCGATCCCGGTCATATCAAACAGATCACCTTCGGAGGCAATCATCGCTTTCAACGTCTTGCCTGGGCCCCTGATGGAAAGATCGTTTTCCCATCAGATGCGAGCGGCGATCGCGAATTGTGGATGATGGATGGAAACGGGGGAAATCTAAAGCAACTTACTGCTGACGGTCGCTTCAACCAACTACCTACAGTGTCACCCGATGGTCGTTACATTGTTTACGTTTCCGGTTCTCCCGCGGGTCGACATATCTGGCGAATGAATCTGGATGGAAGTGGCATATTACAGTTAACAAATGGAAAAGATGAGTTTGGACCACAATGTTCGTCAGATGGTCGTTGGGTGCTTTATATGTCCGTTGATGCCGGCAAGATATCAATATGGAAAACCCCCATAGAGGGTGGAGAACCTCATCAATTTACGAAAGAGATTTCAAGTTGGCCGGTCGTATCGCCTGACGGGACGCTCGTTGGCTGTTGGTGGTGGGATACACCAAACTCACCTCCAAAGATCGCTATCATTCCTTTTGCCGGAGGCCCACCGGTAAAGTTCATAGATCCTTTACCCGGCGCAGCGAAGGATCTGCCGATGCGCTGGACCTCCAACGGCGAGGCTCTGATCTATTGCGCCTCCCGCAATGACAGCTCGAATGTTTGGAGCCAGCCTTTGGATGGCAGCCCACCAAAACAGTTGACTGATTTCAAGTCTGAAACAATTCAAGGGTTCGATTGGTCACACGACGAGAGGTTGTTATTGGCAAGGGGTTTTACTGCGCGCGAGATTGTCCTTATACAAAGTGTCAACTAGTAAGACTCAGCTGCCTTACGAAAAGCACCGGATGTCGAGACCACTTACTCTCTTTCACAAATAGTTAAAGGAATAATTGATGTTCCCCCATTATCATAAACCCAGATCACTCTCGAACCTTAACATTCTGAACATTGTTTGCTTCGTCATTGCGATCGGTTTGCTGCAGTGCATCGAATCGAGCGCCATGACTCCGCTCAGTTTGCATTCCGCTACGGCAAGCCTTAGCGGAATGCTATTGGATGAGCAAGGTGCTCTTGTTTCTTCGGTGCTCGTCACAATTACTAAAGTTGACACAGGACTAACGAGACAAGCGTTAACCAATAATGAAGGCTATTTTGTAATCTCCGCGCTGTTGCCAGGCCGTTACATGGTTACAGCGCGACATGAAGGATTTTCCGTTGCCAGAATTGATGACGTCGTGCTGAACGTTAACGATCAACGTTCGCTGCGAATTGAATTGAAGGTTGGTCAGGTTAGTGAATCGATTACAGTCGTAGGCACGCAGTCAGTTAAGACTGAATCTGCGGCAGTCAGTACTTTGATCGAT
This sequence comes from Pyrinomonadaceae bacterium, assembly GCA_035257465.1. Taxonomy (GTDB): domain Bacteria; phylum Acidobacteriota; class Blastocatellia; order Pyrinomonadales; family Pyrinomonadaceae; genus PSRF01. The sequence continues at coordinate 550 of DATEXA010000084.1, read as the reverse complement.
CGTCAGTTCGTCGAGAACTTACCCTTAAACGGAAGAAGCTTTAGCACTCTTATCGAGCTGACGCCAGGTGTTGTCCTTACAAAAGCAAATTATGGGGACCAGGGCCAATTTAGTGTTAATGGCCAACGGAGTAATGCCAATTATTTTCTTGTTGATGGTGTCGGAGCGAATTTCGGTATTGGCGGAGGAGTGCTCCTGAACCAAACGGGAGCTGGCACGGTTCCCGCTTTTAGCGCCATGGGCGGAACGAATAATCTGGTATCGATTGATGCCCTGCAAGAGTTCAGCATCCAGACTTCTACTTATGCGCCAGAGTTCGGACGCACACCTGGAGCGCAAGTATCCGTAGTGACTCGTTCGGGAACCAACAACTTTCAAGGTTCACTCTTCGAATACTTTCGTAATGAAACGCTCGACGCTAACGACTGGTTTGCCAACAGCCGAGGTCTAAAGAAACCTCCTCTGCGTCAGAGCGATTTCGGAGGAGTTGTGGGTGGACCAATTCTCAAGAATCGAACGTTCTTTTTTTTCTCATATGAAGGACTACGGC
>DATEXA010000083.1:0-12070 GCA_035257465.1 Pyrinomonadaceae bacterium | reverse complement strand
CACCTCCGGCTTCGTTCGGAGGAGCGGACACTCCGACGTACTCATATGCTGAGGTCTGTCCGTTCCTCCGAACGAAGCAGTGCACGAAGGTATTTGGTGCTATAAACATGTCACTCCGTCGGAGTGAAGACCGACTCACTTGATTACTGAAATCCTTTCGGGCTGAATAGTGAGAAGCTCGATTGGCGGAGGTTAACCGTTCAATCGAGCTTTTCTAGAGTAGTTGTGCCGCTTCAAGTTTTGCAGCAATTACCGCCCAAGCTTGGTACTGATCTCATTGCTCTTGTCACCAAGAACGCCACCGGAAACCCCGCCGCCGCCCCTGATGTTCCTGGCTTCGCCGTTTTTCAACTCCCTGTCCTGCTGCGACAGCTTTCCTACTTTGACGCGAGCGTCTTTATCTGACGTTTTCTTTGTTCTTCGTTTACTCATGTAAGTGGTCCTTTCTTTATTGTTCTGATTTCCGTCGAAGCGAGTGACGAAAATCCATGTTTCGCATAAGAGTGATAATGAAATGAAAAACATCACATCTGAGTGCTTGGAAGACAGTGGCTGACTTCGTGACCACGATCACGCGGACGAGGATCGGTTGAGGCTTAAGTCGCGCTGTGATGTTCGTTGTTCGGTTGCCACTATCAAGTGACAGCTAAATGTGACCCGTTGCAGAACAGGCCGCTAAACAAGTTGAGAAGTGAGAAAGGAAAAGATAATGAGCAATTCAACAGAGCAGAAACCAGAAGAAAAAACAAGCCGCGTTCAGGTCGGAAATCTTCCGCAGAAGGAAAAGGAGTTGAAAGACCAGGAAGCGGAGAACGTAAAGGGTGGGGGCGGATTGTCGGGTGGTGTCGTATTTCCCAGCCACATTGGCGAGGAAATCCCACAAAAGCAAAACTAGCGTCGCAATTCCTGACGAGCCACAACGCGGTAGCGTGTGGGTCGACCTTCCCAGTCAATAACTGACGATGTACTGGGGAGCTGACCCACACGCTACCGCGTTGTGGTAACTGACTTCGTGGCCACGATCACCACAGACGAAGATCGGTTGAGGCCTCAGTCGCGCTGTGATGTTCGTGGTTCGATTGCCACTATCAAGTGACAGTTAAACGTGACCCGTTGCAGAACGGGCCGCTAAACAAGTTGAGAAGTGAGAAAGGAAAAGATAATGCGCAATTCAACAGTGCAGAAACCAGAAGCAAAAACAAGCCGCGTTCAGGTCGGCAAACTCCCGCATCAGGAAAAGGAGTTGAAAGACCAGGAAGCTGAGAAGGTAAAGGGTGGGGGCGGTGTTGCGGGTGGTGTAGTTAACAACCGCATTGGCGAGGAAATCTCACAAAGGCAAAACTAGCGTCGCTATGCCTGATGCAGCTGTCAAATTTCATCGGGCGGCTTGCCGCCCGATGAAACCAAAGACACCGGTACGCGGAGACTCAGTAGAACTCTCATTGGTCAGGAGGCAATCGATGAATTCGAGCGAACTCAAAGAACTGTTGAGAGCGACTACAGCCTTTAGCATCCTTAGTGATCGAGAGTTAGACCATCTTGCCAATCGCTTTGAACTGATTCACTTCGCTCTGGGGCAGGATGTCGTGCATGCAGGCGAGCAAGCGGAAGCGTTTTTCATAGTCTATTCTGGCCAAGCGCGCGTCATTGCTATCGATGAGACTGGCAAGGAAGCAACCGTCGGAACTCTCACCCGCGGTGACTCTTTCGGCGAACAAGCACTTCTTGCAAAATCCCAACGTAATTATACGATTCGAGCTTCCAGTGATTTTGCCGCTCTCCGGCTGGCAAAGGATGACTTCGATCACTTATTGGAGAGACACGCAAGAGTCCGTGAGTACTTCGATAAATACATATCAGAGATTTCCATCCGAAACTTCCTGAAGCTCTCGACTCCGCTTGCGCCACTCTCACCGCTGGAGATACGTAATCTACTAGGCTCACTCGAGGTCATCAATTATGAGCCGGACACGACCATTATTCGCGAAGGCGATGCCGGCGATGCCTTCTTCATTCTGCGATCAGGCGGCGTGCGAGTGATTAAGGAGAGTAATGGCGGCAAGGTATTGAATCGGCTGAAACCCGGTGACTCGTTTGGTGAGCTGGCCCTGTTAACTGGTCAACCACGTGCGACAAGCGTAATCACATCCGAGCCGTCGTCGGTGTTTCGTTTGTCGAAACGCGAGTTTGATCGAATCATCAGCGCTTCCCCGAAGTTCAAAGATGCCATTGTTTCCCTTGCTTCGGGATACAGCACGATTGATTTAACAAAACATCAGAATGCGACTGCAGCTGTAGCTCCTAAACAAACACCCGCAGCTCAAATCTACAAACCACATCGAGAAAGAAACTATCCGTTTCACTTGCAGTTGAGTGAAACCGACTGTGGTGCCGCCTGCTTGTCGATGATTCTCCGTTTCTACGGCAAGCACGTCAGCATCAATAAGCTACGTGACCTTGCGAGCGTGAGCCGTGAAGGAGCTAGCCTTTACAGCATTGCGCAGGCAGCGGAGTGCCTGGGCTTTGAGTCACGCGCCCTCAAAACTTCGTGGGATCGTCTGACAAAAATAGAGTTGCCGGCGATCGCGCATTGGCAAGGCTTTCACTTCGTTGTGGTTTACGAGGTGAAGCGAGACCGCGTGATATTGGCCGATCCCGCGATAGGTCTGCGGAAGATCTCTCGAGAGGAGTTTGAAAAAGACTGGACAGGTTATCTGCTGCTGCTTACTCCGACTGCAAAGATCGAGGAGGTCGAAGAATCGCAGTCAAAATCCAGTCGCTTGTTACCGTTGCTCAAACCTTACCGGCGAGTACTGGCAGAAATCTTTCTCGCGTCTCTAATGCTGCAGCTCTTCGGCCTCGCGCTGCCGATCTTCACTCAGGTCATTGTCGACAACGTCGTAGTTCACAAGAACACCTCGATGCTGAATATGTTGTTGGTGGGAATGTTGTTGATAGGTGTATTTCAGGCGATGACTACTGCGCTTCGATACTACTTGTTGGTTCATACAACGCGTCGCATCGACATGCAGATGGTAGTGGACTTCTACAGGCACGTCTTGAGCTTGCCAATGCGTTACTTCGAAGAACGTAAGGTTGGTGACATTCTCAAGCGCTTTAACGAGAACGCCCGTATTCGCGATTTCCTCACCGGGCGCGTCATGGGTGTGACGTTGGATTGTCTAATGATCTTTGTGTACCTGGCTTTGATGTTCTACTACAACGTTAAGCTCACGATCGTTGCCATCATCTTCATTCCCGGGTATGTCGTACTCACGTTGATTGCGACACCGATCTTCAAGAGGCAGTATCGCGAGGCCTTTGAAAAGGCAGCCGAGGCGGATTCGCAGATGGTCGAATCAATTTCCGGCGTTGGTGCGATAAAAGCAACGGCCAGCGAGAGAAGTATCTGCTGGAAGCTTCAGGGACTGATCGTCAAGTGCCTCAACGTGCAGTTTCGGAGTGCGCTGTCGGGAATGGCCACAATCTCGATCGGCAATATGCTGCAGACGCTTAACATAATCATTCTCTTCTGGTATGGCGCGCGTCTTGTGATGGTTGGCGAGTTGTCGATTGGCCAACTTGTAGCCTTCAACGTGCTCGTCACTAGTGTCACTCGACCAATACTGAGCGTCGTAGATCTGTGGCGTGAATTTCAGGAAGTTAGTATTGGATTCGAAAGGCTGAACGACGTATTTGATGCCACACCGGAGGACGTGAATGATCAAAAGCGAATAAAGTTGCCGCGTATTAGCGGTCGCATCAGATTTGAGAATGTTACTTTTCGTTATCCAACGCGCCCGGACAAAAACGCGCTTCAGAACGTCGATCTCGAAATCCGGGAAGGTCAAACAATCGCTCTCGTAGGACGTAGTGGCGCCGGCAAAACAACTTTCGCCAATCTGTTGTTGCGGTTGCATGAGCCAAACGAAGGACGAATCCTTATCGATGGACACGACTTGAGACATGTCTCAATCAGCAGCCTACGTTCGCAAGTCGGTGTTGTGCCTCAAGACATCTTTCTCTTCAGTGGCACCATTCGCGAAAACATTGCCTTTGGTTACCTGGATGCGCCGCTTGAACAAGTTGTTGGTGCCGCGATGCTGGCAGGGGCCCACGAGTTTATTAGTGAGTTGCCACTCGGCTATGAGACGAAGATTGGTGAGCGTGGACAAAGCCTCTCGGGAGGTCAGAAACAACGAATAGCCATTGCGCGCGCTCTCTTTAGGAACCCGCGTATTCTGATTTTTGACGAGGCCACGAGTGCGTTAGACACAGAGAGTGAGTCCGCGATTCAAAAGAATCTTAACCAGATTCTGAAGGACCGCACTACTCTGATAATTGCGCATCGACTGAGCACAGTGCGAAACGCGGATGTGATTGTCGCAATGGATCGTGGAACTGTTCGCGAGATTGGCAATCACAACAGCCTGATGAAGCAAAAAGGCATTTATTATTATCTCAACAGTCAACAGCTTGAAGGATAGGTTACCGTGTCAGAACTCCTGGTTGCAGATGAAGTTGTCGCTCAAGAAGAGGAGCAGGAACTCTCGCCTTTTCCCGTGAACAAGGATACGTCTGCGTCTGTCAATCTCGAGTTCACAGATCAAACGTGGATGCCGGATAGCGTTCACACATCGCCTGAAGTGGCAGAGGTAATCGCGAAACTGCCCTGGTGGGCGGTGCGAAGTCTTCTCTATCTCATCATTGCTTTCATCCTTGTGGCTTTCGCATGGGCAAGCTTTGTCAGGGTTGATTTGGTTGCCGTAGCAAAAGGTACCGTCATCCCACAAGGCAACATCAAGCCTATTCAGCCCGCAAGTTCAGGCGTCGTGCAGAATGTATTCGTCAAAGAGGGAGATAGCGTGGAAGTTGGTGACGCACTGATTCAGTTAGACGCCGCAGAGATGCGGACGCGCCTTTTCAAACTGCGGCAAGAGTTGGAAGCGAGTCAATCTCAGTTACGGCTGATGATGGTCAACCGACCAATAAACGAAACGCTGGAGCAACGGAATCGCATCGCGCGCTTACAAGGTGAGATTAGTGATGTCGAGAGGATGTTTCGACACACAACGATCACTTCGCCGGTGAAGGGAATTATCACAACAATCAATGTCCGAGGTCCTGGAGAAGTGTTGCAGCAGGGCCAGACTGTAGCGACGATCGCGCCAAGTGACGTGCCTCTGGTAGTTGAGACGCTGCTTGCAGACAAAGATATCGCTTTCGTCCAAAAAGGACTGGCGGCAAAATTGAAGTTTGAGGCGTTTCCATTTCAGGACTATGGAGTCGTTGAAGGGACAGTGATTGATGTCTCACCCGATGCTATCAACAAAGACGGCGTCAATTATTACAAGGTAACAATTGCTCCGAGTAAGACATTGATTTCGACCCGAGACAAGGATGTCATGCTTCGGCCCGGACTCTCGGTGAGTGCAGAAATAATTACCGAACGAAGAACTGTTTTGAGTTTGATACTTGAACCCGTTCGTAAATTCAAAAGCGACATAGCACTTTCACGCTAGCGCGAGACCCGGTTAACTCCCGCCTGAAAGCTATCTCTGTGGTCTTCCGTGAAATCCGCTTCTGAAAATACGTTGATGCAATCGGGTACACTTTTGTATCTTGCGGATTAGTAAGAAACAAACTAGAGTTTTCGAAACTCAAGACGCTTATTGCCATTCGTGTCGTCCAACTAAGAAAGAAGATATATGCGGATATCGGCCCTAGTTGTCGCTTTCGTAGCTCTTATCTTGGTGGGAGCTAATGCAAACGCGCAGTCAGAAACCGTAGGCACGCCGCGTGTAACCAACAAGTCCGTTCAGGATCGTGCGCCTGGACCAATCGTCAAAGGGCGTGCCCTGTACGAGGATACAAATCAGCCAGCGCCAAGAATGCGAGTGCAATTGGTGGCGATCGAATTGCTGGCCAATCGTCGCGGTCCAAATCGCATCCCCACGACGATGACGAACGCGAATGGTGAGTTCGTTTTCCTTCACGCGGTCCCGGGCGAATACTACGTTGTGACGCATCCCGCTGATGAGCACGTGCCTAGCGCGGAAGGAGCGCCGTTTCCTCTACAAAACGGAGATCCGGTCGCTGACGCTGCCAGGGTAGAGCAATATAAAAAGGACTTTCCGAAGATAACGGTTAACGCTGAGAACCCGGTCGAAATCATTCTGCGTGTAAGGAATCCGCACTTTGGCAGCATCGAGGGTCGAATCGCGAGTGCTAACGGAGGTGTCGTCGCCAATGCCAACGTTCGTGCGATGAAAACCGGAGAACGCGGTTTCGGGTCTTCCACCATTACTGATGAAAGTGGCGCCTATCGCTTTAGGGGATTGCCGGCTGGTGAATATATCGTCAGCGCCGAACCGCCTCACCAGACGCCTGAGGCCGAAGGATCCAAAAGCGTTTCAGGCGTGCTTGGCTCCACGTATTTTCCGTCGACAATCGACTCTCGCATGTCGCCTCCGGTTGTTGTATCTCCGGATCGTGTAGTGAGCGACATCAACATTACGCTGGCGGAGCGGAGTCTGCACATAGTGGCCGGAACGGTCAGGGATGACGGCGATGGACATCCGATCGCAGGCGCAACGGTCCGTCTAAACAAGAAAGACGGGAATCAAACAGGCATTGAAGCAGCAATGTCCAATTACTTTTCCACGACCGACGCGCAGGGGCGTTGGCTCCTCAACAATTTGCCTGATGGAGTTTATGCGATCGATGTTCGACCGAGCGGGCTCTTAGGGGCGAAGACCGAGCGGTTTGTTAACAAGAGCCAGGATCTAACAGTTGCTGGTGCTGATGTTGAGAACCTTGCAATTGAGGTTTCAAGAGGCGGTCGCGTTTCCGGACAAGTAACGGTCGAGCAGGGGAGTGGGCCAACGCCGGACATTTCGATCGGTATCGGATCAGCGTTCACGCGAGTTGAAACGACGGGCGAGTTCACCGCGACTGGCGTTCCCGAAGGTGAATTCCCACTCTCCGTTATGATAAGACCACCGAATGTCTTCTACGCCAAATCAATCGAAGTCAATGGCACCGACCTGTTGCGCGAGAAACTGAAGACCAATGCTGGATCAGACATTAAGGATGTCCAAATCGTGATTGCGCCGGCCTCGATCCTGACGGGACGCGTGTTATCGGCATCAGGCGGAACGCCATTGAGCCACGTGTTCGTCATGTTGATGCCTGTCGATCCGTCCACAGCCCCAGCTTTTTTACGGCCGAACGGATCGACAAATGAGCAGGGAGTCTTTCTCGTAAGCGGCGCTCCCGGTGAATACTTCCTGGTGGTGTGGGATCGCAGTGAACCAGGCCCTCCGCAATATGTTGAGTCGACCAACAAATTGTCCCCAAATGCTATGCGCGTCACGCTCGAGCCCGGCCAACGCAAATCGATGGATCTGATCAAGTAATCGTCTGGTCATCACGGTGGATGGCGCCTTGAAGAAGAAGTAGTCCGATATGCTTCAAAGGCACTAGCAAAAGTCTGGAGTTGTCATCAGATCAGAAGCGGGATGCCTGAACACTCTCATTCTCCCCAAGCTTCAGCTTGGGGTTATGGTGCGCGCTCATTACTCAGGAACCGTTTCAACGGTTTGCCCGTTGTCGAATGAATCCGAACGCCAATGAAACTTTGGCTTGGAGCTTGGTTGGCTCGAAACCCGTAAACCATTAAAACGGTTCCTCAAAAAGTAGTCACGCACTGTAACCCCAAGCTGAAGCTTGGGGAGAATGAGAGTTTTGTAAGCGGCTCTTTAGCTTGTCGTGACGTTACCCAACTCGGAGACTCGCGCAAACGGATGCTAACCGAATGCTGAGTGGGCGAAAACTAATCCTTCTCATCACTCCTTTCGCATTGACGGGGTTGTTGACTGTTGGAGGCGATTGGCTAGTTCCTACCTCCAACGGTGAGACTCCAACTCAAAGCGCACCGGATCCTCTCGAACAAGGTTTCAAACACCCGCTCGACTCAGCTAAGCCACGGACGTGGTGGCACTGGACCAGGAGTAACGTCACGAAAGAGGGAATTACCAAAGATCTTGAATGGATGAAGCGTGTCGGCATTGGAGGTTTTCAGTTGGCCGACGTCAACGCAGGTGGCGGCCAGACCGTCGACAGGAAGATCGAGTTTGGCACACCACAATGGTTTGATGCTGTCCGTCATGTTGCTTCCGAGGCTGATCGACTTGGACTTGAGATGACGATCTTTAGTTCGGCGGGCTGGAGTGAGACTGGTGGACCATGGGTGAAGCCTGAACAGGCGATGAAGAAACTCGTCTGGAGTGAGACGAACTTGCAGGGACCGCAATCGTTTGCCGGTACACTTCCTCAGCCGCCTTCGAACAATGGGCCAATCCGTAATTTGATCACCGGAGCTCCACGTCCTGGAAGTACAACCCCGCCTGATCCTACTTACTACGGCGACAGCGCTGTCATCGCCTTTCGCACGCCACCCGATGAGAGCGACATGGCTCAATTGCACCCGCAAGCAACGACGAACGCGGGCGCGATCGATGCCACTGCGCTCTACGACCACGATCTAAATTCTGCCCTCACGGTCGCCGCTCCAACTGACGGGCCAGCGTGGGTGCAATACGAATTCGTGCATCCGTTCACGGCACGCGCGATTTCAATTGCTGGACGTCCCGGCATACCCGTCGGTCGAATCCTGGCGAGCGACAACGGCGTTGACTTTCGAACGTTAGTGACTATGCCCGGTCCGCAACTCTATCGTGGCGGCCTTGCTAGAACTTTTGCATTTGCAGAGACTACTGCGAAGTTCTACCGCATCGAGTTGACGGGAGCGCCGCTCAGTCCTGCAGCGGTAATGAACCAATCACCATCTGCACCGGCGAAAGAGTACACATTGATGGAAGCCGTGCTCCATTCAGGTGCGCGAGTACATCGCTGGGAGGAGAAGGCCGGTTTCAGTTTCCTCTTCGAATACGAGTCTGTGCCGACTCCACCAACTCCTTCAAGCTCGATCATTCGAAATTCAGACATCGTTGACCTCACTGCAAAGATGAACAAAGACGGGACGCTCAACTGGGAAGTGCCGGCAGGGAGTTGGACCGTCCTGCGGTTGGGTTACTCGCTAACGGGTGCTAAGAATCGTCCGGCAGTACCTTCTGGTCTTGGTTATGAAGCTGACAAGCTCAGCCGTAAACACACCGAAAGTTATCTGCGTGGTTACACCGATCCGATCGCACAGGCGTTGGGTCCGCTCTATAGCAAGAGTCTGCGATATGTGTTGCTGGATAGTTGGGAAGCGGGCATGCAGAACTGGACAGACGAGATGCTAAGCGAGTTTCGTCAGCGACGTGGCTATGACCCGACTCCTTATCTACCCATACTCACAGGGCGCATAGTTACGAGCCCGGAAGTGAGTGACCGTTTTCTGTGGGACTTCCGTCGCACACTTGCCGAGATGTTTGCTGATAACCACTACAAAGTGGCGGCGGACTTTCTGCGTCAGCGCGGGATTGGGACTTATGGCGAAGCGGCGGGTGTCTCACTTGAGATTCTCGAAGATACATTGCTGAACAAGAAGCAGTTGGACATTCCGATGGGTGAGTTCTGGATGCGCGACCTGCATCCGTCGTCGATGTATTACGAAGACGTGCGGGGCGCTGCTTCCGCGTCGCATGTCTATGGAAAGACTTTGGTCGCTACGGAATCGTTTACCGGCGGCGGTTACGAATCACCTTATTCACTGAAAAAGATTGTTGACTACTGGTTCGCGCAAGGCGTCAATCGGATCATCTTTCATACGTCTGCGCATCAGCCTCTCGATACCAAACCCGGCAATACGATGGTGGGCACGCACATCAATCGCAACATTACCTGGGCAGAACAGGGCCAGCCGTTCATGACTTACCTCGCGCGCAACAGTTTCATGTTGCAGCAGGGGTTGTTTGTCGCGGACTTTGCGTACCTGCTGAATGAAGGCGCGCCATCGACCATGCCGTTCTGGGGTGCGGGACTAAAACCGAGGCCCCCCGATGGCTACGACTTCGACTACGTAAACACGGATGTGGTTCTGAATCGAATGTCAGTGAATGCTGACGGAAGAATTGTTTTACCGGATGGCATGAGTTATGGCGTGCTCGTTCTACCTGAGATCGATTGCATGACACTGCCCGTGTTGCGCAAGGTCCGTGAGCTGGTGCGTAACGGTGCCACGGTGTTGGGGCCGAAGCCTTTGCAATCTCCGAGTCTCACGGGCTACCCGAACGCTGATCGTGAAGTGCAGGCATTGGCAGATGAAGTGTGGGGTGATCTTGATGGTGTAAGTCGCACTAAACGTAGTTACGGGAAGGGAACAGTCGTGTGGGGTCTGTCGCCCGCGGACGTGCTCGCGGGGTTGGGCATTCCTAAAGATGTTGAGTTCAGCCGCGGGTTGGATACGAGCCTTTCGTGGATCCATCGCCGCTCGGGTGCTTCGGACATTTACTTTATCGCCAACCGCACTGATCGTGCGCAGGACATCAATGCTCGATTTCGCGTAAGTGGCAAAGAGGCGGAACTCTGGCACGCGGACACGGGTGAGATCGAGCCGGCCGAGTTCAGCAGCGCCGATGGTCGCACAACGGTGCCGTTGCATCTCACGGAACGAGAGTCGGTGTTCGTGGTTTTTCGCCGTGCGGCGTCTTCAACTGCTCGTACATTGCCGCAGACAAATACAACGACGATCGCGACTATTAATGGACCATGGACGGTAACCTTTCCTTCGAGCCTGGGCGCGCCTCCCAGGATCGCGTTGTCGAAGCTCGAATCCTGGACAACAAACGGAGACGATGGTGTGAAGTATTTTTCTGGGACTGCGACGTACGCAAAAACAGTGAAAGTAGATCGTCGTTGGTTTCGTCCGGGGGAAAAGATCTTTCTCAATCTTGGCACCGTCAATGATCTCGCTGAGGTTTCACTTAATGGTCGGTCACTAGGAATTCTATGGAAGGCTCCGTATCAGGTCGACGTGTCCAGTGCATTAAATGCCGGCGAGAATCAATTGGAGATCAAAGTCACGAATGAGTGGACTAACCATCTGATCGGTGACCGGTTGTCTCCCGCTAAGAGGGTGCTCGCGGAGAGTCCTCCACCTTTCGGTCCGCCGCCGACTTTGAGGATTTCGGGTTTGCTTGGTCCAGTGACGTTTGTTTCTAGATAGCTCTGCGTGATCTCTGCGTCTCTGTGGTTAATGAATGCTTATACTAGTTCAACCACAGAGACAAGGAGACACAGAGCCGCACAGAGAAGGAAGAGAGGCTCATATCATTCAAACATTTGCTTATCTAATTCCTAGTGTCGTGGTCGCACCAGCTCTGATTTCTGTGCCGTTTGGAATGCAGGCAATCGTCTTCTGGATCTATGTTTGTGCCTTGCTGCTGTTCATCGTCGGTATCATCAAAATCTTCGGCGAACTGCCGCAGGAACATGGTGTGGACAAGATCATGCCGTTTGGCCGACTCTTTTTTGCGGTTCCCCTGGCCGTTTTTGGTTCCGAGCACTTCACCGCCACAACGAGTGTTGCGAGCCTCATTCCCCGCTGGATTCCCGCGCATACGTTTTGGGTCTATCTCGTGGGCGTCGCTTTTCTCTGCGCAGCGCTCAGTATTGCCGTTCTCGTCCAGGCACGGCTGGCAGCGGCTCTGGTCGGAATGACGCTGCTGATCTTCGTACTTGTAATGGACATGCCGGCGGCCATTGCGAACCCAGGCAACAGATTTTTTTGGGCCCTGGCCCTGAGACAACTTGCCTTCAGCGGCGGCGCTTTCGCCTTCGCGATGCAGCCGTTGAGCACGCGGGCGAGACAGGCATCGCCCGCGCGGTTGACTGCGGCACTGGCTGCGATTCCGCGAATCTTTGTGGGCATTACATCGCTATTCTATGGAGTGGAGCATCTGCTGCACCCGGAATACGTACCGGGTGTTCCGTTGCAAAAGCTCACTCCCGACTGGATACCCGGGCGAATTTTCTTGAGTTATTTTGTCGGGTTGATTTTGATTGTTGCCGGCGTCTGTTTGCTCTTGAACAAGAAAACGCGCATTGCAGCAACATCTTTAGG
>DATEXA010000082.1:0-9049 GCA_035257465.1 Pyrinomonadaceae bacterium | reverse complement strand
GTTGCGAGGGAGCGCATCGTCGCCCGCCACTGAATAAAACGAGCTCGTGGACTGGTAATCTGATTGCCGTTCGGGTCCTTATAGATATTGCTCCAATCGCTCCAGGTACCATCAGGCCGACCACCATTCCCAGTTCGAGTTTGCATCTCCACGTTACCGGCACCACGCCACCAGAGTCGTCCCCATGATGCTGTAAGTTTTGCATCGCGAACTGGTGATTCGTAGCTGCCCTCGTTCACAAACGCTGCCCCAAAATTGAAAAGCTTGCCCTGGTTACTTGAGGCTGCATAAACCTGGCTGCCGCGGGTAAAGAGCGACGAGATCTGTCCCTCTGACGACTGAAGTAAAAGTGTGTCGCGACCATCATTGGTGACAGAGTAGATTCGTCCTTTATCACTCGTGCCGATGAGAACCGTGCCTGGCTGCAAACCCGGCGTAATTGAGAAGGCGGTAACAGTCGGCGAACTCCACACAACGTCTGTAGCGCCATCGGGCAGGATGCGAAAGACAGCACTACGTGCGTTGGAAACATCGGTTCGACTTCGCGTTTGAGCACCCTGATTAGCGACCGGAGTTCCCTGCTCATCGATAGCCGTGATCGTTACAGTAGTGGATGGGGTTGCTGTGTCGGTGGGTGATGCAGTCGGGACAGGTGCCGAAGGTCCACGTGCGGTGGCTGCTGCATCACTCAAAGCGAGAGCGTAAATCGAACCATCGGGAGCAACGGACAACGCATGTATCTCACGGAGCTGCGTGTCGAAAAGCGCGAAAGTCTTTCCTTCAGGAGATACACGCAGCACCAGGCCACCAGAGTCAGTGCCTGCGATCAAGTCGCCCTGCGCCGTCACTGCTAGTGAGATGACGTGCGTTTGGTTCGTACTCGCGAGCAGAGAAGCGTCCGGCCTAGCACCAGCTGACCGTACGCGATAAAGCTTTCCGTTATCACCAGTACCAACTGCTAACGATCCGTCAGCCAACAATGCGAGTGCCCAAATGTATTTATCTTCCGGATCAAAGTAGACCTCAGCTTTTCCGTCGGATGTGATGCGATAGACTTTGCCATCCGGTGAAGTACCGGCGTAAACGACGTCATCCCTGGCAACCAGCGCCGTCACATCCAATTCAGCCGCGTCGTAAAGAAGCGTTCCAGTGCCGTCTGGCTTGATGCGAAAAATCTTTCCATCATGACCCGTTCCGAGGAACACGTTCCCAAGGTTGTCGGCTGTCGACGACCAAATATAAGTCTGTTGAGTGTTGAAGACCTCAGTTAGCTTTGGCGCCAACATCAGTACTCCGGTATCGCTAATCGAAACGCCCCGCGCATCGCCTTTCAAAAGGTCAGCGCGCCCGCTCGTCTCCCAAATGGCAGGTTGGCCCGCGTGGGAAATACCGGTTAAAAAGAGGAGCAAAATGAGTGTTGAGATAAAGGGGATCCGCATGCATCGTGTAGTGGTCATTAGTCGTTAGTTTCCTATGTACTTTGCATAGAGAGAGCGAGCGGTATTGATTTCAGCTGTTCCGCGAATTATGGATCGCGCATCCTGGAAGACTGTCATTTCAAATTCACCTGTGCGAAATCGCAGCAGATATTCGTTGAACTTTACGTCACCAATATTTTCGAGTCTCGCGGCCAACGATGCGAAATCTATTTCTGTTGGCCTGGCGGGCGAGATCTGAATCGCATCCCGGCCACAAAGCACAGCCGCGAGTTCATTCGTTTCGCTGTTGAGAGAATCGTAGATAGCCTGACCGCAAGTGCGACAGTCCTCACGACGCGCACCCGGGTTGATTCGTCTCCATTCGTTTTGCCAAACGTCGAACTGCATCAACGATCCGTGCAAGTCTTTCAAAGCACCGGCCAACAGTTTCAGAGTTTCAGTGACTTGCACAGCGACGACCATGCTGATGATGGGCATGATCACACCGGATGTATCGCATGTCGGCGCACTTGCGGCAGGTGGCGCTTCCTCAAAGACACAGCGCAGACAGGCTGTGTGATGAGGTCTTATGGTCATTGACACACCGTAAGAACCCACAGCCGCACCGTAAATCCAACTCAGGTCGTGCTTCACGCACGCGTCATTGATGAGGTACCGAGTGGAGAAGTTGTCAGTGCCATCCAGAACGACGTCACACCCATCGAGGAGTCGTTCGACGTTTGAGTGGTTAACGTCTCCGACGACTGGCTCAACCAGGGTATCCGAGTTGATCTCATTTACATGGTTTGCGGCAGCAATCGATTTGGGAAGCCGGTCCAGAGCATCGCGCTCAGTAAACATTGTCTGCCGCTGAAGATTCGATAGCTCGACGTAGTCTCGATCGACAATTCGTAGGTTGCCTATCCCGGCGCGGGCAAGCGACTCGGCCTGTGCAGAACCGAGCGCACCACAGCCGATAATAAGCACGCGCGACTGGTGGAGTCGCTGCTGACCCTGCTCGCCAATTCCTTTGAATAGAATTTGTCGGCTATACCGCTCGTTCACACAAAGCAGTATAGCAAGGGGTGTCCGATAAGCTTATGTCCGATAAGCTTCAGCTTGTCGATTGGTGTGTTCGAAACACAAAAGAAAACTGGAGTGTGAGAATGAAGGTACTGTTAGGGCCGACAAGCTTCAGCCTGTTGGTGGATTTTTCCGGTCGCACCCGACAAGCTGAAGCTTATCGAACACTTCTTCAGGCGGCGCTTTCGTGCGACTCGTGTCTCAGATGCCCCTGGTAACCCGTTGGCATGATCTGGTACCGCTTGATCTTCGCATTAAGCGTAGTAAGTTTGAGACCCAATAATTTTGCCGCACGAGTTTGGCTTCCGGCGGTTCGACCCAGGGCAGTACGAATCAAATTCATCTCGAATTGACGCACTTCATCATTCAGGCGCGCGCCGGATTTCAGCCCTGCCGGTGCCGCGATCGTCAAAGATTCAACTTCCTGCAACAGCTGTAACACAGTCTCCCTGAGCGTATTGATCCGTTCGTCCATGTTGGCTTCCGTAAGCCTTTCGTCGGGCTTCAGCTCCTGGCCGACTGACATTTCCGAGAGCGATTGACCATTCATGATTTACCTCCTGAATAACTTCGCTTGTTCGTTTCTGTCCGGTTCATGATTGGGGAGCCAATAAACCAGAAGTCGTCCTTGTCCTCTCTCGCAACGGCGAGTCCGCTCAGATGAACAACGGGACCTCGGCACGACGCGATGTTCGCAAATGCTCTTTTGCCGCGTAACCAACTGTGTGACAGAACGGCTAAAACTTGTGATGGAGCGGCCACGTCACAGGACAAAGCTGCTAAAGAGCATTGCCAACAACATCTTGAAGGTTGGCGCGATAATTCCGACTCAGGGTCAACTGCTTGCCGTTCTCGAGAATGATTCGATACTCGCCATGGAACCATGGCTGCAGTTCTTTGATCTTGTCTATCTTGACAATCGCGGAGCGGTGAATACGGAGGAATTGCTTGGGGTCCAGCTGCTCCTCAAGACCGCTGATTGTTTCGCGTAGCAGATAGTGTTTGGTGTGATCGTAAACGCGTACATAGTTACCTTCAGCTTCGATACATAGAATCTCAGAAACATCGAGGAAGAAGACACGGCCGCCGGTCTTGACGACTAGTCTTTCAAGATAGCGTGGTCCAGCCTTTAGCTCTTCCAACAGAGCAAGGATGTGCCGATCTCTTTCACCTGTGCGATCGAGCGTGATTTGGGCTTTCGCTCTTTGCCAGGCGATGTTGAAACGCTCTTCATCAAATGGCTTAAGCAGATAATCAAAGGCGTGCACCTCAAAGGCCCGCACGGCATATTGATCATACGCGGTTGCAAAGATGACGTACGGCGCCTGATTCGCTTCAAACGATTCGAGTACCTCGAAGCCGCCGAGTTCGGGCATCTGAATGTCGAGAAAGATTAGATCGGGAGACAGCGACCTAATCGCCTCAACTGCTTCTCGGCCATTTGCGCATTCCGCAACGATCTCAACGTCGGAATCGCCTCCGAGCATTTCGCGAATCATGTCGCGTGCTAGTGGTTCGTCATCGATGACTAACGCTTTAATACGGGTTGCGTCCGTCACCTAGCCTCCCTGTCCTTTGTACTTCAGTTCAACAACTGCGTTGGAGTGCGTAAGGTCACTCTATAAAAATGAACACCGCCATGGAATATCTTGTGGCGGAAACTAAAACGACGAAGGTCATATTCGATTACGTCAGTCGCTTTACCAAGGTTTCGCAGAAATGTAGATCAAATAGAGAAGCAAACGAGATTATGAATTTCGATTCAACTTCTCGTAAGTATGGTGGTGATGCGATGTCCGATAAGTTGATGAAGCTTGTCGTCATCGTCGACAAGCTGAAGCTTATCGAACATACCGCTTTTGGTTTCTGATTTTTTAGTTAACTGGAGGAATAGATAATTGCAAACAACCTATCAGGCACTGCCATTCGTTCGTGAGCGCGGCACTTCAAGGACAACCGTCAATCCACCTGACGGCCGGTTTCTCAATTCAAACTTGGCCTCCGAGCCGTACAGACAATCAAGACGAGCTTGAGTATTTGCCAGGCCAACTCCCCACGAGGAGCGCGCAACCGAACGGGCATCGACCAACAGTCCGGGTCCGTTATCTTTTACTTCTATGTGCACTGCTCCGTTTCGCGGTACGGCTGTGATCTCAACTATCCCGGCCCTTGTCCGAGCAACCGCATGCCGCATTGCATTCTCAACTATGGGCTGAAGAATCAAATTGGGTACCAGAACATTCAATACTTCAGGATCGACATCAATCGTTGTTGTTAGTCGATCCTGAAAACGAATGCGTTCAATTTCAAGATAACCGTTAAGAAACTCCAGTTCCTGTTGCAGGGTGACCTCCATTGCGCCGCCACTCTCGAGCGTCATCCGCAAGAAGTCACCGAGACGAGTGATCATCTTCCGCGCAGATTCAGTGTCTTTGCTAAGTAAGGCTGAAATCGAGTGGAGGGTGTTGAAAAGAAAGTGAGGATGCACCTGCATTTTGAGGGCTTCCAGTTGAGATTGAGCCAATTGGGCACGTAACCTTGAGGTCTTCAATTCCCCTTCACGATAACTCTTGTAATAGTTAGATGCGTGGCTCATGAGGAAAATAAACCAGTAAACCAGAAGCCACCTATCAAGGTTCGGGTAAAGATAATCAAATGCCCAGTAGGGAGTGATGCGGTTAACGCGACCAACAATAAGCATATACACGACAAAGTGGATCACGATTAACGTGCTACTCAAAACCACACTGAGACCCACGTGCATCAGCACTTTCTTCTGCCAGTTGTTCCGATCGATTCTGTGGTGACGCGCGAGCCAGAGGACAAGTGGAGTGACGAGGGCCCAAAGATAACAAGCCGAGGCCTGAACAAAGAAGGCCTTGACGTAGGGAATCGGCTGATTCCCCGAGTAGTACATCATGTAGACCTGTGTACTAAAAAACAGGGCTACGATTGACCATATCCCCCAAATCAACGCCACACGTGTGCGGCGTTTCCGGAGCCATCGATCCAACCGAGACTTCCCTTCGCTCACTTCGGACAGGTCATTCATCATCTTCTTGTCTGACACATTCTGTTGTCCGATAGGGATAGCTGAGTCAAAGAGATTCCACAGGCAAAGTAACGTGCCCTTTGCCGAAACCAAACGACAAGCTGAAGCATATCGAACAGTCTCTATCGCTTAATTAACACCAGCGAGTAAGAGTTTGTGACCAAAAGGACCAAGGCAGGTATGAACGGGCGTAGCTTCACTGTGGCAAAGGAATTATTGCGCATCGTTTCTTCACGGTATTTGAATCGGAGGACGACTAGTGTCTGAGACTTCGTCAGCCATAGCCAACTGCTGCGACGCAGTCAATTTTGATAACGAGTCAATCTCCTGTCTGCAGACCGATACAACTTGTCCGGTATTTTCTAAACTCTGCGATATATCTCCACCATCGTCAGGTAGAACCCATCGATTTCCCGGTCCCTTCACCATATGCCCCAATTCATGTAGCAAAACCACTACTCTGGTCTCCCGAGTGTTTGGCCGGAAGATTGAAGTTATCGAGGAGTGTTCGGTGTTCTTAAAGAAGGAACCATTCAGATTGACTTCGGCCTTCTCGAATAAACGGAACGAGAAGCCAGTGGCCTGACTCTGAATCGTTGTTGTTTCACCGCTCATTTTGATCGCGATGTTCTTATCCAGATATCTTGGCTTGAGTTGGCTGATGAGTTCTGTAAGAGCCGTGATGGCATACCTCCCCCCGAAGAAACGGCTGCACGAATTTTCGTCGTTCAAAATCGTGAAGGCATCGAGGTACGCCCGATCAATGACTCCGAGTTTCTCAGGATCGCGTGACTTTAGTGCGGTGGGAGACGGATGAAACATTACCGGAGCTGAAAGCTTTGTGGATTCTTCCGGCAAAGGCGCAGACACTACTCCAGGCGTATTCGTTTCTGTCGTCGCGGTCTCTTTGATTGCGTGATAGTGATCGGAGGACGGCGACTTAACCAGTGCCGACTGCGCTGCCGAGTTGATCAAGGTGAAGTGAGTTACCAGTAGAACGGCTGAAGTGATTTGCAGACCCTTTGTTCTTCTCACGGTTGCACCCTCCATTGTTACTTCGAAGGACGTGCCTTCGATTCAAACAATTAGTGAGCAACGATGTGGAGATTACGAGTGAGACTACGAATAGGACTGAGCTTTGTGATGGAAGGGTGAGAGCTTGTGATGGAACGGCTTCGAAACTTGGTGAGTTGTCTCGTTCGATTACGAGGATAAAATTCCAGTGAGTGCAGACAATCCAGCGGAGTACATTAACTCGTATGAAATGTCGGTATTAGTCATTAATTTGAATTGGTGACGAGCCTGGGCCACAAGCATCTCAAGTCCACCAAGAACTTCACAGCCAGCCTCACGTCCTTCTCGCATGAATCGTGTTTCGATGGGGTTGTAAACCAGATCATAGACCAGCCGACTCCCTCGCAGTTGCTGTGCTCTAGCGGGAGTTTCGTTTTCCTTTTCGCCGATGCTTCCAAGTGGCGTGGCATTGATCACAATGTCGTTTCCAGCAAAACTTTCGTTATCGAGAGACTCGCACGAAATATTGAATCGTTTTGAAAGTGCCTCTGCTTTTTGAGGGTCACGCGCGTAGAGACGAACATCAACATTGTGCTGTTGCAGGGCAAATACCGCAGCACTTGCTGCGCCTCCAGATCCAATCACTGCAGCACGAACTCCAGACAAAAATCCGATTCGTTGGACTAACGGTTCAATCAAACCGTCCGCATCGGTGTTGTATCCAAGTAATCGTTGATCCTGTAAAATAACTGTATTGACCGCTCCGATTTCCTTTGCCATCGGATCAATCCAATCCAGAAATTTCAAGACTTCGACCTTGTGCGGCGCTGTTATGCTCAAGCCACGTAAATTCCAATCGAACTCTCTTGAACGCGGAACAACCATGCGTTTGAAGAAGTCTGCAAGGTCATGAACCTCTAGAGGCAAATACACACCATTCAAACCCGAAGCTTGAAAAGCCGCATTGTGCATGTGGGGTGAAACTGAATGCATGACAGGCAAACCGACCAATCCAGTGACCGCTGTGTCAGAGTCAATCTTGTCGATTCGATAAACTGATCTCAATTCGGAAGCCAACACTTGGCCAGGCGCGGTACCTCTTTCAACCGCGGCTGCACCATAAGTCAAAAAGGATCCTCGCGAGGGACCGAGTATTCTTGTTATTACTCCTGCACTGCCCATCGCAATTGCGATCAAGTCACGCTTGTCACGACCGGCACGCTCCAACAGCTTGAAGAGGCCGAGGCAATCAACGATGTCGTTAGCCTTGACCGCCAATTTCAATATGCGCGCTGGCGTGAAAGCCAATTGTTCATAAGTATCCTCAAGGCTCTTGGGGCTCTCATCGAAATAGTGTCGCGAACAGATCACACGCGACCAGTCTGGTTGATCGTCACCTTCAGAGTTTGTCAGTTCCGTTACCAGATCCATTTCAATATCGAACAACGCGGCATTTGATTTGACGTATTCATCCCAGAACGCTCGCCGTTGCGTTTTGGTCAGAGGCCTGTAACCACCCTCTTCCGATGAACGAAAAGTGAGAATGACCGGACGAGAAATGCTGTTGATGAGGTTCTTCAGTTTCGCTGAGGACTCTGGCAGTTCATGCGGCAGCAATCCATCCACACGCAGTTCAACAAGGTCAGCCGCGACGCCAACCTTCACGGTTGCTGCGGTGAGTTCACTCAACGTCTTCTCATTGAGTGGAACACAAAGACGAGTGTCGTTATTAAAGGACAAGATAAAAGACCTCGAGGCGATACGTCGCTGGTTGCGGCGCATCGCCTCGTTATGACTGTTCTAATAATTCACTTTGGTTCGGCATCAGGGTGGCGTGTTGGCGCCTCAACCCCCAAGTGTCTTGTCGTTCCTTCCGTAACGCTCGTAACAGGAGGCCTCATCTCACCCGTCTGCGGAGCCGAGAGATCTCTCGGTGGAGGAGCATAACGATCCGGAAACGACTGGATGCCTGGCGGATTCACGAGAATATTCTTCTTCTCTTGTTCCTTCAGCCGAATGTACTGAGCGATTCCAGTGCCCATCATCGAGAAGGCGGGTAACAACAGCCAGAACCACCATCCTTCCCCGATTGATCGCGACAACGCGATCGCTACGATCAGGAATGCGATTCCCATGAAGATGTTCTTGAAAGCGTGATCGAGACTCGGCTCTCTGCCACGCCTTCGAGCTCGCCGACCGGCGCGGCTATCGTCAAACGTCGGTTGCAACGGCTGACCAGCAAGCGCCTGCGGAATAAGACTGATATTCGCTCCGCATGATCTACAGAAACTTGCACCGTCGAGATTTTGCGTCGCGCATTTCGGACAAAACATTATTTGTCGTCCCCTCTGGCGTTGGACCGCAACTGAGTTCGCTGTCGGAGTGCCTCGTACATTAACACCCCTGCCGCCACTGACACGTTCAACGACTGGAGATGGCCGACAAGCGGTATACGAACCAAGGTGTCGCATGTTTCACGAAC